>NZ_JBIWCW010000001.1:0-33893 GCF_044761665.1 Peribacillus sp. NPDC097295
TGGACTTTGACTTGCTTTGGAGCCTTATCCCTTTATAAAGCCTTGGTATCAGATTCCTGTTCGTCGAGCCAAGATTTTATTCCACGCTTCCTCCAGCCCTTACCTCACGGCAAGTACCTTGCGCTTCCTTAGTGGTTGGTCGATGTGTACCCCCACAGTGGACTTTCACCACCTAGATAGTTGCCATGCCTGGCACACAAAGAAAAAACCGCAATCTGCGGTTTTAGTGTCCTCCTAAATAGGCATTTTTGATTTCTTCGCTTGCCGTCAGTTCATCGGCTTGACCGGATAGCACGATGCGGCCTGTTTCCACAACATACGCTCGATCAGCAATGGATAAGGCAAGGTTCGCATTTTGTTCGACGAGCAGAATGGTCGTGCCCGTTTTATTGATTTCTTCGATGATACTGAAAATCTGTTTCACCAGTAACGGTGCAAGTCCCATGGAAGGCTCATCCAATAAGAGCAGACGCGGCTTTGCCATGAGGGCACGACCCATTGCGAGCATTTGTTGCTCCCCACCGGAAAGGGTCCCCGATTGTTGCTTCAGTCTTTCAAGCAGACGAGGGAACAGTTCATATACCTTTTCCATGTCTTTCTTGATTTCTGCTTTGTCTTTTCGTAAATAAGCGCCTAGTTGAAGGTTTTCTTCGACCGTCATATTCGCGAAAACGCGACGCCCTTCAGGAACATGGGAGATTCCCAGCTTCACGATTGATTGGGCAGCCTTTCCACCAATGGACTGATCCTCAAATAGGATCTTTCCTTGTTTCGGCTTCAATAAGCCAGAAACCGTCTTGAGCATTGTACTTTTCCCTGCACCATTTGCCCCGATCAGGGTGACGATTTCGCCTTGATTGATATGGAGTGAAATGCCCCTTAGCGCCTGTATGTTTCCGTAATATACGTTAATATCCTCGATTGTTAGCATTATGAAACCTCCTCGCCCAGATAGGCTTCGATGACTTTTGGATTGTTACGTATTTCTTCCGGCTTTCCATGAGCGATCAATTGGCCATGATCGAGCACGTAGATTCGCTCGCACACACCCATGACAAGTGGCATATCGTGTTCGATCAACAGCACGGTCAGGTCAAATTTCTCACGTATTAGCGCAATTAATTTCATAAGCTCGTGTGTTTCCTGAGGGTTCATCCCAGCTGCGGGTTCATCGAGTAAGAGCAGCTTTGGATTAGCAGCGAGCGCCCGGGCGATTTCCAATCGTCTTTGCTGACCATATGGCAGGTTTTTCGCCTTTTCATGCTTGTATCGATCCAGGTTGAAGATCTTCAAGAATTCAATCGCTTTTTCTTCCATCTCCTGTTCCCCTTTAAAGTGGGTAGGGAACCGCACAATAGAACTGATAATGCTATGCTTTGAAAGGGAATGATAAGCTACCTTTACATTATCGATCACCGAAAGTTCACTGAACAAGCGAATATTCTGGAACGTCCGACTGATCCCCTTTTGGGTGATTTTATATGGCGGCTTTTTCCTTAAGTTTTCTCCGTCCAGGGAGATCGTGCCCTCCGTCGGGACGTAAACCCCAGTCAATAAGTTGAAAAATGTCGTTTTCCCCGCTCCATTCGGTCCGATCAAACCGACCAATTCTCCTGGATACAACTCAACATTCACATCGGATACGGCTTTTAGCCCCCCGAACTTGATGCCGACCGAGTCGACTTTAAGCAGCGGTGTTTTTGTTGTTGTCATGGCTGCTGCCTCCTTTACGATTGAACATGGACGTGATTTCTTTTGTACCCATCAAGCCTTGTGGACGATAGATCATCATCACGATAAGGACGAGACTGTAGATGATCATTCTTGTTTCTGGATAATCTTGCAGGAACGTCGTGACGACCGTTAATAAGATAGCGGCCAATACGGAGCCGGACAAGCTTCCAAGTCCACCTAGTACGACTAGGATTAAGATATCGAATGATTTCAAGAATCCGAAGTTCGATGGCTGGATGATATAAAAGTTGTGGGCATATAAGCCTCCGGCGATTCCGGCAAAAAAAGCGCCGATAGCGAATGCGACAACTTTATAATAGGTGGTATTAATTCCCATCGAATCGGCTGCGGTTTCGTCCTCGCGGATCGAAATGCAGGCCCTTCCATGTGTCGAGCTTGTAAAATTCCGGATAACAAGGATCGTGATGAGTACTGAACCGAACACCCATGGCCAAGTAGTCAAATGCGAAACTTGCATCCCGCTTGCACCGCCCACATAATCAATATTCAAGAGCACGATTCGGACGATTTCCCCAAATCCTAAGGTAGCGATTGCCAGGTAATCTCCTTTTAGACGCAAGCTTGGAATCCCGATGATCAAGCCTGCAAGAGCAGCGACTAAACCTCCTACTATCAACGCCAGGGGAAAAGGCATTTGCAATTTCATTGTCACAACAGCGGAAGCGTAGGCACCCACCGCTAGGAATCCGGCATGTCCAATCGAAAATTGACCCGTTATCCCAATGATTAAATGAAGGCTTGTCGCCAAAATGATGTTAATCCCGATAAACATGAGCGTATTTTGATAAAAAGGATTCAAAGATCCGCCACCGATTAAAATCTGGATCACGGCGAAAAAAATCAGTGATAACACAATCGAGAGCCAAAAACCTTTAGCTCGCTTAAAAGTAGTCATAGCTTTGTCTCCCTTATACTTTTTCTTTTTTGTTTTTACCGAACAGGCCTTGTGGCAGGAAAATCAAGATAAGAATCAGTACGATAAAGGCTACGGCATCCCGCCATAATGAATAGCCGGCGGCACTGACCAATGCCTCGATGACCCCAAGCAATAAACCACCTACCATCGCACCCGGAATAATTCCGATTCCCCCGAGTACGGCGGCTACGAAGGCTTTAAGACCAGGGAGCACACCCATCAGCGGCTCGATTTTTATATAATAGATTCCAAAAATCACACCTGCTGCTCCCGCTAATGCGGAACCGATGGCAAAGGTTGCTGAAATCGTATTATTGACGTTGATTCCCATCAGTTTTGCGGCATCTGCGTCGAAGGAAACCGCACGCATCGCCTTCCCGATTTTCGTTTTATGGACAATGATTTGTAGAACGATCATCAAAGCGACGGCTACGCCAAAGATCAATACCGACTGGCTGTTGATTGAAGCACCGAAAATGTTGATTTTATCCGTTGGCAACACATCGCTTGGATAAGCTTCCGGCTGTGCGCCCCGTACATAGATGAATCCATATTCGATCAAAAGCGATACACCGATAGCGGTAATAAGAGCGGCAATACGCGTTGCATTCCGTAACGGTTTGTATGCGATACGTTCAATTAATACGCCAAACAGCGCACAGACCGTCATTGAAATTAACAGGGCTGGCACAAACGATAGATCCAAAACGGTTATCGAGTAAAAGCCAACGAATGAACCGACCATGAAGACGTCACCATGTGCAAAGTTTATCAGTTTAACAATTCCATACACCATCGTATATCCGAGAGCGATAAGGGCATAAATGCTACCAAGTGAAACCCCGTTTATTAGCTGTTGTACCAATTCCATATTCGACTCTCCTTGAACATCTAATTTTATTATTCGTCACATCTAGTCTCTTTTCCTATTCCAGTACCTTTTAAAAAATGACAATTCGCCTGCACCTTCTGGATGAGAAGGGCCGGCGAAGGCTAACACTAATTCACGATCATTAAGGATTGATTTTTGTATTGAATACTTGTTCGCCATCTTTAAATTCAAGTATAGTAGCTGATTTGATAGGATTATGTTTTTCATCCAATGTAAAGGTTCCTGTTACAAGCTCTAGCTCTTTCGTTTTTTCCAACGCCTCTTTGATTTTATCCGAATCCGTTGATCCAGCACGTTTGATGGCATCAGCAAGGAAGTAACCTGTGTCGTATCCTAATGCGTTAAAAGCGTCAGGAGACTTGTCTTTATATTCCGCTTTAAATGCAGACACAAAATTCTGAATTTTTTCATCAGGGTCACCTGATGAGTAATGGTTAGTAATGAAAGTATTATTTAGTGCCTTTTCACCAGCTATTTCAACCAGTTTAGGAGAATCCCAGCCATCGCCGCCCATGAATGGAACGTCCAGTCCCGTTTCACGGGCCTGCTTAACGATCAATCCTGCTTCTTCATAATAACCTGGTAAGAAAATGAAATCCGGTTTAGCCGATTTCAAACGAGTCAGGGTAGAACGGAAATCCGTATCCTTGGCAATATACGCTTCTTCCGCTACGACTTTTCCGCCATTTTTTTCGAATTGTTCCTTAAAGGCTGCCGCTAACCCTTTTGAATAATCACTGGCACTATCGACATAGATGGCAGCACTTTTTGCTTTAATTTCACTTGTGGCAAAGTTCGCCGCAACGGTTCCTTGGAATGGGTCGATAAAGCTTGTCCTGAAAACATAATCGTTCAATTTATCATCTTTATACGTGATTTCTGGGCTTGTACCAGAAGGAGAGATGACTGGGATTTTATTATCCTGTGCAATCTGTACCTGTGCGATTGTATTTGTACTTGTTGCTGCACCAACGATTGCCGTAACTTTATCTTGAGAGGTCAGCTTGATGGCACCACTTGTAGCTTCTGCCGCTTCAGATTTATTATCAACTTGGATAAGTTCGATTTTTTTGCCATCAATGCCTTTTTTATTAATTTCTTCAGTCGCAAGCTCCAATCCTTCAGAGATGGATTGACCATAGGAGGCTACCCCTCCTGATAATTCAAGGTTTACCCCGATTTTAATCGTATCTCCTTCTTCACTCTTTTTTGACGAAGTAGAGTCAGAACTAGAACAGCCTGCCAGTACTCCCGCTGCAAGTGTGAATGAAAGGAATGCACCTGCTAATTTTTTCTTTTTCATAATGAACCCCCTATTTTGTCATCTTTGTTTGTAACGTATGAATATTTATTCATTACACCCTTAAAATGCATGATAAATATAAATATTTACAATTTAATAAATATTTTGAAAATAGTGTACCGCATAATTTTCACTTCGTCCAGACGTAAATTATATGAACATTTCGTCCACTAGTATATTCCTCATAGAGCAATACAAACTATTATTATATTAAAATATGCCAATATCGTTTTTAACAAATAAAACCGGGTATTTTCATTATTTTAATGTTATAAATCTCTGTCCATCATCCAAGTTTTTTAAAACTGCCATTAGTAACATCCAACCTTCTTTTTTCCTTTATTTTCTATCCACTAGTATCCTGATAGGTTTTTACACCTACGTCTTGAACGTACCATTAACATGGTTTTCTATTGTAAAATTGTATAATACTATATAAATATGCATGAATTTAAGCATGTATCTGAAGCCACAGCAAAAAGACCCCCAATAGGCGGTCTTTAGTGCGTCAGTTCCTTCTTGAATCGATTACAATCATGGATCAATTTTTGTATTAAAGGTTTGTTTACCGTCTACATATTCCAAGATAGTCGCCGATTTAATCGGGTCATGATTTTCATCCAGGTTCAATGTCCCTGAAACTAATTGAAAATCCTTCACTTCTTCAAGTGCTTTTCTGATATTTTCAGGTGTAGGATCTCCAGCTCTTTTAATCGCGTCAGCCAAATAGTAACCTGTGTCGTAGCCTAATGCAGCGAAAGCATCAGGTGTTTTTTTGTATTTCGTTTTGAAAGCTGAAACGAAATCTTGAATTTTTTTATCTTCATCTTCTGGAGAATAGTGATTGGTGATGAATGTGTTCTTCAAAGCCTCTGCTCCGGCAATTTCCACCACTTTCGGTGAATCCCAGCCGTCTCCGCCCATGAATGGAAGATCGATTCCATTTTCACGAGCTTGTTTCAAGATCAGACCGACTTCTTCATAATAACCAGGGAGAAACACGAATTCCGGTTTTGCCGACTTGATACGAGTCAATGTCGCACGGAAATCGGTATCTTTCGTTACATAAGCTTCTTCGGCGACAATTTTTCCACCATTTTTCGTAAATGCTTCTTTAAAGGCAGCTGCTAGTCCTTTTGAATAATCACTGGCACTATCCACATAAATGGCAGCCGTCTTCGCCTTCACTTCATCTGTTGCGAAGTTTGCCGCAACGGTTCCTTGGAATGGATCGATGAAGCACGTTCTAAATACATAATCATTCAATTTCCCAGCTTTGTTCGTGATATCAGGATTAGTTGCAGTCGGTGTAAGTAAAGGAATCTTATTATCTTGGGCGACTTGCACCTGTGCCAATGTGTTTGTACTTGTAGCAGATCCTACAATTGCCACTACTTTATCCTGACTGACAAGTTTAATCGAACCATTCGTCGCTTCTGCTGCATCCGATTTATTATCCACTGTTTTAATTACAATTTTCTTTCCATTAATTCCTTCTTTATTGATTTCATCGATGGCCAATTGTAACCCATCCGCTGCCGACTGACCAAATGAGGCAGTCCCACCTGACAATTCAAGATTGGCACCAATTTTAATGGTATCTCCCGAACTGGATGACCCTCCTCCTGAACTACTGGTTTTCGAGTCACCATTACAACCTGCTAGGACTCCCGCAACTAATGATAGTGAAAGAACCATCCCTGCTATCTTTTTCTTTTTCATTTGAAACCCCCTTTTTCCTTTACGAATAAAAAAAATATTCTGAAAATAATGTATCTCATTACATCGACTTTGTCTATATTTTTTGGATAAAAAGTTAATATATGTAATTTTTATACTCAAAAAAACTGACCCTTTATCAGAGTCAGTTTACCGTTTATTAATCATTAACACGACGAACTTCAATCTCTTTTAATATATCGTTGATTACCCAGCTTGCCGCTATCAATCCGGCTACAGATGGAACGAACGCATTGGAAGAAGGCGGCATTTGAGCCTTGCGGATTTTCGCCTCGTCATTACCGACTTCTTTCCGAACATCCTCACGAATGACAATCGGGCTTTCATCGGAAAACACGACAGGAATCCCCTTTGTGATACCTTCTTTACGCAATCTCGTACGGATGACTTTTGCCAGCGGATCGGTATGCGTTTTGGAAATATCGGCGATTTGGAAGCGGGTTGGATCCATTTTATTTGCTGCTCCCATGCTTGCAATGATTTTGATATTCCGCTTCAGGCATTCTTTCATAACATGCATCTTATAAATGACCGTATCCGATGCATCAATGACATAATCCAGATTATAACTGAAGAATTCCTCGAATGTTTCCTCTGTATAGAACATTTTCAAGGCGATGACTTCGCAGTCTGGATTGATATCCTGGATGCGGGTTTTCATCAATTCGGCTTTCGGCTGGCCTACAGTCGAGAGCAGTGCATGGATTTGTCTGTTCACATTTGTAATATCGACATCATCTTTATCGACAAGGATGATCCGGCCAACGCCTGTACGTGCCAAGGCTTCGGCTGAAAAAGAACCGACTCCGCCTACACCAAGTACAGCAACCGTCGTATTTTTCAGGGTATCCATGCCTTCTTTACCAATAGCTAATTCATTTCGTGAAAACTGATGTAGCATATATTTTCAACTCCAATAAATTCTGTTCTTATTTATGTTCCTAACTAACAATATATCATAAACAACAAGGATGACAAGCTAAATAAGAGCAGTTTTATCGGAATTGGTATACTAGTCAATCTAAGACTTTTTTTGAAGAACGGTTGCTAACAGTAGCGTCCTATCAAACAGGCTTTCTATCTCTAAATATTCATCCTCGCTATGTGCTTTGGCCGCCAATCGTCGCGACGCCTAATTCAGAAGCCAAATATGTGACGGAATGTTCCTTTAATAAGGAGTGTTGGAGCTTTATCGGTCTGTTTTGGGTTTTTATCGGTCAGTTCAATACATTTATCGGTCAATATCCACTTTATATCAGTCAACCTCCATTTCAAGAATATATTCCCGTCCTTTATTTGATCCGTAATGCTCCAAGTTCATTCCTGACAGTATCCGATTGGCAATGGTTCCTGATTCAATCTGTAAAAATGAGCGCACATCTTTATTTGTCACCGTGGGACGAATAAGGACCGCAAAATCGCTTAATGTTTCGATATGAGCATGTTTGGAGTGATATGAACATGAAGTGCAAATCCATTTACCCCGTTCTCGTTTCATCGGGACAGCTAATCATTTTGGACATGGGACGCCTTTTAGTAATTCTGTTTCAGGGATTTGATAGAGATCCAGGATATTCTGATTGAGTGGAGTGTGCTTTTGAAGTAGGGCGTTCGAAATTTTGTTGAGCTGCCTTTGCGTCAACAGTTTGGAAGGATACTTATTTTCAAGGGTTTGAATTTTAGAGGTGAGGGTTTCCTTACCGGTGATTTGTTTAAGAATCGAAGCGTGGCCAGGCGTGGTTTTAATGATGGTATTAGAATTTGCGTTGGCGATGAGGGTTTCAATCGGAAGCTCCGGGAATTTAATTAGCTTCATCCAGTTCATTAAACGCGCTTTCTGGATATTCACCTGTATAAGCGGGTCAAGGTAAGCTTGTTCCTGTCCGTCTTTGGTACGAATTAACTGGGGATAAGCTCGGTCAAAATATAGGGAACCGGCAAAGCTCTTCACTTCGATAATCAACATGAAGTTGGTGGATAAAAGTAATAGATCCATCTGAAAGAAGCGGGTTCCTTCATGGTGTAATCGCAAATCATGAAAGATGTGCATTTTTCCAGGTAGGTAGTGCAACTCTGCACCGATAGTACTTTCTCCTTTATGGCCCGTGAGCATTTTCCGGTAATCACTCGTTATATACTTTTGCTTAGGATGGTTTAATGGCAGCCTCCTGATCAATGCTTCCAGTTTGAGCATTTTCATTGGTTTCTTACATGGTTTTTTAATCAATTCATCACTCTCCTTGCATACTTTCTTCGACATGTCTGCATTTGAATCCTTCAAAAAAGGTCCTGAATGGCCTTTATCGGTCAATCGGTGTATTTTATCGGTCAATTCAGCAACTTTATCGGTCTAACGGAAACATATATCGTTCAAAACAACACTTATATCGGTCAACAACCTCAAACGACACAAAAAAACCCATGTTTTCTCAACATGAGTTGCTTTGTTATGAGTAAGAGTCCCGATTGTGCCGTTTATGCCTTTGTTTTGAACCCGCTCTCCGCAGGTGGGTGCTCGGTTCCTTGCATTTGTAAGTCCTCTACGAAGGAGGCATTTACGCGGCCTGGAAACTAGTGCTCCCGGTAACTATAAGTGTTCGGTCAAAACTTATAGGTTAAAGAACGAACACATCAGGACTCTTACTTGTTGGAATTATCATAGCACATCGCTTTGCTCTGTTTCAAGAGAAAGCACCTAGGTATAATTTCGCATTTTTTACCAGGTTATTTACTTTTCTTTGCAGCCAATCTGATGCTTAGTTCTGCTAATTGTCTGTCGCTTACCGGACTTGGAGCATCCACAAGCAAATCGCTAGCGCTAGCCGTTTTCGGGAACGCGATGGTATCGCGAAGGTTTGAACGACCCGCAAGCAACATCACCATACGGTCAAGTCCAAGGGCGATTCCACCGTGTGGAGGTGTTCCGTATTCGAAAGCATCCATAAGGAAGCCGAATTGTGCGTTAGCTTCTTCTTCAGTGAATCCTAGGACTTTGAACATTTTTTCTTGAACATCGCGTTCGAAAATACGTAATGATCCACCGCCAAGCTCGTACCCATTTAAGACAAGGTCGTATGCTTGTGCACGGACATTGGCTGGATCGGATTCAAGTTTATCCAGGTCTTCACGGAACGGCATTGTGAATGGATGGTGGGCTGCATAGTAGCGGCCTTCGTCTTCGTCATATTCAAATAATGGCCAGTCCGTAACCCATAGGAAGTTGAATTTGCTTTCGTCGATCAAGCCTCTTTCTTTTCCAAGCTTGTTACGAAGTGCACCAAGTGCATCCGCTACGATTCCTTTTTTATCAGCAACAAACAGGATTAGGTCTCCTACTTCCGCTTCTACTGCAGTCACTAATTGTTGTTGATCTTCAGCGAAGAATTTAGCGATTGGTCCTTTTACGCCGTCTTCTTCAACTTTCAACCAAGCAAGTCCTTTTGCACCGTAAATCGCTGCAAATTCTGCCAATGCATCGATGTCTTTACGGGAGTAGTCTGCATTTCCGTCTTTAACGACGATGGCTTTTACTTGTCCCCCGTTCGCTACAGCTCCTGTGAATACTTTAAAGTCGCTGTCTTTCACGATTTCAGATACATCTTTCAATTCCATTGCAAAACGTGTATCCGGTTTGTCCGAACCAAAACGGCTCATTGCTTCGTTATATGTCATTTGAGGGAACGGAAGGGTTACATCCATTCCTTTTACGTCTTTCATGACTTTCGCCATCATGTTTTCAGCCGTTTTGATGATATCTTCCTGGCTCATGAAGCTAGTTTCAATATCGATTTGCGTGAATTCAGGCTGTCTGTCAGCACGTAGATCTTCATCACGGAAACAACGGGCAATTTGGTAGTAGCGTTCGAAGCCTGATACCATCAACAGCTGTTTGAATAGCTGTGGAGATTGCGGCAATGCGTAAAACTCACCATCATGGACACGACTCGGAACTAAATAATCACGTGCGCCTTCTGGTGTGCTTTTTGTCAAGATCGGTGTTTCGATATCAAGGAAACCTTCTCCGTCCAAGAAATCACGGATTGCTTTTGTCGTTTGGTTACGCATTTTCAATGTTTCGAACATCGCCGGACGACGCAAGTCTAGATAACGGTATTTTAAACGGATATCTTCTGATACTTCCGTTCTTTCATCAATGATGAACGGAGGCGTTTTTGCTTCGTTCAAGATCGTGACGCTTTCCGCTTGAACTTCAACTGTACCTGTTGTAACGTTCGGATTGATGTTTGCTTCATCACGTTTGATGACCGTTCCTTGGATATCAAGAACGTATTCATTACGGATTTTTTCTGCGGTTGCCAAAGCATCTGCCGAGATGTCCGGATTGAAAACGACTTGTACAACTCCGCTTCTGTCACGAAGGTCGATAAAAATAACTCCACCTAGGTCACGACGCTTTTGTACCCATCCTTTTAATGTAACTTTTTCACCAATAGCTGCTTCTGTTACTTCTCCATTGAAGTATGTTCTGCCAAACATGGTATTTCCCCCTTAAGCCTGTAGCTTTTTGAATTGTTCAACGAAAGTTGCAAGATCCATTTGAACCTGCTCGCCCGTTTCCATGAACTTTAGACTGATTTTATTGTTTGCCAATTCATCATCTCCGAGTGTCGCCACGTATTTCGCTTCGAGACGATCAGCCGATTTAAATTGTGCTTTGACTTTACGGTCCTGGTAATCCTTTTCAACTGTGAATCCTGCATTACGTAAATCATAGGCAAGCTTGACGTTGTAATCCTTAGCCGCTTCACCTAGTGAAACAAGGTAGCAGTCGATGCCTTGTTTTATCGGAAGCTCGACATTTTCGGCTTTCAGCGCGGCAATGAGACGTTCGATGCTAAGCGCAAAGCCAATCCCTGGCGTTTCTGGACCACCAAGCTCTTCGGCAAGTCCGTTATAACGGCCACCTCCACAAAGAGTCGTAATGGCACCAAATCCTTCCGCATCACTCATGATTTCGAAAGCTGTATGATTGTAATAATCCAAGCCGCGAACAAGTGTTGGATCTTCAACAAATTCGATGTCCAAATTAGTTAAGTGCTGTTTCACTTTTTCGAAATAAATGCGGGATTCATCATTCAAATAATCAATGATGGAAGGCGCCGTTTGCATCAATTCATGATCATGGTCTTTTTTACAATCAAGAATGCGCAGTGGATTTTTCTCCAGACGTTGCTGGCAATCACCGCAGAATTCCCCGATGCGTGGTTCGAAATGCTGCATTAAAGCATTTCGGTGCGCTGTCCGGCTTTCCTTGTCCCCTAAGCTATTAATGACCAACTTCAGTTTTTTCAAGCCAAGTGCCTTATACAGGCTCATTGCCAATGAAAGAACCTCTGCATCAATGCCTGGATCTTTACTGCCTAAAGCTTCGATCCCGAATTGGACGAACTGGCGGAAGCGGCCAGCCTGAGGACGTTCATAACGGAACATGGGCCCGATATAATAAAGTTTGACCGGCTGATTCGCCCAACCGAACATTTTGTTTTCAATGTATGAACGGACGACAGAAGCTGTACCTTCAGGACGAAGCGTCAGATTTCTTTCGCCGCGATCCTGGAATGAATACATTTCTTTTTGTACGATGTCGGTTGTATCGCCTACACCCCGCAAAAATAATTCCGTATGTTCAAAGATCGGCGTGCGGATTTCTTTATACTGATAACGTTGACAAATTTCTCGTGCAGTCTTTTCAATATACTGCCATATTTCCGTTTGCTCAGGCAGTAAATCCTGTGTGCCTCTTGGAATCTGAATCGACATGAATTGTTTCCTCCTTTAACGCGAAACGCATTTTTAACCAAACAAAAAACTCCCGTCCCTTGTAACAGAATCGTTACAAGGGACGAGAGTTGAATATCCCGTGGTGCCACCCTAGTTGAAACACAAATAAATATGTGCCTCCGCTTAAAAACAGTTAACGCCTGCTTACGTCCATCTCCTACTGGTAAATCGTTCAGAGTGAAGCCTACGGAGGGTTCTTTCATTAAGTCATCATGTGGAATGCTTTCAGCCCTGGCATTTCCTCTCTTATTCATGTGTTTCTTAATTACTCTTCTCCATCATTGGTTATTGCAGTAATAGTTCTGATATTTTATAATCATACGGACGTTACCCTCAAATGTCAAGATTCCATAAGAAATTTGTCGAAAACATTATTGATTGATATTCTTTTTTAAGTTTTTAATAGTACGAACGTTGACATCAAAATCGGAAGCCATTTCAACGAGATTGGCGCTGTGTTCCTTTTGGATAAAATCGTGTAAGTCGACCCCAAGTACTTGATTGCCTCCGTTTAAAGTCGTCTGGGCTTTTTCACTGAGTTTCATTGAAATCCCTCCATCGTTTAGTTAGTTTTAGTCTTTCCAAAAATAAATGTTTTTTGCATAATAAAGAGGGAAATTTTTTGTTGAACGAGAATACATACATATAGACAGAAAAGGGAGAGAGACAACTTATGAAATGGAAATCTGGATTAACTGCCCTTATCCTGTTGCTGATGGTGACAGCATTTTTACCGGTACATCATGTACTTGGAGAAAGTGAAGGAGAAATTATCGTCACGTCAAAGGTGGTCAATGTCCGTGAAGGTGCGGGCCTGAACTACCCTATTGTCAAAAGGCTAACAAAGGGTGACAAATATGAAATTGTCAGTGAAAAAGATGATTGGTATGAAATAAGGATTGGAAACGGGAAAACGGGCTGGGTTGCCAATTGGCTCGTGGACAAGAATACGGAATACGATCAAGTAGAGCAGAAATCTGGTCAAGGTACCATAACAGGTAATTCCGTCCGTGTCCGAATGGGCCCGGGTACTACCTTTCAGACGGTTAGTACTTTAACAAAAGGAACGCTCGTTGACATTCTTGAAAAAAATGAGAATTGGGTCCAAATCAAGACGGATGGTATCGAAGGGTGGGTCGCTGCCGCCTATGTTCAGCTTCCTACAGCTACCGAGCACACAGTGAAGCAAGATACACAGGAAACTTCGGGCAATTCGAAAATCGGGCGCGTTATGGTCGACAGGCTTAATGTCCGTTCAGAGCCATCCACAAGCAGTGCCTCATTAGGCAAGCTAAATAAAGACGCCTCCGTAACCGTTTATCAAATTCATAATGATTGGGCCCAAATTGACTTTCAAGGACAAAAGGGCTGGGTTTCCGAATCTTACATAGAATTAGGCAAGGATCAAGGTGATACCAAGAAAATCACGAAAGGCATTACGATGGCCAAAATAACGGCTACTGGTTTAAATGTTCGGAAACAGGCCTCTTTAAATAGCGAAGTCATCGGTTCAGTAAATAAGGACGAGACCTATCCCGTTCTCCAACAAAAAGGACAAATGACACAGCTTCAACTTTCCGGTACTAAAAAAGGCTGGGTTGTAAGCTGGTACTTAGAAATAGAGAATGAGGCGCAAACTGCCAAGAAAAAGAACCAGCATATCAAAGGCAGTAAAGTTACAACGATACATGATGGCACGATACTGAGAAGTAAACCGGATACTGGCTCTGAAATCATCGGACAAGTAAATGCGGGTGAAACATTCCCCGTTCTTGGGATGGAAGGAGATTGGTACTCCATTACACTTAAAAATGGTAAAACCGCCTATGTAGCCGGTTGGATCGTTAATATTGAAGGAGATACCGAGCAAGTCAAGCGGGCAGGTGTAGAGAAGTATTTAGAAGATAAAGTCATCATCATCGATCCAGGCCATGGTGGCAGGGATAGCGGAACCATCGGTGTAGGAGGAACTCTTGAAAAGAACTTGACGATCCAAACAGCTGAGCTGCTTCGGGACAAGCTACAGGCAGCCGGGGCAAAAGTCATCCTCACAAGGAGTTCCAATACATATGTAGCCCTTCCCTCACGTGTCAGCATCTCACATATACATAATGCCGATGCCTTCATCAGCCTCCATTATGATAGCACCATCGATGAAATCACGAGTGGGATAACAACTTATTATTATCACGGCTATCAACAGGCTTTGGCCTCTTCCATTGCGAATTCACTTGGTTCCACCATGCAGGTGCCTAACCGGGGTTACCGTTATGGGGATTATCATGTTATCCGTGAAAACAAGCGTGTTGCTACACTCATTGAGTTAGGCTATTTAAGTAATCCTGTCGACGAACTGACGATTACCACGAACGAATATCAAGAAACCGTCACGTCGGCCATATACAATGGTTTGGCGAGATACTTTAAATGATAAAAGCCGAGGTTCCTTAAGGAATCTCGGCTTTTATCATTTATTTTTTACTTTCCAATAGTAGCGTAACTGGACCATCATTGGTGAGTTGGACATCCATCATAGCACCGAACTGGCCTGTTTCGGTATGGACGCCCCGCTTGCGCAACTCTTCATTAAAACACTCATAGACGGCGTTTGCCTCGTCAGGACGGGCAGCATCCATGAAGTTCGGGCGACGGCCTTTTCGACAATCGCCGTATAAGGTGAATTGCGAAACGGAAAGGATGGAACCACCAACGTCTAGCAGTGAATGGTTCATTTTTTCATTTTCATCTTCAAAGATCCTAAGATGGACGATTTTCTCTGCCAGTTGGATGGCGTCATCCATGGTATCCCCATGGGTAACACCGACTAACAGCACAAGTCCCCTATCGATTTGTCCAATTATTTTGTCTGCCACAACAACCTTGGCAGCTTTGGAACGCTGTAAAACAACACGCATAGTGATAAAACTCCTTAGTTCATAATCCGTCTTACGGAATAGACATCTGGTATTTGTTTTATACGGTCGACGACCTTTTGTAAATGAGCAATGTTATGAATATAGATGGACATATTGATGGTCGCCACTTTATTGCGGTCTGACTTGCCCGAGACCGCTGAGATATTTGTCTTTGTTTCATTGACTGCTTGCAGTACTTCGTTCAATAAACCACGACGATCATACCCGCTTATCTCAATTTCAACAATGTATTCCTTACGGTCGTTTATGCTGCTTTCCCACTCAACAGGCACGAGGCGATGATCAGATTCACCGCTTTCCAAGTTAGGACAGTCTTGTCTATGAACGGAGACTCCACGTCCTTTTGTAATATAACCAACAATTTCATCTCCCGGAACCGGGTTGCAACATCTTGATAAACGGATAAGAAGATTGTCAATGCCAGGCACCCGTACCCCAGAGTCGCGTTTTTTCGAAGAATTAGGGAAGGTTTTAAGATCAGATACCGCTTCTGTAATGTCCGCTTCCTGCTCGATCATCTTCTGCTTACGCCATTTTTCAGTAAGGCGATTGACAACTTGAAGGGCCGTGATTCCGTTGTAGCCGACTGCTGCATACATATCTTCTTCATTCAGGAAATTGAATTTATCCGATACGCGCTTGATATTTTCCGGAGTCAGGATTTCCTTCAATTCAAATTCCATATCCTTGATTTCTTTTTCAACGAGCTCTTTGCCTTTTTCAATGTTTTCTTCGCGGCGTTGCTTTTTGAAAAATTGGCGGATTTTATTTTTTGCCTGAGACGTTTGTGTCAGTTTAAGCCAATCTTGGCTAGGTCCATATGAGTGCTTGGATGTCAGAATTTCAATAATGTCGCCTGTTTTCAGTTTATAATCCAGCGGCACCATTTTTCCGTTCACTTTGGCACCTATCGTTTTGTTACCGATTTCCGAATGGATGCGGTAAGCAAAGTCAATGGGATTTGATCCTGAAGGCAGCTCGATTACGTCGCCTTTCGGTGTGAAGATGAACACCATATCGGAGAAAAGATCGATTTTGAGGGATTCCATGAATTCCTCGGCATTTGTAGCATCATCCTGGAATTCAAGAATTTCCCGGAACCACGTCAATTTTTCCTCTAGTGACGGTTGTTCACCAACGTCTTTTCCTTCTTTATAAGCCCAGTGTGCCGCTACCCCGAACTCAGCAATCCGGTGCATATCGGAAGTACGGATCTGCACTTCAAGCGGATCGCCCTTAGGTCCGATTACCGTCGTATGCAAGGATTGGTACATATTTGGCTTTGGCATCGCGATATAATCCTTGAAACGGCCAGGCATCGGCTTCCAACATGTATGAATGATTCCTAAGACCGCATAGCAATCCTTAATGCTGTTAACAACAATTCGAACCGCTAACAGATCATAAATTTCACTGAACTGCTTATTTTGTAAAGCCATTTTGCGATAGATACTGTATATATGTTTCGGCCTGCCAGAAAGATCGGCATTTATATGGACTTCCGTAACATTCTTCCGCACTTCTTCAATGACTTCTTCTAAATACTCTTCACGTTCGGCACGCTTTTTTTTCATTAGATTAACGATACGGTAATACTGCTGAGGGTTCAAATACCTCAATGCGGTATCTTCAAGCTCCCATTTAATCGTGCTAATTCCTAGACGATGAGCCAGTGGTGCAAAGATTTCCAAAGTCTCGTTCGAAATCCTTCTTTGCTTTTCCTGCGGAAGATGCTTCAATGTCCGCATGTTGTGCAATCTATCGGCAAGCTTAATTAAAATGACCCGAATGTCTTGAGCCATTGCAACGAACATTTTCCTATGATTCTCCGCTTGTTGTTCTTGCTGTGACTTATATTTGATTTTCCCTAATTTGGTTACACCATCGACGAGCATGGCTACTTCAGGACTGAAGTTTTCTTCAATATCCTTTAACGTGATCTCCGTGTCTTCAACAACATCATGTAAAAAACCTGCGGCAATAGTTGCAGGATCCATTTCAAGGTCAACCAGGATACCAGCGACTTGAATCGGATGAATAATATACGGCTCTCCCGATTTACGGAATTGTTCTCGGTGAGCATGCTCTGCATATTTAAAAGCTCTATGAATAAATTCAGCTTCTTCCGGCTGAAGATATAAGCTGGCCCGTTCTACAACCTGCTCGGCAGTCAATATTTGATCATTAGCCATTTAATCACCTTAACCCCACTTTAACTGCCACCGGATACTTTTCCGTCCGGATTGAGTATGATTGGTAAGACTTTCCTTCTTTCAGCAAAAGCCTACATGATTTGCAAAAAAAATAAATCCGTCTAAACGGATGCAAGTACCAAATAAACTTATTAGAAGAAAAACTCTTTATTATTACTATTATCGAAAAAAAAGGCAAGGATGTAAAGGGTAAAACATGTATTTTCTTTAGATTGCTTCAATTTTTCATTGGAAATTCGACAAAATCAGTGAAAATCGTAAAAAAAGAGGACACTCTTGTCAGAGTGCCCTTGTTTTTTAGAAGTTCATTAATGTTAAAACATCATAACCTTCTAATTTATCTTTACCATCTAGGTCTGTTAATTCAATCAGGAATGCAATTCCTGCAACAATCCCACCAAGTTGTTCGACTAATTTAATCGTCGCTTCGATTGTACCGCCAGTAGCAAGCAAATCGTCAGTAATCAGGATGCGTTGGCCAGGTTTAATGGCATCTTTATGGATCGTCAATACATCCGTGCCATATTCTAAGCCGTATTCGACTTTGATTGTTTCCCGTGGAAGCTTTCCTTCTTTTCGCACTGGTGCAAATCCAACTTCCAATGAGTACGCGACTGGACAACCGATAATAAATCCGCGCGCTTCCGGTCCCACAACTAAATCGATCTTTTTATCGCGAGCGTACTCGACGATTTGATCTGTTGCGTATTTATAAGCGGCACCATTATCCATTAATGTTGTGATATCTTTGAAGATAACACCCGGTTTTGGCCAGTCTTCCACAATCGTTACAAATTGCTTTAAATCCATTGCTTTGTTTCCTCCTCAAGGTCTATTGCCTCATGAATCAATATATGATTGAACCAATCGAATAATTGCTGATAGGAAGAATAAACTAGCTCTTGCTCGAGCTCAAATTGTTCTTTCTTTCTTATAAACGAAGCAGATTCGCTGAAATCGCGTTTTTTCGGGTTGGTCGTGAGCATAATTAATCCATTGTCTATTGTAACAAAATCAAGCTCAAAAAACACCTTAGAAATAAAATCTACTGTATCTCTTGACCAGCCGCGGTATTTCGCAAGGTCATCTCCGTACCTTTTCACATCAAGTGGGCCCTTTTTGGCTAGAAAAGCATAAAACCATTTAAAATGGTCCCGCGTTGGGAGCGTACTCAAAAAGTGATCCTGCACATGGGAAAAGTGGGCATAGATTCGTGCTGGATTTTTGTTTTCAACCACCTGTTTCAACAGGTTCCTCAGTGGTGGCATGTCCATAAATACGACATGGCCATCATGACAATCCAGAGTCAACGCATCTTGCTCATTCTCGATAAAGACAAGATCTGGATGTTGCTGTAAAAAAGGATAGGATTTAATCGTATCTTCTGAGAAAATAACAATTTTCCGGTTATGTGCCGGAATATCGGCTATCCACTTTTCAGCTTGTCCCTTACCTCGATAGTCGAAAAGCTGCCAATGGTCGACTTCTATATCTTGGACAAAGATTTGCGGCTTTTTGATGTTATTCCATTCGTTAATGGAAAGTTCACCAATGAGTGAAACTTTTGCATGTGGAGCAATCTCATCCATATAATGGCCAAGACCAAACCCCACTCCATCAAGTTTATGGTTTTCACCATCTTCGAGCTGCACTTTTAAGTGATTGTGGTTAGCGCCAATTTTCCTGACGTTTGCAAGCTGTACAGACTCTATCAAGATTTTTGGCTTAGGGTTCGTTACACCGAAGGGCGCAAGCAAACTCATTTCCTGAATCGTTTGGATCGAGGCATCAGCCAAAGTCGTCGCCCCATCTAGATTGGTGACCGGAGTAAAATCCTCTTCGTTAAGCTGTTCACCTGCAATCTGATTCATACGGTCCCGCAACTCTTGAACATCGTCAATTTTCAACGTCATCCCGGCTGCCATAGGGTGCCCACCAAAATGCGGCAATATTTCCCGACAAGTAGAAAGGCTTTCGAAAAGATCGAAACCAGCAATGCTCCGGGCCGATCCCTTGGCAAGTCCCTTTTCCCGATCGAAACTCAATACGATCGTTGGGCGATAAAAGCGTTCAACAAGTTTGGAGGCTACAATCCCGACAACCCCTGCATTCCAGCCTTCCCTTCCAATGATAAGTACACCATTGGACTCAGGTGGGTAGTTTTCCTCCACTTCCCGAATCGCTTCTTCAGCCATTGACGCTACCATCGTTTGACGCTCTTTGTTGATGTCGTTAATTTCAACAGCAAGCTCTGTAGCCTCTTCCAGACTATCCGACATTAATAAATCGACAGCCGGGTCGGCATCTCCAAGGCGTCCAACAGCATTGATTCGAGGTGCCATCCCAAACCCAATTGATTCTTCGTTCAGTGCTTCCTGCTGAATATTCGCCACTTTCATCAAAGCTAGTAACCCTGGACGTTTGGTCATCCGTAGCTGCTCGATTCCCTTTGCAGCAATCAGCCGGTTCTCCCCTTGTAACGGGACCAAATCAGCAATGGTTCCGATGGCGGCAATTTCCAGCAAATCCTCGGGCATTTCACCAAGGAGGGCATGTGCCAGTTTAAATGCAACCCCCACTCCTGCAAGATCTTTAAAGGGATAGGCACTATCATCCAGCTTGGGATGAATGATGGCAAGGGCTTCAGGCAGGATGGGACCCGGTTCATGATGGTCCGTCAAAATATAATCCATGCCGAGTTCTTGTGCAAGCTTCGCTTCTTCGACTGCAGAGATTCCTGTATCGACGGTTATCAATACCTTGATCCCCTGATCCGCCGCAAGACGGAAAGCCATTGGGTTCGGTCCATAACCTTCTGTAAATCTATTCGGGATATAAAAATCGACATCTGCCCCTAATTTAGTCAAGGTCGTCATCATTACGGTAGTAGATGTGACCCCATCGGCATCATAGTCTCCAAAAATTCTGATTTTCTCTTTATTTTGTATCGCTTCTCTTATTCTATATACCGCTTTATCCATATCTTTCATTAAAAACGGATCATGGAAAGTTTGATTTTTTACGAATAGAAATGAACGGGCACTTTCAATCGTATCCAGGCCTCTATTCACAAGTAATGTCGCAACCAAAGGTGTGATATGAAGTTCTTCGGCTAGAATAGCAACTTTGTTTTCATCGACGGATTTCACATTCCACCGAGATTTTGGCTTTAACATGCAATCACCCCTTAACCTATTTATTATACAAAATCACGAGTATGGTTTCAATTTTATTTACACTCAAATATGTCTTTGATTTCCTTTTTTCAAAAAAAGAAGGCCGGCACTATGCCAGCCTTCTCTTCCTTATTAAACTTGTCCTTCCATGCTTTGTTTCTTTTCTTTTGCTGTATCCAAGGTCCCTTTTTTCTTCAGTTCCTTGATCTTCAAATCGAGCCAGAGCTGAGAAGCAATTAATAGGGACGAATATACGCCACATATTAAACCGATGAACAAAGCAATCGAGAAGTTTCGAATGGCTTCACTACCAAATATAGCTAACGCAACCACTGTTACAAGAACAGTCAAGACCGTATTGATCGACCTCGTCAACGTTTGTCTTATACTGATGTTTACAATATTCTCAAGTTCTTCGACTGTTTTGATCTTGCGACTATGGCGCAGGTTTTCGCGGATACGGTCAAATGTAACAATGGTATCATTGATGGAATAACCAACAATCGTCAGTACTGCAGCAATGAAGGTGATGTCTACTTCAAGACGAAGTAAACTGAATATCGTAATGATAAAGAATGCATCATGTATTAGAGCTAAGACAGCTGGTATAGCCATTCGCCATTCAAAGCGCACTGATACATAAAGGATAATGCCAAGTGATGCAATCAATAAGGCTTTCATGGCATTCTTAGCAAGTTCTTTTCCGACTGTAGGAGATACGGTGCTGATATTCGGTTCAGAACCATAATCTTTCTTGAAGTGATCCTTCAGTTCAGCGATTTCCTGTTTGTCGAGAACTCCGACCGTACGAACGACAGCATTTTCGTTATTTGTACCGGCAAGCCTGATATCCTTCGCTTCAATATCAAACTTCTCTATTTCAGTTTTAATCTGTTCGGTCGTCAATGCCTCTTTTGAAGCAATTTCGATTCGGGTACCACTTGTAAAATCAATACCAAGATTCAATTTAAACACGAACAAGAAAATGATCCCGATGAGAGTAATACCGATTGAAATGCTATAAAAGACTTTCCGATGTTTTACGAAATCGATGTTATCAAAGCGTGTTGGAAGTGCCATTAAATCTATTTTCTCGGATATATCGTGAATGTACTTTTTCTTCACGCCAAACCATGATTTTCGTTTGTCCAGGAACCCACTTTTCACCCATAAGCTCATGAATAGACGGGTACCGTATACCGCTGTAACAAAACTCATTAAAATGGAAATGATCAACGTAGTTGCAAATCCTTTTACTGAGCTTGTCCCATAAAAGAATAATACAGCCGCTGCCAATAATGTCGTCAAGTTAGCATCCGTAATCGTGGCGAGTGAGTTTTTCGTACCTTCTTTGTAAGCCGCCTTAACGGATCGACCCAATTTCAACTCATCCCTGATTCGCTCATAGGTAATGATATTGGCATCGACAGCCATCCCAACACCAAGTACAAGTGCCGCTATACCAGGTAAAGTGAGAACCGCATTCATCCAATCAAAGACTAATAGCGTCAAGAAAATGTAAATGCTTAATGTGACAATCGCAATGAAACCTGGGAAGCGATAATACACAAGCATAAAGATAAAGACAAGACCAATTCCGATGATTCCGGCAAATATGGTATCATTCAAAGCCCCTTCACCGAACTGTGCCCCGACAGAAGTGGAGTACACTTCTTTTAAATCAACAGGCAATGCTCCTGCGTTCAATAAGCCTGCAAGCTCTTTCGCCTCTTCTACCGTAAAATCCCCAGTTATGAATACTTTATTGGTACTGAAGACTTCACTGACAGCTGGTGCAGAAATCATATTATCCTGTGAATCTGTTTTTTTAATGGAGTCTTTTCCTTCTTCAAAATCCAACCAGATAGCCAGTACATTTGTCGGGCTTTCCATGGAGGAAATTTTCTGAGTGATTTCTTTAAACTTATTTGCATCTTTCAATGTGACTTCAACGACAGGCTTATTTTCCTGGAACGTCTGCTTGGCGCCGCCCTCTTTCAGGTCAGCTCCCGTCATCATTTCCTTATCATTGTAATCACGGAAAGACAATTTTGCCTGAGTCGAAAGAATTTCCCTGGCATTGTTTTGGTCTTGGACACCCGCTAGCTGAACACGGATCCGATCATCCCCTTCAATTTGAATGATAGGTTCATTGACCCCAAGTACATTGACACGCCGATCAAGCGCACTAGCTGTACTGCTCAAAACATCCTGGGTGATTTTTTCCCCGGCAAGCGGTTTAACTTCGTATAACACTTCAAATCCACCTTGAAGGTCAAGTCCTAGCTTGATATCCTTCAGGATTCCTTTTGAAGTCGTTCCCATCGCTGCGGCAATCAAAAGAACGATTAGAAAAAACGCAACGATTCTGCTTCTTTTTACCATTATGTAGTAGGCCCCTTTCTTTATTACGCCTGTTCTTGGAGTATAAATAACTGTTACTTTTTCATTTAGAATCTCGTTTGCTTCTTAAACTTAAGAAAAAAGACACAGTTCTTCATGCTTTTTTCCAAAAAAAGCATAACCATATCTATTATGATTCATTTGCAAACGGCTGTCAATTTAAGTATATAGATCACTTTCATTCTTTCAAAAGCTCTTTTAACTCGTCTTCAGAGAGGGGCGCGAATAGATTGGGTGACTTGTAAGCCTGAACCATTTGAAAGGACATGAACTGATTGCTTGAAAACGTTACGATGTCAGCAACTAATTCGTGAAGGTGAACACCTTCCTGGGGTCGCTTCCACTTCATGTCAGTTAATGTACTCCATAGGTCCTCCTCCGTGACAGCCTCTAATCCAATCATTTCGAACTCCTCACATTTGCTTTTCAGGAATGGACGAACCTTTAAATAATAGCGTTGATACGGATGACTTTTATTCTTCATCACTTTGCCTCCATTAAAATGATTCTCAATTGGATGCGTACATTCTTTAGAAGAGATTCAATCATTTGAGAGAACACAAACACTTTTGTCATGCTTTGTCCAAGTACAAGCATATAGATAATTGTATAGTATAACCGCTTTTTTGAGAAGGCAGGGAGGGAGTTCAATGTCTAAATTTTTAAAAGGGACACTGATTTTATTAATGGCAAGCCTGATCACAAAGGTTCTAGGATTCATCAACCGCATTGTCATCGCCCGTTTCATCGGCGAAGAAGGCGTTGGTTTATATATGATGGCACTGCCGACCTTATTCCTTGTTATCAACATCACTCAATTGGGTTTGCCGATTGCCATATCTAAATACGTGGCAGAAGCCAACGCCAGGGGTGATGAACGAAAAATCAAGAAGATTCTTGTTGTATCTTTGTCCTGCACGTTTGGTTTATCTTTGATATTCACACCGGCCATGTTACTGTCAGCGCCATTTCTTTCCGAACACTTGTTCACGGACGAACGAACGATTTGGCCACTCATGGCAATTGCCCCTATCGTTCCCATCATTGCCATCTCATCTGTGCTGCGCGGTTATTTCCAAGGAAAACAAAACATGAAACCATTTGCTTTCTCACAAGTGATTGAGCAAGTGGCTCGGATCACCTTCATTGCTGTTCTGACAAAAGCCTTTTTACCGTACGGAATTGAATATGCGGCAGCCGGGGCGATGCTTGCCTCGATTATCGGCGAGCTTGTATCGCTCGTGTACTTATTAACAAGCTTTAAATTCAAGAAGCATTTTACATTTCGGAAAGGGTTCTTCAAAAATGTTAAATCAGGAAAGAGCACGTTCGTCGATTTGATGGGAATCGCCCTCCCCTCGACTGGCAGCCGGATGATTGGATCGATTTCCTGGTTTTTGGAACCGATCGTTGTTGCTCAAAGTTTAGCCCTTGCCGGCGTGACCGCTGCTGCGGCAACCAGCCAATACGGTGAGCTGACAGGTTATGCCTTGCCCCTTCTCATGCTCCCTTCCTTTGTAACGTCTTCATTGGCTACAGCCCTTGTACCTGCAGTGAGTGAAGCCCGGACAACAGGAAATTATCTGCTGGTGGAACACCGGCTTCAGCAAGCATTGAAAATCACCTTCATTACTGGTTGTTTATCTGTCGTCACACTCTTCATCTTTGCGGAACCGATTTTACAAGTGATGTATGGTTCTTCTCATGCAACTGTATTCATTAAGTTTCTAGCACCTTTTTTCATCCTTTTCTATTTTCAATACCCACTGCAGTCTATGTTGCAAGCTCTCGACCTTGCGAAAGCCGCCATGTTTAATAGCTTGGCTGGAAACATCATTAAGATTGCCGTCATCTGGTTCCTGGCGTCAAAGGAAAACTTCGGTATCATGGGAGCGGCAATCGGGATAGCAGTCGGATCCATGCTCGTTACTTTCCTTCATTTTTCCACCGTTTTAAAAGTCGTACCTTTTACACTCCATTTCCGGAGCTATATGCTGTCTTTAGTGATTGCTTTAGTTTCCGGCTTTGGGGGTTATTATATCTACGAATTCCCACTTGCCTCTCAGCCATTAGGATCGCGGTTATTGCTCTCAGTTTTTGTCTTGTTCATTCTCTTCGTCTTTTTCATGTTATTCACGGGCAGCATAAAGAAAGCGGATTTGATTCGCATCCCTCTCATCGGAGGTTTTTTAGCGAAGTTTGCGTGGAAATAGAAAATAACCAAGTTGCCTTGGTTATTTCTGTATTTCTTTCTTATCAATATAGATTTGACCATTAATGAACCCGCAAATCGAGACTTCATTTAACTTTAGGTTTCCATGCTTTTTCAACTGATGCAGAAGCCAGTATTTATCTTTCCCTATGTACGCTAGGTTTTTTTCCTGTATCTGTCCGTCGATGACAAGCGGGTAAGGAGTTTCTATAGTTTTTGACTTTTTACCTTGGCTTTTTCTAATTACGGAGAGCTTGCCTGAAGATTCAAGTATTGCAAATTGCACCTCATTTAAATCACTGATACCCTGTTCGCGAAGCTGTGTCAACAAATCATTAAAATTATACCGTTGACTTCTCATTACTTTCTCATCTATTTTCCCTTGGTTGATGATGATTTGTGGTCGACCATCCATGAGATAACGGAACTTTACACTCTTCAATGAGAAAAAAGCTAACATGATTTGAACCATCGCCAGGACGAACATAGGAAAAATCGTTTTTAAAAATGGCTTATCATTTTCCTCTAGTACCAATACAGCAATGTCTCCTATCATGATCGATACCACTAAATCCAGGATGCTAAGTTCCCCGACCTCTCGTTTTCCCATCAACCTAAAAAGGAGCAAAATGAATAAATAAACAAATAAGGTTCTTAACCCACTGCTTAAATAATCTTCCATAGTAAAGCACTTCCTTCACCTTTATCATGGCTGGCTTGTCGAGTAATTACTCTATTTTTTTAAAAAATCCCCTGAAGGTTCCCTAAAGCTGGTCTAATGTGCATAAAAGTGGAATATGCTTGTACAAACACATCAACAGGCTAGTTGATCCAGCCTTTTAAAAAGGGGGAATAATCATCGAAACAAAAAAAATGAGTGTCGCCGTACTCTATGGCGTCGGCTCCATCTTTGCCATAGCTGTGATTGCAAGTTTTCTATTTTCCATTCTTCTTCGTTTCACTTCATTGACGGAATCATCCCTGACATACGTAATCATGATCGTATCCTTTATCTCATTGTTCATTGGTGGTTTTATTTCAGGGGGAAAAGGTCAGAAACAGGGATTATTTTTAGGTGGTAGTACGGGCTTATTGTATCTTTTAGTCGTGTTCCTTTTTCAATATTTGGGGCATGATGCCCTTTTCACCATGAAACAGTGGATTTATTATGGCTGCTTTGTCATTACTGCCATGATGGGTGGCGTACTGGGGGTAAATATGAGTTCAGAATCACGAACAAATTAAAATAAAAAAAAACCGGGCACAAGGCTCGGTTTTCGTCTGTCTTATAACTGTACTTCTCTAGCTGGTGCGCTTTCCGTAATTTCACGGATTGCTGCACGGTCAAAAGTTAATTTTGAACCGTCTGTAGATTTAATAACGATTTTCAACTCATCGATTGCATCGATTGTTCCATGCATTCCACCGATAGTAGCAACCTTATCGCCTTTTTTCAAGCTCTCTTGCATGTTACGTGTAGTCTTGGCGCGTTTTTGTTGCGGACGGATAAGTAGGAAATAGAACAATACGAACATTAAGATTAACGGAAGTAATTGTGTTAAACCACCCATTTATATTCACTCCTTTCATTTTTAAAAGTATTTATGGAATTAGAAGTTTTTCGCATTTGGTTCATTGAAACCATATTGTTCGAAAAACTCTTCCCTAAAGTCTCCAAGGCGATCTTCTCGGATAGCTTGTCTGACCTGTTCCATCAAGTTTAACAGAAAATGAAGATTGTGGTAAGTCGTCAAACGAATACCATATGTTTCTTCACATTTAATTAAGTGGCGAATGTATGCCCGGCTATAATTCTTACAAACATGGCAATCGCAATTTTCATCGATAGGGCCAAAATCACGTGCATACTTCGCATTTTTCACCACTAAGCGGCCCGTACTTGTCATCAACGTACCATTACGGGCTATTCGTGTTGGCAATACACAGTCAAACATATCAACACCGCGGATTGCGCCGTCAATCAATGAATCGGGTGACCCAACCCCCATTAAGTAACGAGGCTTGTTCGTTGGCAGTAATGGACTAGTGAACTCAAGTACCCTGTTCATGATATCCTTAGGTTCACCTACTGATAAACCACCAATAGCATACCCCGGGAAATCAAGGGAAACAAGGTCTTTTGCACTCTGTTTACGAAGATGTTCGAATTCCCCACCCTGAACGATACCAAACAAGCCTTGATCATTAGGACGTTCGTGAGCATTCAAGCAACGTTCTGCCCAGCGTGAAGTTCGTTCAACCGACTTCTTCATATACTCTTCAGTAGCCGGGAATGGTGGACACTCATCGAATGCCATCATGATATCTGAACCTAGTGCATTTTGGATTTCCATAGCCTTTTCAGGAGATAAAAATAATTTATCACCATTAATATGGTTTCTGAAATGAACTCCCTCTTCCTCAATTTGACGAAACTTACTTAGAGAGAACACCTGAAAACCACCAGAATCGGTTAATATCGCACGATCCCAGTTCATGAACTTATGCAGTCCACCAGCTTCTTTAATGATTTCATGACCTGGACGCAGCCATAAATGATACGTATTGCTAAGTATGATGCCTGCACCCATTTGTTTCAATTCTTCTGGTGACATCGTTTTGACAGTAGCCATCGTTCCAACCGGCATGAATGCGGGTGTCTCGAAAGTACCGTGTGGTGTATGAACGCGGCCTAGCCGTGCCCCAGTCTGTTTACATGTTTTGATTAACTCATATCGTATTGCAGTCAACGCAATAACTCCCTTCAAGAGCCTATCACTCTTTATATTACTTGATTAACATCGCATCTCCAAAACTAAAGAACCTGTATTTTTTTTCCACTGCCGTTTCATAGGCATGAAGAACATTTTCCCTGCCTGCAAGTGCAGAGATCAACATGATTAACGTTGATTTTGGCAGATGGAAATTCGTGATCATCGCGTCGATCCCCTTGAATTCATATCCAGGATATATGAAAATGCTTGTCCAGCCATTTTCTTCTTTGAACACCCCGTCATTACGGGAAGCAATCGTTTCTAGCGTTCTCGTCGAAGTCGTGCCAACAGTGATAATTCTTCCACCGCTCTCCCTCACTTCATTCAATAAACGCGCTGTGCCCTCGGTCATTTGGTAAAATTCCGAATGCATTTCATGATTGTCAATATCGTCCACACTCACAGGGCGGAATGTTCCCAGCCCGACGTGAAGGGTAATGAAAGCGATATGAACACCCATGTCCTTCAGCTTTTCAAGCAAGTGCTCCGTGAAGTGCAGTCCAGCCGTAGGTGCTGCTGCAGAACCGCGTTCACGTGCAAAAACGGTCTGGTAGCGGTCCTGGTCGTCAAGCTGTTCTTTAATGTAAGGAGGTAACGGCATTTCGCCAAGCTCTTCCAAAATCTCATAAAAAATGCCTTCATAATGGAATTTCATAATCCGTCCACCATGATCAAGGATACCTGTGCAGACAGCCTTTAGCTTACCATCCCCAAACACGACGGTCGAGCCCACTTTAATTCGTTTCGCAGGCTTAACAAGCGTTTCCCAAACATCGTCACTTTCTTGTTTTAGCAAGAGAACTTCGATTTTCCCGCCTGTTTCCTCTTTACTACCATAAAGTCTCGCTGGGAGCACCTTCGTATCATTCAATACAAGGCAGTCACCCGGTTTCACATATTCCGTAATGGAACTGAACACATCATGTTGAAGTTCGCCCGTTTCCTTGTCCAATACCATCAATCTACTAGCTTCTCTGTCTTCGAGAGGAACCTGGGCAATCAATTCCTCCGGTAAATGAAAATCAAATTCTTCTAATTTCATCTGTTCCACTTCCTTACTTGTCTATCATGAAGTAATTTATTTAAAACGGCTAATTAGATAAAAAATAGCTGACAGCACGATGCTGACAATGATCGAGGTCACGATAGGAAAATAAAAAGTCGTATTCCCCTTTTTAAAGAAGATATCTCCCGGCAGTCTGCCAAGCTGGATATACTTCATCGCAAATCCAATCACAAAAATGATCACACCTAAGGTCATGACGGTTTTAGGTACATTCATCTCTCAGGCATCTCCATCCCGAAATGCTCATAAACAAGTGGGGTGGCAATCCGTCCACGAGGGGTCCGTTGCAAGAAACCGACCTGCAGTAAATAGGGTTCATACACATCTTCAATCGTATGCGCTTCCTCCCCAATCGTAGCTGCAATCGTCTCCAATCCCACAGGACCTCCACGAAACTTTTCGATGATGCCTTTAAGTAATTTATGGTCAATATGATCAAGTCCTAAACGGTCCACCTGCATTAACTCCAATGCATAATCTGCCAGTTCCGTCGTAATCGTGCCATCACCACGGACCTGGGCAAAATCTCTTACACGTCGTAAAAGACGGTTAGCGATCCTAGGTGTTCCCCGAGACCTTCTCGCAATCTCACCGGCTGCCTGGTCATCCATTTCCGTATCCATGATTTGGGCCGTACGGAGGACGATGTCGGTCAGATGATGTTCCGTGTAATATTCCAAACGGCTCAAGACGCCAAATCTGTCTCTTAAGGGCGCCGAAAGGGAACCAGCCCGTGTTGTTGCACCAACGAGTGTGAATGGCGGCAGGTCAATCCTTATTGACCGAGCCTCCGGTCCCTTTCCGACCACGATATCCAGACAGAAATCCTCCATGGCTGGATAAAGCACTTCTTCAACGACACGAGGTAAACGATGTATCTCATCAATGAATAATACATCACCCGGTTCAAGCGCACTTAAGATGGCTGCCAAATCTCCTGGCCTCTCAATGGCAGGTCCGGAAGTGGTGCGTATATTCACGCCCATTTCGTTAGCGATGATGACGGCAAGCGTCGTCTTACCAAGTCCAGGCGGTCCATATAAAAGCACATGATCAAGCGTTTCTTCGCGCATCCTTGCCGCTTCGATGTATACACTCAAATTCGCCTTCACTTTATCCTGTCCAATATATTGCTTTAAGTTTTGCGGTCGCAGGCTTTGTTCAAAGGATAGTTCGTTCAGATCGGCTTCCTGATTGAAAACTCTCTCCTCCATTGCGCCACTCCTTATCTTAACATCATTTGCAATGCTTTCTTAATGTATTGCTCGGTTGTCATTTCTTCCACTTGCAGTTTTTTCGCGACCTTCTGTATTTCTTTTTCCGAATAACCAAGGGCCTTCAAGGCCAGAATCGCTTCATCCAGCTCTTCAGCATACCCAGTTTGATTGATTGGCGATGGAACCCCTTCATTAAACAAGTTCGGGAAGGCATCCGGGATGATATTCTCAAGCTTCCCTTTTAAGTCAAGAATCATTTGGCGCGCCGTCTTCTTCCCTACTCCAGGGAATTTCACCAAGAATGTTTCATCCTCATTCTCAATGGCTTGCACAACCTGATCTACCTGACCCGATGCCAGTATAGCAAGAGCCCCTTTCGGCCCGATTCCCGTCACATTCAATAATTTCGTGAACAACGCCTTTTCCTGACGTGTCTGAAATCCGTACAATGCAATCATATCTTCACGTACATAATGATAAAGAAAAACTTGAATCTCTTTCTTGAATTGGGCGGAAAAAATAAAAGGGTTCGGAGTCAGCACTTGATATCCGATCCCACCATTATCCACGACTATGTATTCAGGTCCAATATAATCGACCGTGCCTTTTATATAATCATACAAATTAATTCTCTCCCTGATTTTGCTGTACCTCTCATTTTATCATAAAAGAGGATGGAAGTTCATTAAAAGTTATTTAGTAATTGGTGATGTGCCCCTCCCATACCATATAGATCGAACAAACCATAATCAATATATTCCACCCCCTGCAACTTCATAACTATTTACCGGTTGTTTACCATCCGTTCTCCAATTCTTCAATCCAAACAAAAAGGACGGGCCTATTCCCCGTCCTAATTAATCGAATATGGTTCATATTCTTTAATGAGCTGTTTATATTGATCCTTATTGACGATTGGGATGCCTTTTTGCAATTCTTCCTGCTTATATACTTCCAACTTCCCTACATCCAATTGATAAAAGGTATGAATGATTTTGGCATGTTCCGGTCTCCCGATAAAAATGGACAATGTCCCATCCTCTTTCATTCCTAGATAACCGTTCGCTTTGAGTAGCGGTGATATATCATTTTCTGTTTTATTCAATACAATGTGATCTTCATTTTGATTGACCACATTCCATCCTTGATATTTCGACCAAAAATCTTCCATGGTCCATATTTTCTCCGTTAACTTTTCTTCACTTAATTCCCCATCAAGATATAATCGCTGAAGAATGACCTTTTGTTCAATCGGCTCATTTTCCTGTTGTTTTGCTTCCTCGGCAAAAGCCGTCAAACAATATGGAATGACGAGCAAGGCGAAGAAAAACTGAATTTTAAGTTGTTTAATCACTAAGATCACCTCTCAAGGCGTTTACTTTTTACATAGTTTGACCTGAAAACAGATTATTAACCAGAAATAAATCGCAATTTCCAGCAACCTTTTCAAATAAAAAAACTGACTCCATTTGAAGTCAGCTTCACATATTCATTTAATATGATCTTCATGAATATCAAGGTTATCGAACATGTCGTTAGCATCGAGGACAATTAATTCTTTTGTACCCCCGTCCCTAAGGTTATTATCGAGGGTCATGGTCCGAAAGTATACACCTTCATCAGTCGTTACATAAAGGGTCCTGCCTTCTGTATAAGGCTTGACTTGATTCCAAACCTCTTCTTTGATCGCTGATGCCTGATTATAATCATCTAGCAATAGAGCCACTAACATTTCATCTTTCATGACGATGGCTCGGGCATCGATGACATCTTCCACACGATTTGCAATAATATCCACATGATCGACTAAAGCACCTTCATACGAATTGTAATAGGATGATTTAGTTCGGATTGGTTTGCTTTCGTGACCATGATAATTTCGATTACGCTTACTGTATGCATCATCTTTGCCATACAGGTTCTCTTCTGTATTATGCATATTTATTTGGCGAACCAGTGCGTTTTTTTCCGTTTTGTGGTACCCGGCGTCAATGGGGTCTTCCGCCGTATCATTATTGCCACAGCCCACCAAACCTACAAAGAAAACCGTGCAAAGCGGCAGTGCCCATTTACTTTTTTGCACCAACAATCCCCCCTTGCTAAATTGAGCCTATCCTCTCGCTCGTATTTAGCATGGGTGTTTAGAAGGTGTTTCAATCTGTTAGTTACGCCCAATATAGCTACGATTTACCTTTTGGAAATCATGTCCGCCAACTTTTCGTTCATCTCCATCCGCTTGGAAAACCCCTCTACCGTCATTTTCCACACAGAATGAAATTGGGATGAACTTTTATTATTCCGGTTCCACTCACGAAATATATCAGTAGGGAAAGTCAATGCATAAAGAAAAGTGCGGTCTTTCTGATATTTTTTCAACTGTGGAACTTCCCATATCATGTTTGCTGGATCATCAAGATGATGTGAAATCCGATTCGCATACTGTAAATAATCAATGCAGCGTGGTGCCTTCGCCATTAAATCGAAGTCAATTAATGCAAGGCTCCCATCTTCTCTCCGCAAAAAATTATGGTGGGCACAGTCCCCGTGAATGATGACCATTTTTTCCTTACTCCATTTAGATTGGTTTTTTTCAAAACCATCCAAGGACCATTCACCCCACCTTACCCATTCATTGATGATATCGTCGGCAACATATTGCCGTGTATAAGAAATGTTCTTTTTAAACAACTCTAACCGTTCTTTCCATTTTTTGTATTGATTAAATACTGGAGCAGTGATGGGAAGCTTTTCTGTAGCATCGTGAAACTTTTCCAGCAATTGAATACCCTGCAAACGGTCTTTGGAATTGGAAAACCGAAACTTTTTCTTACTAGGAGGGATATAGTCCATACTGCCATACCATTTCCCTTTAAATTTGAAAGGCATTAATTTCTGATGAATATGGTACGTTTGATTAAAGCCCCTTTGACTTAGCAAAGAAGTCAATTCCCTTTGTCGATCCCACTTTTCGAAACTGTCGAACCCTTTAAGAATGAGGGGAGGATTTTTCTTGAATGTAATTAAATAGACGTTGCTTTGAAGATAGTGGATGGTCTTTGGCTCGCGGTTTAAATAAGAGAGGAGACGAGTGTGAAAAACACTGTCCCCCTGGTAGTTAGTAGTCATCACTTTCATCCGCGTAGGTTGGCATTCCGAATGTCTCAGGTGCTTGAACGCCCCCAAATTGACCTGGTTGACCACCCATTTGTCCTGGCATCATCGCTTCAGGATGACCCCCAAGCTGTCCTCGCATCATTCCTGGCTGTCCGCCAAATTGCCCCGGCATCATACCTGGTTGGCCCCCCATCATGCCTCCCATTTGGTTGCCCGGCTGATTGCCCATCATATTTCCCATTTGGTTAACAGGGTAGTTGCCCATCATGCCTCCCATTTGGTTGCCTGGCTGATTGCCCATCATGCCTCCCATTTGGTTGCCTGGCTGATTGCCCATCATGCCTCCCATTTGGTTGCCCGGCTGATTGCCCATC
>NZ_JBIWCW010000001.1:33993-425091 GCF_044761665.1 Peribacillus sp. NPDC097295
ATGCCTCCCATTTGGTTGCCCGGCTGATTGCCCATCATATTTCCCATTTGGTTGCCTGGCTGATTGCCCATCATATTTCCCATTTGGTTGCCTGGCTGATTGCCCATCATGCCTCCCATTTGGTTGCCCGGCTGATTGCCCATCATATTTCCCATTTGGTTGCCTGGCTGATTGCCCATCATATTTCCCATTTGGTTGCCTGGTTGGTTACCCATCATGCCTCCCATTTGGTTGCCTGGCTGATTGCCCATCATGCCTCCCATTTGGTTGCCTGGCTGATTGCCCATCATGCCTCCTGGTAATTGCCCTAATTGAAAATCTTGAACTTGGATTTCATCCAAGGATTCTTCTTCATATTGGATTGGTTGTTGCTGGCCCTCACCCATTAGGCTTTGGAAACTTGCTTCTGCAAAGGCTCCAGAGTATTGCTGTTGAGGTCTGCCTTTATGAAATTGATGATAATCAGGATGATGATGTGCTTGACTTTGTATTTCGTCAGCAGCAGAGTATTTACCTTTGACTCCCTTCTCCGGCCCATATGTTCCTAGCACACCCTTGTTGCAGCCACAATCCTCTTCCGCTTGCATGATGGGCATGTTATACGACTGCTGAGGATAAACTTGGAACTTCTGGTCTTCTGATGATGATGATGATTCAGAAGATGACTCTTCATGTTTCATGAAAGATCCCGCAACTTGTTGGGATGGTCCGCCATACATATGGTGAGGGACTGGAGCTGAAGCTTGGTATGGATAATATTGCTGTCCAGCCTGATTATTGCCGGCTCCTTGAATGTTATTTTGGTTCATCATATACATATCAGAAGATTCTCCCCATACGTCTGAACTCTCTTCCATCATTTGATATCCTTGCATTCCTTGGACACCTTGATAAGTTCCCTGATAATCATTTACACCTTGGATTCCCTGCACCGGCATATGCGCCCAAGGTGGTGGATCGATACAAAAACCGCTTCCAGGCATGATTGGTGTGATAGGAATACAATCATCCATCGGTTCACATATTTCCTGGACAACCGGCTTCTTTTTCGCTTTTTTCTTTACCGGTTTCTCCACCTTTTTCTCTACGACCGGTTCCACTTTTTTCGGTGGAGCTGGTGGCGTAGGTGGTTTCTGCACGCTCATGTTTGTCATATTGACCATATAATAATTATTGATATCTATTTCTGGAATAACTGGTGTAGGTACTTGAACCTCTTTCTGGACAACGATTTCCTTTTCCTTAATAACTGGCTGTTGATATTCTTTTATTATAGGTTTAGGTTGTTGATATTCTTTAATCACTGGCTGTTGGACTATTTGTTTTTCCTTTACTGGTGGTTGATACTTTTGCTGTTCTTTGATCACGGGTTGTTGCTTAATTTGCTGTTCTTTCATTTGCATCGGTTGAATCTGAGTTTCCTTTGATTGATAGTTCACTTGAGGTGAACCCATTTCTTTTTTTATCATTCCAGATGTATTTCCAGGTATATTGATTTTCATTCCTGGCATCATCATATCCGGATTACTTAACTGAGAATTTGATTTTTTCAGTTGTTCATAACTGACGCCATATTTTTTTGCGAGCTTCCAAAGCGTATCGCCTTTTTGGACTATATGAATTTTCACGCTGATAACCCCTCCTGTGCATATGTCCATATATACTATGATGTAGTGGGTAAATTGCTATTATTATTTATCATGAAAACTTATGCATGAAGAGACCTATTTATGAATGGAAGCCAACTGTTTAAACAATACTTAAAAACAACTCGCTTGTCTAAACCGCAACAACTTCGGGTATAAGTTTTATAAAATGCCCTAAAGGTGTCTAACTTACATAAAAACCAGCAATATAGGAGGTCATTCTCATGAAATGGAAAGGAAGACAAAAAAGTTCGAACGTTGAGGATAGAAGAGGAATGGGTGGTAAGAGCATCGCCGGTATTGGTGGCGGCTTTGGCATCGTCGTCGTTTTGATTGTGATGTTTCTAGGTGGCAATCCGAATGATCTTCTGAATAGCTTAGGCTCCAATGATACGAATAACAATGGAACTTATGAGGAAACCGACCAAGAGAAAGAGCTCGCAGAATTTGTTTCCGTCGTCCTCGGAGATACGGAGCGGGTATGGTCACAAGAGTTTCGTAAGCAAGGATTGGAATATAAAGAGCCTACCCTAGTTTTATATACAGGTAGCGTTGATTCAGCCTGCGGGACGGCAGGATCTTCAGTAGGACCCTTTTATTGCCCTGGTGATATGAAACTTTATATTGATTTAAGCTTCTATCAGGAGCTACGAGATGAATTCCAGGCACCCGGTGATTTTGCGATGGCTTATGTCATTGCCCATGAAGTGGGTCATCATGTTCAGACCCTTTTAGGTACGACTCAAAAGGAAATGCCAGATCGATCGAAAGTCAGCAAAAACGAATATAATAAATATTCCGTCCGGCTAGAACTTCAAGCGGATTATTTAGCAGGGGTATGGGCCCATCACGCCCAAGGGGAGAACCTGCTTGAGGAAGGTGATCTTGAAGAAGCCCTGAATGCAGCCAGCGGAGTTGGTGATGATACCATACAAAAGAAATCTCAAGGGTATGTTGTTCCGGACAGCTTTACGCATGGTACTTCCGAGCAGCGAAAGCGCTGGTTTAATAAAGGATTCCAATCCGGAGATATGAACGGGGGCAAGACATTTAATGCAAGCAATCTTTAATTTCACAGGAAAGAGGGGGATTCTTTACACCCCTCTCTTTTTTGCGACTCCATTAACCTTTACGAAACATTTAACTCCTTCACTCGCTATATGATTAGGTTTCATTCGATCGTATCCTTGATTTTATGTTAAACTATTTGTACATAACGAGGTGAGAATCATGCAAAAAAAGAAATTATTAGGTGAAGAAAGAAGGACGAAACTCTTACATATCCTGCAAACAAGTTCACAGCCTATTACCGGTAGCGAACTCTCCCAGATAACAAATGTCAGCCGTCAGGTCATCGTCGGTGACATCACCCTTCTAAAAGCAAGGAATGAGCCGATTATCGCCACTAGCCAGGGGTATATATACTTGCAAACCGAAACTAGACAAAATCCGGAACGGACCGTTGCTTGCCAACACGATCCCACTCGGGCCCAAGAAGAATTATTTCTCCTTGTCGACATCGGTATAACGGTCAAAGACGTTAAAGTAGAGCATCCCATATACGGCGACATAACGGCCTCCATCATGGTCAGCAATCGGAAGGAAGTGGAGTCATTCCTTTCAAAAGTCACTGAAACAAAGGCCACTTTACTATCAGAACTGACGAGCGGCATTCATCTTCATACCATTAGCGCCGCTTCAGAAGACCTTCTCGATGAAGCAGAAGAAGCATTGAATAAGGCCGGAATTTTAGTTAACTAGAAAAATACCCTTCGAAGCAATCGCTTTTGAAGGGTACATTTTTTTATGATTCGCTCTCGTTTCCGCCTTCATCTCCACTCTCCCCCTCTTCATTACTTATTAACTGAGCAATCAGGGTGAGGACGGCCCCTATCGCTTGAATCCAACTTCCTAACGTCTGTATCGTTTGCGGATCTAATCCACCACCATCGTCGTCTTGGTTCCCATTCCCTTGTGACCCGTATCCTTGGCTCCCATATCCTAAATTCCCATACCCTTGCATTCCGTACCCTGAACCCCCATATCCTTGTGATCCGTACCCTTGATTCCCGTTTCCTTTGTTTCCGTTCCCTTGTTTTCCGTACCCTTGATTCCCGTTTCCTTTGTTTCCGTTCCCTGAATTTCCATTCCCTTGACTCCCATTTCCTTGGCTTTCTAGGCTTGGATCCGTATCTTCTCTTTTCAGTTCAATAATCCCTGATAGCGCCTGTAATGAATTACCGATTAGCTGCAATAGATTTCCAACTATATTCAGCCCTTCTGCTGGTGAGTTTTCGGTGATATCCGCCGCAGATACGCCACCACCTAAAGCCTGAATGAAATTTCCGTCTATAATCAACAAATCGTTCGTGTCATCAGAAAAAGTACCAATCAATCCAGTAATGACCGTCGAATTTCCGACGGCCTGAACTGCGCTTCCAATTTGATCTAGTGTAAATGCTTCCTCTCCATCGGCAATTAAAGCATTGCCTGTTCCCTGGAGCGTGTTTCCCACTATATCCAAGTTATTTGCTGAGTCATAATCCGATACGAGGGATGGTGTATTGGCGATGGCCGATAAAACCGTTCCGATGGCTTGCAGCCAAGATCCGAACGTTTCTTTGAACTCATTACTCATCTTTACCGCACATCTCCCATCCCCTCTTTCATCTTTTTCAGTCTTTTACATCTAAATTCTGTAAGAGGATATTGTAACGATAAATCTGGTTTACCTCTTGGTATGTATTTCTCCCAACCCACTTCATAATTAACCCTATTAAATCCTATTATATGGGCTTAATAGCTTTACGTTCTTTAAAAAAGGCAGAACAATGAGTCACTCCCTATTTTTCTAAGATTCAAGGCCTCCTAAAAAAATCTCCTTGGACCTTTTATCCAAGGAGATTTTTTTGGAATGTACTTTAAAGACCATTTAACTGTGTTTCCTTCTGTCTACATCTGTTCTTATCGATGCGCCACTCCATTTTGGACCGTAAAGCATGGGTAACTTCCCATTACTGAAACCGTGCATCCTAGGGCCTCAAGTTCGGAAATGGCTCCCGGAATGAGTACTTCATCAAGTGCCATTTCGATATCGATAATGAAAAAATAATTTCCTAATCCCGTTTTCATCGGTCGAGATTCTATTTTGGAAAGGTTCAGTTTCCTCCATGAGAAGGCAGAAAGAACTTGATGGAGTTGTCCTGAATGATCGGCTGGCAACTGGATCATCAGTGTCGTTTTACTGATTCCTTCGTTAGCCAGATGTCCACTGAAGTCGATATCATCGTTAGAGACGACGATGAATTTAGTATGGTTATGTTCATAGTCATGGATATTCCGGTTGAGAATCGTCAAGCCATACTCCTCCGCTGCCGTTTCATTGGCGATGGCAGCAATCTTGGCATCCGGATTCTCCATCACCTTCTTGGCGGCTGCTGCCGTCGATGTAACATATTCAAACGAAATGCCACTTAAATCTTTATGTAAAAATTTACGGCATTGGGCGATAGCATGCGAGTGGGAATAGACCATGTCCGGTTTAAAGTCAGGGTAAGCCTGATTAGGGTGCACCATGTAATGCTGCTGGATGGGAATCGTGATTTCCCCTTTGATTGGAAGCGTCACTTCATGGACCAAGTAATCCATGGTTATATTTACCGAACCTTCCAGTGCATTCTCGATTGGGACCAGCGCATGATTCACTTCCCCGTCACGGACAGCATCGAGACTGTCTGGTATGGTATTCATGGGGAATTTACTATGGTGGGGAAACAGTCGAGAAACAGCTAAATCCGTGAACGTTGCTTTTGGTCCAAGAAATGCTATTTTTGATGTCATATTATCATCCTCTTTTCACGGAAAATCTACTGTTTATGTTATGCCATTTTCAGATTTATTACAATAGTTAATCTTCAGTAGTCCACATAAAAAAACAGCCTGTACAATTAAACTGTACAGGCTGTTTTTCACGCGCCATTCCCAAGGATTTCGACTCTTTCGACGAATTCCATTTTACGCAATCTTGTTAAAAGGTCCTCAATATCCAATGTCATCCCGCTCGTATTGAGCGAAAGAGTGACATTGGCACGACCTTGCAAGGGAATCGTTTGATGAATCGTCATGATGTTGCAGCCAGATGAGGCGACCAGTCGTAAGAGCTCCGATAGGGTCCCAGAACGGTCTTCGAGGTAAAAGAACAAGGTAATCAGCTTCTCTTTGACAATCGTATGGAACGGAAAAACCGTGTCCCGATATTTGTAAAAGGCACTTCTGCTCAGATCCACTTTTTGTACCGCTTCCCAGACAGATTCTGCTTTTCCCCGTTCAATCATTTCTTTAGCATCCAGCGTTTTTTTCATTGCTTCGGGAAGGACATCCTCTCGAACGAGGAAGAATTTCTGATCGGCCTTATTCAAAGTCCGCACGCTCCTTTTGCCTACCACCATGGTCTTTACTATTTATCAATCAATAAATTCAAACTCATATTCAAGGATACGAACGATATCTCCGTGTTTCGCACCTTTTTGACGAAGTCCTTCATCGACTCCGAATGAGCGAAGTTGTCTTGCGAAACGCTTGATGGATTCTTCACGAGTGAAGTCCGTCATTTTGAATAGACGTTCAATCTTGAAGCCTTTAACAGCAAAGCTACCATCCGATTCACGTTCAATTTCAAATTCATCTGAAAGTGCTGTATGTTTATAAAGCACACGGTGAACCCCTGTATTCTCTTCTTCATGATCAAGCGGGAATTCAGGCGTTTGTTCGATTTTATCAGCAATTGCATAAAGAAGTTCACGAATTCCTTCACGTGTAACAGCGGAAACCGGGAAGACCGGGAAATCCTCTTCAAGCTTTTCTTTGAATGCCACTAAATTATCTGCCGAATCAGGCATATCCATTTTACTGGCTACGATGATTTGCGGGCGTTCAGTCAAACGAAGATTGTACTCTTCAAGCTCTTTATTGATTGTCAGGTAGTCTTCATACGGATCTCTGCCTTCAAGACCAGACATATCAATCACATGAACGATGACTCTTGTTCTTTCAATATGACGTAAGAATTGGTGTCCAAGTCCCACTCCTTCAGATGCTCCCTCAATTAGTCCTGGCAAATCGGCCATGACGAAACTGCGGTGATCTTCCGTTTCAACCATTCCAAGATTCGGCACGATCGTCGTGAAATGATATTCAGCAATTTTTGGTCGAGCTGCTGATACGACAGAAAGCAAAGTGGATTTACCAACACTCGGGAATCCTACTAAGCCTACATCTGCTAATAATTTCAGTTCCATGATTATATCGCGTTCTTGTCCTGGTTCACCATTTTCAGCAATTTCCGGAGCCGGATTGGCCGGTGTTGCAAAACGGGAATTCCCACGGCCACCACGGCCACCTTTAGCGATAATGGCACGTTGTCCGTGTTCAACTAAGTCAGCAATGACTTCCTTCGTTTTTTCATCAATGACAACTGTACCAGGTGGTACTTTAACGACCATATCTTTCGCAGCTGCACCATGCATGTTTTTGGACATGCCATGTTCACCACGAGGGGCTTTGAAGTGACGTTGGTAACGGAAATCCATCAACGTCCGCAAACCTTCTTCCACTTCAAATACGACGTTCGCTCCATTGCCACCGTCTCCGCCGGCAGGTCCGCCTTTTGGTATGAACTTCTCACGACGATAAGCAACGATTCCGTTACCACCATCTCCGCCTTTTATATAGACTTTCGTTTGATCGACAAACATGCTATCACTTCCTTGTTTTCTGCAAGTCATTTCTTGCTGTATACTTCTCTAAAACTTAATATCCATCTTAAAGAATAATTCATCCTCATTACAAAGACGCATTTCAATTGATTGTTCCGCCGTTAAAGATTTCTGTAAAAATTCGACCACTGCGGATTGGTCATTGAATCGGCCCTGCAAATGGAAAGAACAACGCATATCGCTTATCTCTTTTTTACACATGGAGATAGCCAGTACATTTTCTCCAAAAGGATCCAGATTCTTTTCTAAAACTTTAAAGTAATCGTACGTCCAACGAGACATCAACTCGTCCAACTCAGTTGAGCCCGCAAAAACATCGATAATTTCAAATTCACTATGAAATGTTGAATTACTCCAGTTCGACGTCAACAGCAACTCGCTGAACTTTGGCAAATTCAAACTAGAGAGCCTTGCTTCATTTTGGGTCTCAATGATGATCTCATCAATAAAGCCTTTGACGCGATCAATTCGATTCAACTCCAAATTCCCTTTTATGATTTGAATTCTATTCAGCCAATCATGCCTTGTTTGCCGAAGCGTTTCAATAGTCGTCCAATTTTTATCCATCATTAACACCTTCAATTATGATAAAGAAACGTTTTATGCTCTATCATGTTGAATACTTCCATTTGTACAGTATATCAAAAAACAAACAAACAGGAAATGAAGCTCGATTCACATGCCTTCATATGAAAGCCCCCGTCCAAAAAACACAGCCACACACCCTGAGTTCTTTGGACGATGGTAGAGCCGTTTGAACTTGCAAAGAGAATGGGCTTATTCATGCAACAATTGGAGATATAATAGTTGAACGGAACAGTCTATTTGGATTAACTCAAAGATATGATAGTTAAAGTAGCTTTTTATCCCATAAAGTATAAGAAAGCCCGCCAAACTGGCGAGCCTTTTGTGAATCAGAGGTTGTTTTCCATACTAACTGACTAAAGTCTCCTGCAAACGCTGGTTATTTATCAAACTTATAGTATAAATAAAGGGCCGGACCCCTTCCGCACTATATATAGCAAACCATTATTAATAATGACGCGATATATAGTGTCTCATAGAAGGAATCAGACCCTTTTGAGTCAGCCTCTGTTCAAAGATGCCAATTATGCTTCTTGTGCAACTGGATATACGCTTACTTTTTTACGGTCACGTCCGAAACGTTCGAACTTAACAACACCGTCAATTTTAGCGAATAGAGTATCGTCTCCACCACGGCCTACGTTCTCACCTGGATAGATTTTTGTTCCACGTTGACGGTAAAGGATAGAACCACCAGAAACGAATTGACCATCTGCACGTTTAGCGCCTAAACGCTTAGAGATTGAGTCACGTCCATTCTTTGTAGAACCTACTCCTTTTTTCGAAGCGAAGAACTGAAGATCTAATCTTAACATTTGTTCCACCTCCTACTGGTTGAGGATAATTTTCATATATTTACCATAATCACGTTCGATGGTCTGCAACGATATGAGCATAGCGTTCAAGAGCAGTTGCACCTTCTCTTCGGACTCCGGTGAAAGATTCCCCGGAATGACGCAGCGAAGATAACCACCGTCTTTCCCCTGCTCAATCTCAGGCTCTATATCCGTTAAGGACATAATTGCATTGACGGTCCCGAAGGACACGGCCGATACGCCTGCGCAGACAATATCGGAACCTTTTTTAGCAAAATCAGCATGTCCGCTTAATGTGAACGAAGTGAATCGTTCTTGCGGAGCATCAAGGATAACTTTAATCATCTTGATATCAGCCCTTACGCGTTGATTGTTTCGATAACAACTTTAGTGTATGGTTGACGATGACCTTGTTTTCTACGATTGTTTTTCTTCGCTTTGTATTTGAAGACAGTGATTTTCTTTTGCTTCCCTTGTTTCTCAACAGTACCTGTTACAGTAGCGCCTTCCACTAGTGGAGCACCGACTTTCACGTCTTCGCCACCTACGAATAAAACTTTGTCAAATGTAACAGTTTCGCCTGCTTCAGCGTTTAATTTTTCAATGTAAACCGCTTCGCCAGCTGCTACTTTAATTTGTTTTCCGCCAGTTTCGATAATTGCGTACATACTTGCACCTCCTTGAATGTCTCAGACTCGCCAATCACAGGCGTTTTGTCCAGAAGACAAAAAACTTATAACCTGTTGTTGAGCGGTTGTAGCACGGGTGCTACAAACATAACAGTAAAATCCTATCATGAAACCGGAATAGCTGTCAATATATTTGTTAGATTTCTTGTCCATCACTTTACAGACCGTTCGATTTCCTCACAACTACCGAAGCGTCTGATGGAATACGTATTTATCGGACCTGGGACATAAGAGATAAATAACTTTTTGGCTATCAACTCTTCCAAAGTCGATCTGTACGATTCCTTTTCACCCAACAGCACTTCAGCCACAGATCGGCTAAGCTCCACCCAAACGGCCTCATCATCGGTTTTACGGTGTTCGAACAACTCACGCTCCAAGCGAAAGGCCACTGTTTCGGCACTCTCTATTTTACCATTGCCATTACAGATTGGGCAAGGAACCAGCATCGTTTCACTAAGTGCTGGAGATGTCCGCTTTCTTGTTACCTGTAGGATGCCTAATTCAGTAAAACCAACGACCTTGACGCGCATCTCATCTCTCGCCGCTTCCTTTTTGACAAGATTGATGATTTCAAGCTTATGTTCCGCTTTCTCCATATTAATAAAATCGATTAGGATTATACCGCTAATATTTCTAAGTCTCAGCTGACGGGCTACTTCTTTAGCTGCAGCTGCATTTACCGCAAATAGCGTGGCCTCTTTCTCCACTTTGCCCGTAAACTTCCCTGAATTGACATCGATAACCGTGAAGGCTTCCGTTTCTTCAAAAATCAAATAGCTTCCATTATCAAGCCATACCACCTTTTTCAAGGCTTTTTCAACTTGGTTATCCAGATTCCGTTCAGAAAAAATGTTCTTCGGTCCCGACTCATAGGAAAGATCCCAATCCTTGCCGCTCGCTTGGATTGACTTTCTCAACTCTTGGTATGCCTCAAAATCATCAATAAAGAGCTGTCCTGACGTTGTTGTGTCCATTTCAGTGATAAGCATCTCAAGGAATGTATCTTTCTCATAGAGGAGGGCTGGAGCCTTTAAAGTGGCAGCCTTCCTTTCCATGTCTTTATAAAGCTGTCTCATCGAATTCAGCGTGTCCAGAAATACCGGCTCACTTTCATTCTCCATCGAGGTACGGACAATGAGCCCCTCATCCTCATGCTTATATTCTAAAGCTTTTTCTCTCCAATGCTTTTGCAATCTCTCATTTTTAAATTTCTTCGAAACACCTACATAATCTATTCCATGTATGTAAACGAGGGAATCCGTGGAAAACTCGATCAATCCCGTTAACTTCGCCCCTTTTGTACCTGTTTCATCACGGCTCACCTGTACGAGCAGCTTTTCACCCTGTCGAATATAATGATTGATAGGTGATTCCCCATCCCGCTTTGACAGTTGGTATGCCGGAATTTCATCCCGATGCAGAAACCCATTCTTTTCGGCACCATAATCGATAAAAACAGCATCCATCCCTGGCAACACCTTAGTCACTTTACCAAGATAAACATTACCTACTATACTGCGCTGATGAGGTGGCATGATTTCGATTTTCCGTAAGACTTCATTCTCCAGGACTGCCATTCTTTTTTCGCGTGAAGATAGGTTCACGATCATTTTTTTCATCAAAAAAAATCCTCTCCTCAATTTGAAGAAAGGATATCATATTTAATAAGAATATAACAGGTCACCAATTTCCCCATGGGTCATTTTCTCAGAAAAATAGGCATGAAGAATTTCCGTTTCATCCAATGAGCCACTCTCCCTCCCATTTTTCATGATGATGACGGGATGTTTACAGCCACGTTGAAACATTTCCAGCACTTTATAAATCGGTTCTTGCGAATCCACCATGATCGGCTTTAATTTTGCCAAATCATTCGTGTTCCCATAATGGCGTTGCAGGAGAAAGCGCATAAATGCAAAATATCGCTGTCGCCACTCCATGATTAGCGAGAGACTGATAAAAAAGATGATCAGCCAAATATTCAGGTTAAGCGGTTCAAGAATGACCCATGTCAAAAACGCCAATACTGCGAAAGCAGCAGAAAAATACAACGTATATTTCTGCGCATTAAGAAAGGTGCAGTATAGGGAAACGCCAATGAAAAGAAGCCTCCCCCCATCCAATGGCCAGATTGGCAGTAAATTGAAGAACAACAACATAAGATTCATATATATAAATGATTGATACAGGTCAGAAGAAATAAAAGAAAAGAAATGGAGCAGAAAAGCCGCTCCGATAAGCCATATATGTTGGAGTGGACCAGCAAGCACAACCGCAAGATCTTCCTTCAGGCTTTTATTCCCATACTCCTCGGTCTCAACAGCCCCACCAAAAGGTAGGAGCTGGATAGACTTAATCCTCCATTTAAAATACTGTGCGCATGTAGCGTGTCCCATCTCATGGATAAAGACGATGAGTAAAAGCATCATCACTTCAATAAAGTGTGCCGTAAGGATTGCAATCCCAATGACAAACCACAGCGTAGGGTGAATCTTGATTTTTGACAGTAAGTTCGCATACTCAGTCAAAGGAAATCACCTTTTTAGGATCTACGAATGCATCATTTTCTTTAATCGCTAGATAAAACCGACCCTTTGAACCATCCTCACTTACGGTGACCTGTCCTAGTTCTTTCCCTTTCTTCACCAAATCATAGAGCTTCACATCGATTGTTTCCAACTGGCCATACCATGATTCACTTTTATTAGCATGCTGTATGACCACAGTCTTTCCAATCCCTTCTTTCTCACCTGCAAAGATGACTACCCCCTCATTAATGGATTCGACTTTAGAGCCTATGCTCGTCTCCATGATGATGCCCTCCCCATTCGACTCAAAGGTTTGGGTAATTTCCCCCGACACAGGCATTGCATATCCTTCCCCGGAATCAACCGTTTCCGTATTCGATTCAGTCGGTAAAAAAGCGATGGGTTTACCAAATGTATTTTCATACCAGCTGGAAACCGAGGCAAATTGAAACTCTTGATTCATATTTTCCGTGACAAAGGTCCTGGCAGAATCCAATCGAACGGAAGGGTGCTTAAACATCACGGCAACCACCAGGAATAGGCAAATACTGACGAGGATTTTGAAAAAGAAATATTCCTTCTTAAAAAGCGGATGATCTTTGTCTGAATACCCGTCATAAGATTCGATTTCGTACGGGTTCTCCTTATCCATCTCCGTCCAAGTACTGTTAACCACCGGGCTATCATTCACCTTTCGTCTCTTGGCGATACGATTGCGGATATCTTTCCTGCGATCATCCATTTAAAAATCTACCCCCTGCTCATATCAAAGCGCTCATATTAAAGCGTATGAGCAACCTGTCCAATCTATGACGAAGAATACGATTTCTTTCTCTTTGCATTTTTAAAAACAAATTTGCGATGGAAAAATGAGCCTATTTCAAAAGTTTTGATTCGCAATGGCTTTTAATAATAAATGAGGTGAAAAATGCAATTGATATTCCCATGCTTTATTTGTTATAATGAAGTTGTTTTAACATTATTGAGGGGGAACAATTTTAATATGTCAATCGAAATAGGCAGCAAAGTACAAGGTAAAGTAACAGGTATCACTAATTTTGGAGCATTCGTAGAATTACCAGGAGGCTCAACAGGTCTTGTGCATATCAGTGAGGTAGCGGACAGCTATGTAAAAGACGTTAATGACCATCTTAAAGTAGGCGACCAAATTGAGGTAAAAGTGATCAGCGAGAAAGACGGAAAAACTGCCTTGTCCATCAAAAAAGCTATAGATAGACCCGAAGGACAAACCTCTTCTTATACCAAACGCCCACCACGCCAAGGCGATAATCGTAATAAAGATTTTCGTTCTAAAGGCAATTTTCAACCTAAGGAAAACTTTGAAGATAAAATGGTCCGTTTTTTAAAGACTAGCGAAGAGAACTTATCTACGCTCAAACGTAGTACAGAATCAAAACGTGGCGGTAGAGGCGGAAGACGCGGATAACCTGTTACATTTTTAATACTTTAGTACAATAGATAAGGTAAGCCTTTTTAAGAAGGCTTACCTTTTTTATGTCCTTTTCGAAAAATAAAAAGCGGGGGCACAGAATGCCCTCGCTCACTACTTTAACGCACACTAAAGAACTTTTTCAATTTGGACATGAAACCTTTTTGTTCGCCTCCAATTGGCGTCAACGGCACAGATTCACCCAGAATCCGGCGCGCAATGTTACGATAGGCAATCGAGACCCTGTTGTCCGGATTGTAAGCTATCGGTTCCTTTCTATTGGCAGCCACAATGACCTGGTCATCATCAGGTATCACACCGATCAGATCAATTTTAAGGAAATTGGTCACTCCATCAATATCCATTTCTTCATCTTCATGTAGAAGGTGTCCACGGATTCTGTTGATGATCAATTGAGGAGGAGCAATATGTTCTTCCTTTTCAAGCAGACCGATGATACGGTCTGCATCGCGGACAGCCGGTCTTTCAGCAGTCGTCACGATAATGGCTCTGTCGGCACCTGCTATAGCATTCCTAAATCCCTGCTCAATACCTGCAGGACAATCGATAACGACATAGTCGTAGTCCGGTTTCATATCACTGATAAGTTTCCTCATCTGTTCTTCGTTCACTACTGTTTTATCACTGTTTTGTGGAGCCGGAAGCAAATAAAGCAAATCTTCGAAATGTTTATCCTTAATCAGTGCTTGATGAATTTTACAACGTCCTTCAACAACATCGACCAAATCATAGATGATGCGATTTTCCAATCCCATAATCACATCTAAATTGCGAAGTCCAATATCCGTATCGATCAAGCAAACCTTTTTACCTAGAAGAGCTAACGATGTTCCTAGATTGGCAGAGGTGGTTGTTTTACCGACACCACCCTTACCAGATGTTATAACTATTGCCTCTCCCACGATTAGAGACCCCCTTCTAATCTATTTAAATTAGGTCTATATTTCTTTAAAACTTGCAGTTTATCAATTATGATATTTTCTTCATCGTCCATGAAGGCACATTCCAAATCATGTCCAAATTTCGTATATTGGTCAGGAGATAGATTCACTTTTCCTGCAATTCGTAATTGTGCTGGTTTCATGACTGACGCAGCAATTATGGCTTTCTTGTTTCCCATATAACCAGCGTGAGCGATCCCTCTTAGCTGTCCCATGACATAAATATTCCCACCGGCTCGAACGGTACCATCAGGATTGACATCTCCAATGAGTAGCAAATCGCCGGGAACTTCAAAAACCTGTCCAGATCTTATGACCTTGGTCAAGGTTGTCACTTGATTTTCATCTTTCCATTGTTTTGCATCTTCCCTTGATATGACATTCGAAATCATCTCATCAACGATAAGTTTCTTCTTTTTATGAATCACTTCTTTGATTTTTTCTTGCTGGTCTGCATCTAGATAGCGGTTCCCGGTATGTACTTTAACGGAAATGGACGGGTCGTTCTCTTGAAACTGATAGTTTGCCGAAAGCTTCACTTCTAACTCTTTCAATAATTCGGAAAATGAGCAAGAATCATCGAGATGAAGCATAAACCCGTCCTTTGTCCCCTTAATCATAACATTTTGCTGAATTCTTTTATTCATGACGTTTGTTTCACCTCAATGAAATATAATTCGACATAGGAAAACAAATTCCCTTTTTCTCCTTACATGTATAAGAGAAAATACATTTTAGACCTACTTAACAGTCCAGTGAACGTTATTCCATTTCACCCTGCAAATCAAACTTTTCAATAAGTCTCTTTAACGGGTAGCAACTGATAATAATAAATACTAGATTCAATATAATCGTTGGGACAAATCGCCGTTCCATAAATTCCCCAAATGGCATATCCGCAAAAGTAAGAATGTGATTCATTTGATAAGAAACACCCTCTACAACTGCCGTAAACACCAATGCCATCAAACAGGTAATAAGAATATTATTTTGCAGGATCTTCATACATTTTGAAATCAGATAGGCAAGAAAAGGAAGAAGGAACATATAAATTCCTAAAACTTCTGTATAAACGACATCATAGGTTAACCCAAGAATCGCTCCATATAGCATCCCCATTCTTCTAGATCCGTACATGGTTAGGTAAAAGATGAAAACGATCATGAAACGGGGAACGAGGATGTTATTACTACCAAACATATCACCCGCGAAAAGCTGCGCAAAGATACTTTCAAAAACAAAGAAAAGCAAGGCTACGAAAGAAAGGATGAAATGTTTCACTCAGCTTCATCCTCCCCTTCACTTTCTGCTCCCGCTCCATCCACTTCACGTTTAACCACCATGACATTACTGATATCATAGAAATCCGTATATGGTTCAATATAAGCGGTTTGGTTCAATCCATATTGATCCACTTTCACATCGACAACTTTTCCGATTGGCAGACCTTTAGGAAAGATTCCACCCAAACCGGATGTGATGACACTTGAATTCTTCTTGATTTTTTTATCATAAGGAATCCGCTTCATCAATAAAAGGTTCTTCTCATCATCGAACCCTTCGATCAAACCGTATGCTTTGTCATTGCCCTGGACGATAGCTGAGACGCGGTTCGCTTTATCAATCGAACTTAAGAGCTGAACCGAAGAAGTGAATTCCGTCGTGGCTTTTACCTTACCAATCAATCCATTGGCCGTGATGACAGCCATATTCTTTTCTACTCCGTTACGCTCACCTTTATTAATCGTTAGCATTTCATGCCAGCGGTCCGGATTACGTCCAATGACCGTTGCTTGAACTGGCGAGTACTTTCGCAAGTCATCTTCTTTTTCAAGATTGTCACGAAGGTCTTCATTTTCTTCTTTCAAATCTTGAACCTGTGTCTTCAATAAGACGTATTCATCCAGACGAGCTTTTAACTTTTTATTTTCATCGTATGTATCTTGAAGTTCCTTTAAATTCCCTACAAAATCTGTAATACCCGATACAGGTTTATTAAACACATTTCCAACCCAACCGGTTGTATCCTTCAGAAATTTTTCGGGCCAAGTTAACTCTTCTCTCTCTCTTAATGAAAAACCGATCAATGCCACGAGAACGATAATACTAACGAGCAAGAGTAAGAGCTTTTTATTGAAAAACTGTGGCATGATGATTTGCACCTCTATTTTCATTTACTCTATTAAAATTAAGTATGATATCCACCGTCTTAACATTACACATGTAGACAGTTTTAAAAATAGAAAAGCCGGCTCAAATATGCGATCTTTTGTTGAGCCGGCCCTTTATTAAGTACCGTTTAGCGAGAATCTCTTGATTTCGTCTTGAACAGATGAATATGGTCCAATGCTTTTCCCGTTCCGATGGCTACGCAATCAAGTGGATTTTCAGCAATGATTACAGGCATTTGTGTTTCTTCACTGATCACTTTATCCAAGTTACGCAGTAAAGCACCGCCTCCTGTTAATACAATCCCTCTATCCATGATGTCAGCCGCAAGTTCTGGGGGAGTTTTTTCCAACGTGTTTTTCACGGAATCCACGATGGCTGAAACTGTATCTCGCAGGGCTTTTGAAATTTCCTCAGCTGTAATTTCAATCGTTTTCGGAAGACCCGTCAATAAGTCACGACCGCGGATTTCCATGTTTTCAATTCCTTCTGTATCACCTGCAGAACCGATTTCCATTTTAATTGCTTCCGCTGTACGTTCACCGATCATCAAGTTGTAGTTTTTACGGATGTAAACAATAATTGCGTCATCCATCTCATCACCAGCAATGCGGATTGACTGGCTTGTTACGATACCACCAAGAGAAATGATGGCCACTTCAGTAGTCCCCCCTCCAATATCAACAACCATGCTGCCTGTAGGTTCCCAAACAGGAAGGTCTGCTCCGATAGCAGCTGCAAAAGGTTCTTCAATCGGGTACGCATCACGGGCACCAGCTTGTCTTGCTGCATCGATCACTGCACGCTGTTCAACAGCGGTAATTCCAGAAGGTACACAAATCATGACATATGGCTTGTTGCCGAATACGCCTTTTTTCTGAGCTTCTTTCATATAATACTTCATCATTGTTGCAGTAGTTTCATAATCAGCAATTACTCCATCTTTCATCGGGCGAAGCGCAACCACATTTCCTGGTGTACGACCGATCATGTTTTTCGCATCTTTTCCGACTGCGACGATTTGCTTTGTATCTGTTTGCACGGCAACAACCGATGGTTCACGGACAGCAATGCCTTTCCCTTTTACATAAACCAGCGTATTCGCTGTTCCTAGATCAATTCCAATATCTCTTGCACCAATTCCAAACATTACGGTATCTCCCTTTCGTAAACAAAAATGCCTTTTTATAAGTTCAAATTATAATTTGTCGTTTTTTGACAATAGGTTTTTGAAAAAAGTTCCCTCTTTTAAAAATCATAAACAACATTATATCGTATCGTCAAAAATTTGGATAGTGTCATAAATAACCTTTTTCCTTTAAACTCACATATTTATGCTCTCCGATGATGATATGATCCAATACTTCAATCCCCATTATCTTACCACATTCTACTAATCTTTTCGTTACTTCAATATCTTCTCTGCTGGGAGAAGGATCTCCGGAGGGGTGGTTATGAAGACAAATGATAGAGGCTGCCGACCTACGGAAGGCTTCTTTAAAAACTTCGCGTGGATGCACAATTGAAGCATTGAGGCTACCGATGAAGACAGTTCGCTTATGAAGGACTTGATTTTTCGTATTAAGATAAAGACAAACAAAGTGTTCCTGCGACAAAAATCGCATTTCTTCCATGCAATAATTGGCGCCGTCTTCCGGTGAACGGATGACATAGCGGTCCTGATCATTTAATTTGTGAATGCGCCGACCAAGTTCCACCGATGCTAGGATTTGAATCGCCTTGGCTTCCCCAATTCCCTTGATTTCCGTCATTTCCTCTACGGAAGCTTCTTTTAAAAGCCGTAATCCCTCAAAAGCCTTTATAAGCCGATTAGAGAGCTGGAGCACGGATTCCTCTTTAGATCCAGTCCTTAACAAAAGTGCAAGCAACTCTTGATTCGAGAGGCTCTGCGGACCGTCCTGCAAGAATCTTTCGCGCGGCCGCTCTTCTTTCGGATAATCCCTGATTAACATATTCTCACTCAAAGCATCCACCCTTCCTGAATAAAAGGGAGAGAATCAGTCGGAAACCTTACGTCAACTCAGATTCCATCTTCTTCAATTCTCTTGCTAACCTTGAAATAGGTAGACCGACTACCGAGAAATAGTCCCCATTGATTTGTTTAACGAGAAGCGAACCTAGCCCTTGGATCCCATAGCTTCCCGCTTTATCAAACGGTTCCCCGCTGTCGAGATAACGTTCGATATCCGATTCTGATAACTCCCAAAAAGTCACTTCCGTTTTTACAGCGAATATACGGCGATGCTCCCCATAAATAATGGCCACACCCGTATATACTTCGTGTGTGTTACCCGATAACATTTCGAGCATTCTTTTTCCATCAGCATGATTAGCTGGCTTGCCAAGGATTTCTCCTTCAAGTACAACAACCGTATCGGAACCGATTACCCAACTTTCCGGATATTTTGATGCAATGGCTTCCGCTTTCCTTACAGCTAGTTCTTGTACTGCGTCCTCTGCCTGCATGTTTTCCTCAATATTTTCATCAACATGGGAATTCATACTCTCGAAGGGGATTTGTAGGAATTGTAGGAGTTCTTTACGACGTGGTGATGAGGAAGCTAATATTAATGATTGCATGATAAAAATTCACCTTTCTTTACTAGGAGAGATACCCTTTCATCCTATCAAATTATTTAGAAATCTACAATTATTGTTTACCATGAATCGACAAAGATTCCCTCTATATTTCCCGGAAAATAAAAAAACGTCTTAAAGGTAAGATAGTTTTCTCTTAAAGGGGAACTTTTTCTGTGAAATAGCTTCCCCTTCCTAGGCCTTTTACTTAACTATCCATACTTTGAAAACCCTTTAGAAACTTTAACAATTTTCCTTGGGCTTCTAATAGCTGTTCCTCCTTTTTGGACTCCTTATACTCATTAATCAGCATAGCTGCAGCCGTTAAATGGCCATTCATTTGGGAAAGCTCTGAGGATAGTTTCTCAGCCTTTAGCTTGTCCATATCTTTTTTCAATGTTTCCGGCTTCCCTGTCGTTTCCTTGCCCCGAAGTTCCGCTGCCGAAATTTCTGATAAGGAAGAATAGACACCCTTCATGGTTTCGAGTGTTTTCTCTTCTTCTGTGCTTATTCCTGTCGCTTTAAGATCAATTTCCTTCCAAAAGACATCTACATCATAGGTTTTTAAAAACAAGGCAAGTTCTTTACTTGATATTAAGTTCTCAGCTGAACCTAAAAATAAATAATAGCTATCCTCCAGTTTGAATACTTCAGCTGGTACCTGTTTTTCCATGATTTTTCCTTGGATTTTTTTCGCTGCATCCTCGCTACTGAACATTCCACCTTGAACAAGAAATGTTTTCAATTCCGTTCCCTTTTCCTTAGCTCCCCCTACGTTCTTTTTTTCCTCTGGAGTTGCCGTCGTCGTGATGCCTGTTTCAACAGGAGCGTCAGCAGCCTTTTCCTTCGTAATCGTCTTTACGGCAATCAAGCCTAGTACCGATCCAAATAAAATCGCACAAAAAACAGAAATCACGAACGTCTTTACGGATCTATTATTGGGCCGCTTGACCGTACTTGTCCCAAAGCCGATAAGCTTTGGCATTTTCTTCTTAGGCGGTGTAGGAACCAATACAACCTTGTTTTCTACTGAATCCTCCGGCAGAACCCACTCGAAACTATCATCAGGCTGTTCCTCACTTGCAGCCTCTGGGATTTCTTCTACATCCTCCCGCTTATTTTCACCGTAAAATATTTTTTCTTCGCCATTTATCTTGATTTTTACCCCTTTACGCTTTTCAGACTTGCTCACTTTTCTTCCTCCCCTCCATTTCATTTTTCTCATCCTATCATAGGAGCAAAAAAAAATAACAAGACTTTTGTCGTCTTGTCATTAATAGGTTTCGTCATTTTTCTCTTTTCATTTGTCCATTACTAAATCCGGTGATAAATCTTCGAAAGGAATCGGCTCCTCATCTTCTCCTTTACCACCACAAAGTTTACGTTCATCCCCGTAAAGGCATAGTCCCACAACCTTGTTACCACTGGCAGTCACATAGGATTCATTATTGGAGGGATCCCAGTACTCTCTCGTATCCGGATCTACTACCTCATCGAGAAATCCTGCTTCCACCAGCTCTTGATAGCGGATTTCCGTCACAATTTCTCCACGCATGACCTTATCTTTCAAATAAAAATTCGAAGCATCCCTAAAAGCATACCCATTTGAAACGAAGGCATTAGTCCTTGAATTTTGCATGACATTGAGATAAATAGGTACCGCCACGGCAGCGAGTATTCCTAAGATGACAATCACCGCCAAGACTTCCATCAATGTCATGCCCTTATCATTAGCTACATTCCGACAGAATTGTGTCCTCATCCTAATTACCAGTATCCGCATCCGCATCGTCTCTTTCATTGCTGCTGAATGGATTTTTCTTTTCACTAGGCTTCGGCGTAACGACAGTTGGAGTCTGTTCCTGTAAATCAGTTAATGAAGGATAATAATAGGCAGACACAGTCAGACCATACTCTAAAGGTTCTTGACTTTGGTCCCGGGACCTGACTTCCTCAGCTCCCTCGAAGGTTAAGCTATCTATCGTAAAGATTCGATTTGTTGCTTGAATGGATCGGATAAATTCCAACATCTCATCATAAGAAGAAGATCTTACATTCATTGTAGCTGAAAGCTTCTTCAAACTATTGGGCAGTGTTCCCGGTGCCTCAGTTACAGTTTGATCCTGAGCTTCAGTCGTTGTTTCTTTTGAATCCGTTGCTTCTCCTTCATCTTCAGAAGCTTGATCCGTAGTTTCTGGACGTTGGGATCCCTCATCTGTGGACGCAGGTTCTTCCGATTCTGATGCCTCAGTTGGTTCAGGCTCAACCGGAGTTTCTCCATCGGCAAATGCCATATCGACAATAAAGCTATTGGACACGACTTCTGCTTTTTCCAGGTTCAACACAAACTGATCGGTTAAGGGTTGCACAGGCAGTCTTTTTTGCAGTTCTGTCGTCGATTCAAAATCAACACTCGTTCCTGTACCAGCTTTTGTCTGGACCATCTCTAAGATTCGTTCCTCATTTTTCAATTCGGATCTCTTGGAGGCCAGTTCTTTTTTAACCGGATCTAATAAATAAAAGTATAGTAGAATAAAGATCAAGGCAAAGACAAAAAGTGTGCCACCTAATAGAAATAGTTGTTTTTTATTGAAAAACCTCATCATTCAGACGCACCACCCTTTTCCACGCCTTGTTCCTCATCGTCTTTTATAGCCTCTTTAACGGCAGATTTGTCGAGAATAATCGTATACACCGCCAGATAACGCGGAAGAAAGGCATCTGTCTCTTCTAAAGTGTTTTCTATATCTTTATCCATTTCCTCAGTGCTCACTGATACCAAATCGGCGGAACCAATCAGTTTAGACTTAGTCAATTCACTCAAATAATAAGCGGCTTGCCTTGAAGTATCGAACTGGACGGTTAATTGGATGGACCCATCCTCATTATAGGAAAAAGCATCAAAGAAACCTCGTTCTGGAAGCAGGAAAGTCAACTGATTTAACACAAACACCGTATCGATGGGAAACGTATCGGCCCAGTCAATGACACTATGTAATTCGGTAACGGAATTTCCAGACTTCTGTGTATTAAGCATATTTTGTTCGACGGTAGCAGTCGCTTCCCTCACTTGCAATATCTGCTTATCCATGCTTTTAATCCGGTCTGATTGCAAGGAATATTGCCAATAAAACAACACTCCCACTGCTATGGCAATCAAGAATAAGAGAATCAGATAAATGAAGAAATGTGGATTTCTTTTTTCTTTCTTGGGGAGTAAATTAATATCAACAAGCATGATTATTGCACCCCTTTAATGGCCAATCCAACGGCAGAGTGATAACGACGCAATAAAGGAGCATCATCCATTACCATTTCCACACTCTCATTTAAGATAGTGATAGGAAGGTCCAAATGGTCTGATAGTTTTTCGCAAATTTCTTCTAAATATGGATGATCTCCGGTCACTAAGATTGTGGAAACCGAGTCCCGACCACTATTCAAATTGTATTTATAAAAAGTCAGCAATCGATCAATCTCTACATAAGTATCCTCAAGCGTTTGAAAATAAGCATGTCTATCACCTTGATAAGCTAATGTTTCCAATCCATTTCTTGATGAATGATCGACTTCCCATTCAGAAACCTCATCTGGAAGCAAAATATGACGCATGAAAACGGGCTTATCTTCAACAAAAATGGTGGCCGTCACCGAAAGTACATCTAATTCGAGTAACATAAGTTGTTCATTAGAATCCAAGTCTCTAGTGAGATTCCATAATCGATAGATGGCGAGTGAAGAAATGTCGGCAGCCAAGGGCTCAAGTTTAGTGCTTTCTAGCAAATCGCTATATTGTGAAACTTGCTCTTCGGAAGCCGCAAACAAAAGAATCTCCGTACTCTCCCGATTCTCCTTAAGGTTTACCGTATCGAAAATCGGGTCTTCGAACGGTAAATGAATGCTTGTTCCAAGCTCTAAATATAGATAGCCCTCTATTTCATCAGCTTTGACCTCTTCTGGAATCATCATTTTACGAATCACCACAAATGGGTCTGGCACTAAAAAGCGCACTTGTTTTTTCGCAAGGCCCCATTCTTCCACACATTGCCCGACAATCATCTGCAACGTTTCAAAATCAAGGATTTTCCCTTCTTTAATGATTCCAGGAGGCAGATAACGTTCACCATAAGCTTGTACGATAGGTGGATCCATTTGCTTTAGCTCTACATACCGGATTACATAATCTTTGAAGATCAAGTTCACTATTCGATTTTTTCCGCTAAAAAAAGAGAAAGCCATAGATAGATACCCCTTACTTTAAGTCATCTTAAAAATTGCAAATACCACTGTAAAATAGATTCGCCCCAAAAATAGGCGGTTAATGTACCGAATACAATATACGGTCCAAACGGAATCGCCGTTTTCTTCTTGATCATCCCGGTCAGAATCCCGATGATACCAAGAAACGCTCCATAGAAAGTGGCAAAGAGAAAGGATAACAGCACCAGTTTCAATCCTAGTACAAAACCCAGTACACCAAAAAGCTTGATATCGCCGCCACCCATGCCACCTTTACTGACAACGGCAATCAAAAGCAGAAGGCCAAACCCAACAGCCGCTCCTATAAGGGAATCCCACCATGGAGAGAGTGGGAAAAACACTCGTAAAAATAAAAAAACCACTGCAAAAAAAAGCAGTATCTTATCAGGTATAAGCATATAGGCCATGTCGGAAACGAAGATGATCATCAATAATGAAATCAATGTCCAGGCTATCCACAATTCACTTGTCCACCCCAAGAATAAAGGAGCGGCAGCGAACAAAATGCCTGTCAGCAATTCAACAACCGGATAAAGCGGGGAAATCCGGGCTTCACAGCCACGGCATTTCCCGCCTTGCATCACATAAGAAACAACAGGTATTAACTCGAACGGCGACAAGGTTCGTCCACATGAAGGACAAGCCGAGCGCCGATTCGTAAATGACTTGTTTGTCGGTACACTTAAACCGACGACGTTATAGAATGAACCTAGGATTAAGCCTAGGAGGAAGAGAAAAATGATAATCATTTTTATAATACAATATTTTCTCTTGTTAATTTACTTGGTGCAGGGATAGGTTTAGCATCATTCCCCGTTCCTGTTCCTTTGATGAAAGTTTTTGTTCCATCTGACAACACTACAGCATACGTTAAATTACCTGTTGCTGCATCTTTAGTAATATTCACCACACTCAATGTTTTACTATATTCCGCCCCGCCACTAGGATTTTCAATTTCTTCTATATACCCTTTAGAAATTAAATCTCCCAATGTAATTGTTGCTGTAGCTCCAGTTAACGTAATATCTTTTCCCGCAACAGCCGTCCTAGCAGCACTCACCATTTGCTGTGCATTGGCAATATGTGCATCTTTCTTCGAGTTATTGATCAATCCACCAATACTTGGAATGGCAATCGCTGCGATGATTCCCAAGATGACGACAACCGCCAATAGCTCGATCAGGGTAAGACCGCGTTCGTTTTTCAAATGTTTTTTGATAAAATTCATAAATAAATCCTCCTCTTTTTAATTACCATTTCGTTACTTTACTGCTACTTTTCTATTAGATTACTATAAATTTCTAAAAAAATATAGTTTTAGGAGTAAAATACTCTTACATTTTTTACATATTGTCCACTTGGTTAAAGATTTCAAACATCGGGACCATGATGGAGATGACGATGGTGCCGACAATTCCAGCCAATAGGACGATCATAAGTGGTTCGATCAAGGACTTTAAGCGGTCTGTACTCGCTTCCACTTCTTTCTCGTAAAAGTCGGCAACTTTCCCAAGCATCGCATCCAAGGCCCCGGTTTTCTCGCCAATCGATATCATTTGAGTGATCAAAGGCGGGAAAGCCCAGTGTTTTTTCATTGGATCGGTGATTGAACCGCCCCGCTCCAGGGAATCATGTGATTCATGAATGACGCGACCGATCACTTCGTTTTCAACCACCTGTTCGACGATTTTCATCGCCTGCAGGATAGGCACCGAGCTGCTAAAAAGGGAGCTTAGCGTCCTTGTCATTCTTGCCAAGACCGCTTTTTGCATCATCTTTCCGAATAGGGGCATTCTTAGCATGATAAAATCATAATAATATTTCGTCTTTGGGTTTTTCTTCACAGACATAATCGCAAAGGCAACCAAGAGTACGAATAAAATGATCAAGTACCAAGCCTTCTGCATAAACCCGCTTGCCCCTAAGACAAACTGTGTAATCGCCGGCAGTTCGCCACCAAAATCGCTGAACATATCAGCAAATGTTGGCACGACGGACGTTAATAAAAAGATGACAACAAAAAAGGCTACAAAAGCGACGACAACTGGATAGGCCATGGCAGATGTGATTTTCTGCCTCGTCGCCTGTTGCTTTTCAAAATGATCGGCTAACCTGTCCAACGTGCTATCCAGATTACCCCCGGCTTCGCCGGCCTTGACCATATTGATATACATGGTCGAAAAGATTTTATTATGCTTGGCACTTGCTTCGGAAAGTGCTTTCCCTTCCTGTAAATCCTGTTCGATGCTTTCAAGCGCTTTACTTAATGGCTTGCTCTCCGTCTGCTGAGATAGAATGCTCGTTGCATCAACAACCGTGACCCCTGATTGCAACAGGGTCGAAAATTGGCGGATAAAGATAACGAAATGTTGGAGTTTTACCGGGTTTCCGATCGAGAGGTCCCTTGTAAACAGTGTTTCTGGTACCATCGTCATTTCGATGACCCGAATCCCTTCCAGCTTTAACTTTTCCATTGCCTCACGCTTCGTATCGGCGGTGACGACTCCTGATTTTTTTCCTGATCGATTCCGACCTGAATATTTGAATCTGGCCATTTATTCCACCTTGTCCTGTAAAAAGGCATGAGCGCTTTCTTTGGAGATAACACCTTCTGCCAATAGTTCCTTAACGCTGCTCTCAAGCGTATGCATACCTTGTGCCCTGGATGTCTGCATTACATTGACGATTTGATGGATTTTCTCATTTCTGATTAAGTTCGCTACAGCTGCATTATTGACTAGAACTTCGGTTGCCGCTTTCCGGCCCTTTTTATCGACGGTTGGAATCAAGCGCTGCGATATGATAGAAACAAGGACGTTAGCGAGCTGGATTCGAACCTGAGGTTGCTGTGCCGGTTCAAAGACATCAATGATCCGGTCAATCGTAGTCGGGGCACTCGAAGTATGCAATGTCCCAAATACCAAATGGCCGGTTTCCGCTGCTGTAATCGCCGTCTGGATGGTTTCCAAATCACGCATCTCCCCTACTAGAATCGTATCGGGATCCTGCCTGAGGGCTGCTCTCAGCCCATTTGCGAAGTTATTCGTGTCGAAACCTACTTCGCGTTGGTCTATGATACAGTTTTGATGTTTATGCAAATATTCGATGGGGTCTTCCAACGTTATGATATGCTTACGCATCGTCTGATTCATGTATTGAATCATTGAAGCGAGTGTCGTTGATTTTCCGCTTCCTGTCGGGCCCGTCAAAAGGACAAGGCCTTGAGGCTTTTCGACGATCTTCTTTAAGATGGACGGTAACTGCAGTTCATCTAAGGACGGAATTCTTGTCGGCACGATTCGGATGGCCAACGCCACGCAGGATCGCTGCATATACGTATTGATACGGAATCTTGAAATCCCTGGAATTCCATATGAAAAATCCAATTCACCACGTTCTTTAAATTGCTCCCACATTTCTTCAGGAATAATCGCTTTGGCCATTCCTTCTGTTTCTGCCGGAAGCAATAGTTCTTTTCCATATTTTTTTAATTCGCCATTCAATCTCATCACTGGCGGTACGCCCACCGTTATATGGATGTCAGAAGCCTTTAATTCAAACCCAGCCATGAGTAAACTATCAATCTTAGCTCTCAAAGGGACACCTCTATTCCAGCACTGCTACTCGAAGAATTTCTTCGGTAGTGGTCAGTCCTTGTTTAACTTTCAATAAGCCGTCATCCATTAAGAAAATCGTTTTATATTTTACTGCCACTTCACGGAGCTTATTAAGCGGCTCGCCATTCATGATTAACTTTCGCATTTCATCGTTGATCACCAATATCTCTTGAAGGGCAATCCTTCCCTTATAACCGGTCATATTACAAGAAGTACACCCTCGACCTCTATTAATGCTTTCAATTTTCATGCCACGTTTTGCGAAAATCTCCATTTCCCGCTTACTCGGTTCCTGCTTTTCAACACAATCCCGGCAAACTTTCCTTACCAAACGCTGGGCCATGATTCCGCTTAAAGAAGAAGCGACCAAAAATGGTTCTACGCCCATATCTATCAATCTAGTAATCGTTCCTAGTGAATCATTCGTATGAATTGTACTTAGTACAAGGTGTCCCGTTAAGGATGCCCGGATGGCCACCTCTACCGTGTCCTTATCACGAATCTCCCCAACCATGATGACATTAGGATCTTGTCGCAAAATGGATCGGAGACCGGTTGCAAACGTCATCCCCACATTCGGATTGACTTGAATCTGATTTACGCCTTCAAGCTGAAACTCGACGGGATCTTCAATCGTAATGATGTTTATTTCCTCGGTATTAAGCTGGTTTAAAGCCGCATACAAGGTCGAGGATTTCCCTGACCCGGTCGGACCGGTAATCAGGACGATTCCATTTGGTTGGGCAATCATCGATTCAAAACGTTGTAGATTTAATTTATTGAATCCAAGTTGTTTCAAATCATTTAACTTATTGCCTAGATCAAGAATCCGTAAGACCATTTTTTCACCAAATATGGTGGGTAGTGTCGACACCCGAAGATCCACGGGGTGATGGCCGAGGTTCACTTTAATGCGGCCGTCTTGTGGAACTCTATGTTCCGTAATGTCCAATTTCGCCATGATCTTGATTCTGGCGATTAAAACATTTTGCATATTCTTGGGTAATACCTTTTCCAAACGTAATACACCATCCACGCGATAACGGACGACCAATTTCTTCTCCTGTGGATCGATGTGAATATCGCTTGCCTTATGCATCACGGCATTTGACAATAATTGATTGACGAGTTTCACAACCGGTGAATTTTGATCAACTGTTGCCTCTTCATCATTAACGTCCTGATTAAGGGTAACCATCAATTCCTCGAGCCCATCTTCATCGGTATAATGCTTGGCAATCGCACGCAATATATCATCTTTTGTCGCGATGGCTGGTTCTATTTGAAATCCGGTTGATAGGCGTAAATCATCGATGGCGTAAAAGTCCATCGGGTCGGCCATGGCTACGTAAAGCTTTTCGCCTTCTTTTTTCAAGGGAATCATTAAGTTCCGCTTAGCCATATCCTCCGAAATCAAACTGAAAATATTTGAATCGAACGGATACCGATATAAGCTCACATGGGGGATGCCCAACTGAAATTCCAGGACTTCAATCAATTGTTGTTCCGTGATATATCCTTTTTGCAGCAATACATCACCGAGCTTTTGAGACTGACTTTTTTCGTTCAAGGCAATTTGAAGCTGGTCTTCCGTAATCAAGCCAGCTTCCACCAATAAGTCTCCAAGCCGCTTTCGGATTTGAGCCATGTTTATCCCTGCTTTTTCTTATTTTTGGGGAACGTTAGGATCCTCCTCATATTTGGGGTATCCACCCGCTTCCTCTTGACTATCACCCTTATCTTCATTACTTTCTTGCTCATCTTTTTCGCTATCTTGATTGTTTTCGTTGCTATCACTATTACTATTAGCATCATCAGGCAATTCCTTGTCCTCTTTGCCTTGCTCTTGCTCAGTATCTTCATCGATTGTCTCATCGTCTTTTCCTGAGTTATCGTCTTCCGTATCAGATTCATTTCCAGAATCCGTAGGAGACGAAGGGACTTCTTTGAGCTCCAAACCATATACTTCAATACGATGAATGGGTGCATAAAAATCTTCTGATAGGGTCTCTGTTTCCAACAGATCGCCCGATGAAGACTCGATACGACGAAGAACCTTGACCGTTATGCCTTCTTTTCCTTCTTGTTTCACCTGCATGGCAGCAGGAGCCAACTCATCACTATATTGTTTAATCGTCTTCGGGGTGTACCGTTTTTCATCGGTCGTCTTTACCTCGTAGGAATTCAGGAAAGATTGACCCTTTAATGTCGCCTTTAATTTTTTTCCTTCTACCTGAAGTTCAATACGGTAGGCACTATCATTCGTATTGGCAAAAATCAAGTCATGGCCAATTTCAGAATCGACGTGGGCTTCAAAGCCCAATTCGGCATAACCGGGAAGTTGATTGCTGATATTCCGTTCAAGAATAGTAAAGTTAGTCGGCAGGACCACTCCATAAACGGCTGTGGCTAAGCGGCTTAATGTATCTGAGTTATACTTCTTCCCATCAAGCTCCGACATTTTTTGTAACAGAGAAAATTGAGTTTCCGCGTCAATTTTTATCGGCTGAATCAATGGAATCAAATCCTTAAAAGCGGCAGCTGCCTTACCCAGATTAACCGTAGCTTCAGCAACCACCTCGTCCTCACCCGTATCTCCATCGATATAGTTTTCCAGTGCAAGGGTTTTAGACCCTTCCGTTAAGAACTCGGCACTAACTGCCAAGTCCTTGGCAAGCCTATCTATATCCAATGATGTTGAAGCAAGGGCTAAGGACATATCATATAAGTCTTCTTGTAAAGACTCTGTGTTCACCGTAACAACAGCTGTATTTTTTTTATTTGAAAGCAAGGAAGCAATCGTCTTATCCACTTGAAAGGTGAAAATCCCATTATCGACAGTCATTTTACTTTCCTTATAAGTGATATCCAAGACCGTATTCCGTGTCCATTGGTCAACCGCCTCGGTGAGTATTGTACTTACTTCCCGCTTACTTTGACCTGAAATATCCAGACTTCCAATCGTTGTGTTATCTCCAAATTGTCCTTGGTCCTTGAAAATCTGATTATAGGCTGCTGCTCCAAAATGCGAAAAACTAAATATATATGCAGTTGATAAAATAAAGACCAGAAAAATTTTCAGCAGTTGTGGATTCTTCACATATAGGCAACTCCTTTTTATGCTTCAACATTCATAGACAGCCCGACCAATACACTTGGGCCAGCGGATTGTGCCTTAACAATATCCTCTTTAGAAAGTACATGACCTTCCGAGAAAAGGATATTCCCATTCAGATCCCTTACATGATTCAGCAATCTCTTTCCTTGGAGCAACTCAATTTGCTTATTTCTTAACTCTGCTTCACCATTAGGCAGTTCTTCTCCGGCTGCTACTTCCTCCTCCGTCACTTGTTCTCCCATTAGCTGTTCCTCTTGCTCAAGGAAATGAGATGAAGCATCTTCCGTGACAATCAAAATATCCTTGCCGTATGTCAAAACCGTTTCAGAAGGAAGAATCACCTCATGATCCCCCACTTTCACCTGCATCCCGATGACTTGCCCGTTTTCTTCATCTGTAAAATACTCACGAACGCTACCTAACAATTCCCCTTTTCGAGTCATCACTTTGGCATCGGTAATCTTAATTTTTTTATTGACGAGCTGATTCGCGATCGGTATTTCATTTAAATCAATAACAGAATTTTCGGTTTCGATGGTTAAAGCATATTCCCCAATGCCTATCACCTTTTTAAATGGTATCGCCCTTACACTAACCTGCCAGTCTTCATGTTCGATTGTGATAAAATCCAGTGAACCTTTTTCAGGATTGATCACTAACGATTTAACCTTTCCAATTTCCATACCTTCTGTAATGCTGATAATTGGCAAACCTAAAATTTCTGTACTTTTTTTCATATTGTCACCATACCTATCTTCTGATTTTTCTTCTTAACAAAAACGCCGTTCCATGAATTCTAACTCTTGAAGAAGGATCGGGTGTGCACTGAACTTTCCCTTCAACTGTGCGATCAATTCACGAAGCTTTTCCGTTTTTTTTGCTGTCGTATAACTTTGAATTAAAAATGATGCAAATATGTAATACTGTTGATCTGGTATATTCGGATGCAAATGGCTCATAACAAGTTGTTCAAACTCGCTATCATTCATCTGATGTTGTGCAATTTGAATATGAGACACCATCGTTTGAAACATCTGTTGTTGCAATTCGTTGCCATGTTCAGTGGTAGTCGTCATTTCTTCGGGTATTGCCGGTATCTGTTCCACGTCACTAGAGCTACTCTCCGGAGATGTTTCCTTCGGTTGCTCAATGATTACAGAGGATTCTTCTAATAAATGCTTCGGTTCCTGCTCATCTATGGCTGTATCCTTTTCTAGAGGCTCTAGTAAATGAATAGAGTCCTTTTCAGGAAGTTGTTCAGAAATCTCCAGTAGGCCATCATTTTCTAAAGAGTCTTCTATCTGGATGTTATCTGGAGTTTGTTCTTCTTTATTGACTTCCAGACTATCTTCCCTACCTGTTTCATCGGCCAAATCTTCAAGAATTACAGGCTTGGTTTCTTGGAAACTATCAATAGTGACGTTTTCTGATTCGGTTATATCCACTCTCCACTCATGCTCTTCAGGAAATACATCTAGTTCCTCCATATCTAAAGGAAAAATTCTCTCTTCCACAACTTCTAGATGAATAGAGTTATCCTCTTCCTCCAGTGTTGCCGGCTGACTATTCAGTGGTGTTTTCTCTTCATCAATCACAAGTTCCAAATAATCATCTTCTAGTAGCTTTTCAATTTCACTTAAATCACTTTTTACCGGTACTTCGATTACTGGAAGACTTTCCGTTTCGTCCATCATTGGCTCCACAAAATCATCTTCTAGTAATTCTTCCATTTCATTTATCCCGCTTTTTACCGGTATTTCAATTTCAGAAAGGCTTTCCGTTTCATCCATCATCGGTTCCACAAAATCATCTTCTAGTAATCTTTCAATTTCACTTATCTCGCTTTTTATCGGTACTTCGATTACTGGAAGACTTTCCATTTCGTCCATCATCGGCTCAACAAAATCATCTTCTAGTAATTTTTCAATTTCACTTATTTCATTTGTTACCGGTACTTCTACTTCTTGTATGCTTTCAGATTCTTCTAAAGCGCTGACTCGAGTCTCCACTTTTGCGTCGATAACGACTAATTCATTATCTGGCGAATTTTTTGATTCCTCCATTTCCTGAGTATATTCCTCAGATGCCGCAACATGGTGCTCACTTGTCTCAAACACTATTATTTCTGTTGATTCTTCTTTCGATTCTTCCACTTTGGTTAAAGAAACATGTTCACTCGTCAATTCATTCAGAGTGGATGTTTCGCCAAATGGTTCATAAAAGTCAGTTCCCGCTTCCGTTTGAGTTGAGAGCATTAATGGCTCGATTTTCTTTTCAATAAGGAACAAAGCCAAAAATAACAACAAGGCTAAAAATAATAATGCCTGCCAAAGAGGATAGATATTCGCGGCTACTAGACCAGCAAGTGCCACTGCGACAGCACCCCCGATTATGACGAGCTTCCCCTTAAAGGTCAGGGACAACGGCAGAACATAAACAATCGGAATCAATAAGATAAGAGATATTCCAGCAAATACGATTGTCTCCAACAAACCACTCCTCTACTATATTATTATATATTTTCCGTTTTTCGAAAATAGCTCCTTAATTTAGGTAATAAATCCTAAAAATATTGTATAATACTTATAGATATTTTGAAAGAAGGGAAAAGTATGGAAGGAAATATTTTTTCAAAAAAACAAAGAGGATTTACACTTGTTGAAGTACTTGCTTCTATTGCTATTTTAGGAATTATTACTATAACGGTAATGACCTTCTTTACACAATCCTATGATTATACAAAGCGAAATCAAAGTAAGACAGTTGGAATAAATGTTGCAAGAAATGTCATCAATTACTTTGATCAGCTTGAATTCAATGAACTTTATAAACAATATGAGATTGCGTCATTAGACCAAAAGGGTACTAGGCTTACTCTTGAAGACTGCAAAACTCATCCATCCCTTTATACAACAAGCTGTTCCGATATCTTGCAACCTACCATTAATAATTACGAATACGATACAGAAATCATTTTAAAAAAATATAATGCAAAAGAATCTGACAAGGATACCGGTTATGATCTTAATGAAAATTTGGTCAGAATTGAGGTGAAGGTTGTTTGGGAAGACAAAGAAACAAAAGTGAAAGGCCTTTTAAAAAAATAATAGAATCGCTCTCTAATGAGAAAGGTTTAAGCCTGATAGAAATATTACTGGCCGTCACAATCACCACCTTCATCTCTGGTATCATATACTCATTATTCATCACCGGAATGAGCCTCTATCAAAAAATTGAAATTGAAGGCCAGCTTAGAGATGATGCGGATTATATCGCTACCATGATCATGAATGAACTGACTACGAACCAGCCTAAATATGTTACCTCGCTTAATGAAGATGGAAAAAATGGGGTCAGGCTAAACGTAGCGGAAGAAAAAACAGTAGACGGATACATCATAGAAGATAGCCACGGAACGGAACCAATCGATGTTTATTATAAAGATAGTCAATTCGTCATCGATAATAAAGGCGTTTTGACGACTCTCGATCTTTCCACTTCTTCTTTTATTAACTTGAATGAAGGCACTCCTACGGAAAAGAAAACGGGTATTATGCTTGATACGGATAGTGAAGACTGTACAGCCGTCTCCTCAGAGGCCTCATGTACACATAGTACGATTCATGTCACGATGATCATAGAAAATAATATCCACACCAAAGGATTCTTTGTTTCAACCGAACCACTTGTCTTAGAAAGCTCGTTTGGATTTTAAGGGGTGAAATTCATGAAATGGAATAATGAAAAAGGGTATACACTCTTATCTGTGCTGCTTTCTTTTTTGATTCTGACTACGCTTGGCATGGTACTTCTTGCAGCAAGCATCAATGGAGCCAAAAGAACGGAAATGAGAGAAACTGAAATCGTGGACGATATCAAAAATATTAGTGCCGTGAAAGAGGGTGTTTCCATTATTGAGGATCACGTGAATAGGATGGAGTCAGTCCTGCTTTCAGGCGATAAGACGGCATATGATGAAGATTTAGGAACCTTCATAAATAATGAAAACGCAAAAGATATTTTCACTTTAGAAGATATAACGGAAGATTATCCAACGATTGATAACAAAAATGATAACACGAGAGTCTTTGAGGTTAGTAGCGGCAAGTATCATCAAAAGGTCTATATAACAGCCATGCCAAGTTTTCTGAAATATGCTCTTGGTGCCGGCAAAGATTTGACCATTAATGGCTCTCCCTTCATTGACGGAAATATTTATGCGAAGGAACAATTAAATATCAGTAACCAAGCTTTATATATGTATAAATCTTCACTGCTTTCAAGGAAGACGGACCTACCAGCGGTTGAGGATTATAGTGAACTACATGCAAATCGACAAAATATGAATATTTGCACCTTTGCTCCCTCGTGTTACGGTGGCAAAGGACATGACAAAGAAAAGCTGCGATGGCAACGATTGAATGTTCCAAAACTAGGAGAAGCTTTTCTCTCTGGAAACATCCTTTTCAATGATGTAGATGATACCTTCAATGATATAGATATAAAAGAGACCTTTATTGATAAACTATCATCTAACAACATAGGTATATCGGGGGTGGATAAAGAGATGTCGATTGCATCTCTGAATCAATCCATTAATCAGAAAGACTATCCTAAAAATGAGCAAGTTAGATTCGATAATTTATCGCAATATGGTACATCATCACCGATTATTCATTCCGGTAACGCCTATATAGACAGCTTCGATATTGAACTCGGTGACCAGCAATGGCTAGTCGTTTCCGGTGATGCAACGATAGAAAACTCATTCGATAAAACCATGAATGTTAAAGGTAATCTATTAATTACGGGTGATTTGACGATTAAAGGAAAAGTAAGTTTTGATTCCGTCATCTATGTACTCGGATCCACGACATTAAATAATGCAGATATTCCTTGTTACAAAAATAAATGTGGAAATCAACCAGATGATCCTTCGCTAATATTGATGACACAAGGTAATCTGAGCATTGCAAGAATCAATAAATTTAAAAATGAAACTAACACGATTAACGGATACTTTTATACGGAAAATAAGTCATCAGAGCGAACTGTAGAGGATGCCGAAGCTGTCTACCAAACACCTTCAGAGATTTATGCAGTGGGATCACTTCTGAATATTAATGGCGGGGTTTTTTCAAAGAGCTATCTAACCGTTAATAGTTATCGTGGGGATGTAGAGGATGATAAGGGTGATGGGGATTTAAACTTTCCTACTGTAAAAAAAGACGCCGAATCGAGGTTAAAAATAAAAAACAACAGAAGACTTTTTCTAAATAAGACACATGCTCTCCCTAAGGTGGAAGGACTGGATGTCATACCTGACAAATTGAATAAAGATAAATAAAACAGGGAGCTCTTGATGTGACCCCTAAAAGTTAGATTTTGACATAACTTTTAGGGTGTACTTCATCTTGGGACCCCTGTTTTATTTCAATAGTTTCATAACCCCTTTATGCTTCCACTCTTTAGCGTAATCATGGGCAGTTTTTCCTTCATTGCTTTTCAATGATTTATCTGCCTTAGCGTCGAGTAATAACTGGACTTGTTCTTTTTCTCCGTACTCACTGGCATACATCAGCGCGGTCTTGCCAAGCTGATTTCTATCATCTACCGGTATGGATGCCATACGGGTAAGCTTCTTCACTAATTCCGTTCTCCCGGCGATCACCGCTATGGTTAGTAAAGTATTCCCTTCTTTATCCTTGATTTTCGTTAATTCTTTATCGTGATTCATCAGTGCTAGACTTGCCTCAATATTTCCTTCCTGAACGGCAAGCACAAGCGGCGTCTCCCCTGCTTTATTTTTGCTTCTAGGGTTCGCTCCATGCTTTAAGAAAAGCTCGACCAATTGACTGTCCCCTTTTAATGAAACGATATGAAGGGCCGTGTTTCCATCTTCATTTTCTTCCATTAGCTTGTTTTCAGCTTTTTTCAGTGCGGCATTAAACATTTCATTTTTAGCTTTCTGCTTCTCTTCGTCCTGCATCTGCAATGCATGATCGAGAGAGTAAGCTAGCTCGATGAATAAAGGGTTATCCGCTTTTGGACTCACATCTGCGCCTTTTTCTAATAGTGTCTTAGATAAGGAATATAGCTGCATGCGTAAGGCGCATTCTAAAGGGGTGCATCCCTTATCCGATACTTTATTTATGAATGTTGGATCTTTAATGTCTTGTAACCATTTTTCTGCCTTCTCTTCCTGCCGTGTATCTATGTAGGAGAGCAACCTTTCAAACTGTTCTTTCTTTTGTGCTTTGGCGGCTTGATAACGGTACAATCCCCCCGCTAAGACCAACAGGACTATAACGACTGAACTGATAAGTAAGCGTCTTTTTTTCATAGGATGTCCTTTCCTGAATCACAATAAACGAAAGCCGGGTTGCCCCGGCTCAGCTCATGAAACATTAATATTTGTCTTGCTTGTCATCTGTAACATTTTCCTTTATTGGTGTAACGGTAACCTTGAGGGGTTTACTATGCTTTTCCCCTTTATCATCGGTTACTGTTACGGTTATTACAGTTTTTCCGACTCTCACTCCATGAACTCTTCCATTTACTACGGTAATATACTTTTCATTTTCTGCTGCAAAATACTCCGTACGAATGACATTCGTGGCATCTGCAGGGCTGTAGTTCACGACAATAGGTTTGGAAGATCCTTTTTCAAGTGTAATTTCTGGCACGATGATGGTCTCAAGAGGTTGCCCTACGCGGACCTCAATTGTCGCCTTTACATCCGGGTTATCTTTAGATGTAATCTCGACATTAGCCGTCCCGGTGCCTACACCCTTGATTATACCGTCCCCGATCACTTCCACAATGTTGCTATTGGAAGATGACCAGATAACGTCTTTAAAAGTTGCTTCATCTGGGAGTACGGTGTAATTGATTTTACGTTCTTCAAATTTATTCATTTTTTCCGGTGAATTCACCTCAATACCTGTTACGGGCACCTTTATCACCTTTACCTTGGACGTGCGCACTACTGGATTTCCATCAGAATTGATGCCTGTTGCGGTCAAGATAGTCTCCCCTAATTTCGTTCCTTTAATTTCAAATTTCTCTTTATCGAAGCTAGCTATGCTGTCATCAGCTAAATTAAATACTAAGCTCGATTTCCCCTCATCCTTAGGTTTAACCTCAGAGATTATTAATTTCTTGGTCTTTCCTAACTCCACGATAACATCATCCATTATAAACGAGTCGACCGGAATCCTTACCGTCACCGGCACTCTCCTACTGATCACTTTACCGAAAACATCTGTAACTTTCACGTTTATAAAGGTACTGCCTTCTTTCAAGATTTTTGCCGTTCCTTCGGCAGGGTCAATAGTAAGGATTTGTCCATTGCTTTCCTCACTCCATGAAATACTCTTGATGCCCGCATCTGCCGGAAGCATCTTCAGGTCGATCTTAAAGTTCTTTTCTGTACCTTTATTCAGTACGTATGAACTAGGAAAGTCTATATCTGTTAAGGCTTTATCCGCATTGAAAGACAGGGTATTAAACGATAAATCCTTTTCCAAACCAGTAAAATCCTTATACCTCAATAGAGAATTTGCCAAGACATATTGCTTCTTTTCGGTTGGCGTAACCTCAACTATGAAGGTCATAGGACTTGCAACGAATTTATCGCCTTCTTTACGATAGACAATATTACTAAGTGGTTTTTCTAACGTTATCCCTGTTGCTACTGATCCACTAGTATTGCCATCACTCGTCACTACCAAATTAGCAGGAAAACTTTCTCTCAGTGTCGTTTCTAAAGTCACTGAATTTCCGGATATAGCTAGAGCTTCACTACCGGTGATATCCTTAGGAGTAACCGTATATTCAATATCTACTGGTTTTCCAACTTCAACTAACGGACCTGATAGCAAAGCTCTTTTTACTTCAAGATTGGCATTGATTTTTTGAATTTTCACTCTCACTTCTTTTTCACTGACTGCGCCGGATTCATCCTTCGCTTCGATTTTAATGGTTACCGCCCCAGTGTCATGAAGATGATGGGGAATGGATCTAGTGATGGTCGCACCATTTGTCACATCATTTTCAGCATATACTTGGGTGCCATCCAAGAATACTTTAGTAGATAGTTTTTTATCTTTCAAATCATAATCCTGCAGCGTATAAGATAACTCAATGTTCTGATTGGTCGGTATGATCTGATCCTCAGTAGGCGTTGTGACTGTAATTTCTGGTGCATGATTTGACCCTAGGAATGCCCGGTACATTGTGTTGACGAATAATTTTTGTTCATCTACCGGAAAATTGTCATACCCGCCCCTATGACCTGTACCCGAATAGGTAATATTACCTTTAGAGTACGTATAATAATGATTCCAACTATCGTTCTCATCACGACTGCTGCCAATGATATTGTACCAAGGGATGATTTTGTCATCTTCTAAATTGAGCGTGTAATATTGGTTATGCGTCAAGGCTACGTTAATGCTATCATTCAGCGAATAAGGATATGTCGTAATTAATCCTTCGTTGATTTTTTTCGTATTAGTCGAAGGGTTAGGCGCTCCGTACCCTAGATTGGTTTGCGGACTGATTTGTCCTGTATTGTCCATGAAATGCTTCACCCAGTTATTATCATTTTCGAAAACGGTATCATGAGTGAACATTATGCTTTGCTTTGAAGCAATAAATTTTTCCAATGAAGCGACCGCATTGTCATTTATTTTTGCCGAGCGATTATAAGAATCGGCAAACCCAAAGATGACCATGTCGTATTTGCCGTTAATCACCTCATGTGAATAGCTTGACTCTGTTTTAGACTTATTGAAATTATCCATGCTCGTTGCATCAATTGAAATCTTATATTCGTCAGTACTTAAATAAGATTGATTCATATTATTGGGGCTTTTATCTTTATTCAACGAACTTTTTTCATTCGTATAGACTTGAAGGACCTTCAATTCCACCTTTTTATTAACAAAGTGAATCATCCCTTTTTGATAACTCTTCAAACTGTTCCCGATATCAACAAGTTCCACTTTCCAATAACGCACTCCGGAGTATCCTTTAGGTAGTTTATAAGAAAGCTTGGATGTATTGGATGCCACGGCCTGCTCCACTACTATTTCATCTGTCGTATATCGATCATCAAAGTTCGAATCGATATATAGCTTTGCTTGTAAATTTCGCGAACTGATATTAGCAGGAACTTGGACATTCATTATAAAATCTAAGTTCTGATCGTAGGTGAATGCCTTTGATTCATTAGGCTTCTCAGAAAGTGAAAATCGTGGTGCTTGTTTATAAGCACCAGTAATGAACTTTGTTGCCTTATCTTTAAAAGAGCTAATATTGTTACTATCATATACAATGACGTTTGCGGGTGGTGAAGATAAGTAATGTTCAAAATTAGCCTTCAATTTTGTAGCTTTAGGAATACCTTTTGATGAAAGGATAACCGGTTGCCCTTTTTTGATGAAATCATTAATGATTTCATTTGCCTTTAGATTCGTGATGTCATTCATTACAGTTGTTGTATTATGATCTTTGTTACTTTTAACTGGATTAGAATTGTAATCTCCGCCCATGATCGCAATCACATCGTATTTGCCATCGAGCTCTTCCCGTTGAGCGACAAACTTCTTCATTGTCATCAATGTATACTCATACGAATTTTCACCTAAGATTCCCTTTAACTGCGAATTTCCCGTTGCAACGATCTCAAGAATTCTCAGTTTCGGACCAGGAGATTGAACGGCTGCTTCTAAGGATTGGGGCGGAAAAAGAAACGAAAAAATTAATACCAATGACAAGACGAACCCCACAGACTTTTTCATAATTTACACTTCACTCTCATTTTTAATTTGATCTATCTTTTTGCCTTACATGAAGCAAGTTCTAGTAATCTAGTCTATAAGTTCTCTCTCTATTAATCGCATAGTTATATAGTCTTACTATTAAAACATATTTTATCAAAAATTGTGCAGGAATGGTCAATAAATACATTAATTTTTAATATATGTAAATTTCACCTTAAAAAAGACAAGACTCCGAAGAATCTTGCCTTTTTATCCTCCATATACGGCAACCTTGTTTCTACCTGCTTGTTTTGCACCTGTATACATCGCGCGGTCTGCATGCCTGATAATTGATTGTGCATCTTCGGCATCGACCGGTGCTGTTGCGACCCCGATGCTTGCTGTAATGGAAATGGACTCTTTCCGCCTACTTTCATTTAAATCGGAATGGACAGTGAAGGGTTTGTTCGATATCGAAAGTCTAATGAATTCAGCGAATTTATAGACCTCTTCTTTCCCGACATTCGGTAAGAGGATAACAAATTCTTCGCCGCCGTATCTTGCCGTCGTACCTGAATGGCCAACGATGCCGTCCAGCCGCTCTGCCAATTCACAAAGGATTTCATTGCCGCTTTGGTGACCGTATGTGTCGTTAACCGATTTGAAATGATCAATATCTAGAAGGATGAGCGACAAATGATTGAGTGATTGATTCTGCAACCGTTCAAATTCTTTATGTAAAACGCATTCAAAATAGCGAAAGTTATATAAATGAGTTAAAGCACATCGTTCACTGCTGTATTTAGTTTCCTGATAATGACGTGCGTTTTCAAGAGCCACCCATAGGTAGGAGGAAAGAATGTCCATGATTTTCGTTTGATGCGAACCATACGCTCTTTTCTTGGAAGAGGTAACAATGATTTCTCCAACTAAAACAGAGTTTCGAAAAATCGGAATCGCCATGATGCTTTCCACATCTTCAGGAAAATTACCATAATTGGATAGGTATTTCCAGTCCTTTTGAGAGTGAAAGACCTTGGCCTTTTTCAATTGAAAAAGGGTGGCGTATATTCCTTCTTTTATGGATACGGGTTTAATCCGTTTTTCTATTTGGGTGCCATTTTCTGCATAACGTAAGATCTGGGCATTTTCTTTTTCATCGAATATCTCAAAGACCAAAGTGTACTTTGAAGGAATGATGGCTGAACTGCCGTCGATAAATAAATCAAGTACCTCGTTTACTTGTAACCTTTGAGTCAACTGATGACCGAATTCACTCACCTTTTTCAAGTGCCTGTTTATTTCCTTAGTAAAATAATATTGTTTCATGATAAAAGCTAAGCTAACCAAAGCCGCTCCTACAAGCAAAATGGCCAAGCTTCCCATTTCGATATATAATACAAACAAAATAATGCCGATTGGCATAATCATGAGGCTTGTGAAACCATCCCAGAAAGCATCCTTCGTTTTCATTTCTATTTTTTTTCCGTATATTAGCCAATGGGCGACGATGACTACTACTTGATTGAATAAAAAATAAGAACACTGATAAATGAGAATGAATAGAATATCGATAGCATCAATGCCAGATGTGAAATCATGATTTCCACCTACGCCATAATAGACCAGTCCACTCAATAGACAAAAGATAAAAGAGGTAATGGAATTTAGCGGAAAACGATACCAATCCTTTTTTGCAAGTCGCAGCCTTATTATAATGAACATAAAGGCAACCTGTGTGACAACGATTTCAATAGCCAGTCCGTACACAAGAAATACGGCGAGTGAAACGCCTTGTACGACTGTGATTGGAATATTATTAATCATGATTGGCATCAAAGCCAACACACTGATGAGCACGAGAAAAGCAGGAATGTCCCATGTATTTCCACTTGAGAGAGGTGGGAATACATGAAAAGTCCCAACTAAACTAGCCGGTATGAAAAGAAACCAAATCACATAGATAGCCACTCGTATTTTACTAGAAATAATCATATATTTTCCCCATCCCCATGAGTATCTTGGTAATATCATACCAGTTTTTAGTCACTTTGCACTATACCCAAATTAAAAAACTTCAAAACATATAGTCTTAAAGTCTTTTTATATTATTAAAACAAAAAACCCTTTCGTCTAAGACAAAAGGGCATAAACAAACTAGAGATGAACCGGATGAGTAGCAGCATATGCCTTCCAAAAGAGTGACCATGGACCTATAAGGGTCGATCGCTGATTACAAAACCTCGGGCAAGTGAAAGAAAATAGAGGGAACCAGTGATAATCAACACCTCTTTATCTCCCGTTTTTTCTTCACCGATCGTTATCGCTTTCCGCCAATCCTCCTCCAAACTCCGTTTCTCTTTTGAACAATGTTCATAAAGCATTTCCGCTTCCGCTGCCCGTTCATGCTTGAATTCAGTAACGGTTATTTCACTCGCTTCCTTTTCGAGCAGAGATAGCATCTTGGCATAATCTTTATCACGGAATGAACTGAAAATAAATTTGTAGGCGTACTCCGGGTAGCGAGTCTTTAGCGTATCTAGCAGTACCTCGATGCCGGCCGGGTTATGTGCGCCATCGATGATGATCAAGGGGCTTTCCGAAATCTTTTCGAAGCGGCCATTCCATTGTGCTTCCGCTATTCCCTTCCGTATGCTTTTTTCATGGATGTTGTTTCTTACCATGGTGACTGCTGCGATAGCCATTGCGGCATTTTCGATTTGATGAGCGCCAAGCATATGCATCTCTATATTTTCAATGGAGGTATCTTGGAACGAAAAGGAGAAGCTTTGCCCTAGCTTGTTTTGCTTGATAGCCTGTACATGGATGTCTTTTCCGATTTGATAATACGGAACGCCAACTGAAGCCGCTTTTTCTTCAATCACGTTTGCTGGCTCTTCTGCTGTAACACCACTTATGATAGGTGCCCCGCTTTTAATGATGCCCGCTTTCTCGGAAGCGATTTCCCCAAGCGTATCGCCCAGGATATTCGTATGCTCCAATGAAATGGAGGTGATAATGGAAAGAAGTGGCTGAATCACATTGGTCGTATCAAGCCTTCCTCCGAGTCCCGTTTCTAGTAAAACCAACTCCACCCCTTTTTTGCTGAAATAAGAGAACGCCATGGCTGTCAGAATCTCAAATTGAGTCGGCCCATTTCCTTCGCTATCCATCTCTTTAACAATTGGCCAAAGTTCCAGAAATTCAGAGACAAAGTCCTTATCGCTAATTTCCTCTCGATCTATCTTCAGCTGTTCATTCAGTCGAATTAAGTATGGTGATGTGAAAGAAGCAACCCGTACCCCTTCAGCCAACAGAATTTCTTTTATGAAATGTAACGTCGAGCCTTTGCCGTTGGAGCCTGCTATATGTATATACGTAAGCCCTTCATGCGGATTTCCTAATTTATCCAATAAGGTTTCCATTCGGGACAAACCAAAGTTCATACCTAGTTGGACCTGTCGATGTTCAAAAAATTGGTTGATTTCATTCATGTCCATTACCATGTTTCAAGAAGCCTCCTCTTTCTTTATACCGCTCATATGCGTTAAAATTATTTTATCAATATATTAACCATTTACCTAGATGAAAGGTAGTGAATTTCCATGAAATCTTCTTCACTTCACTGTTGGATTGTCGTCAACGGCTATTTGCAGCATGATAAGTTTTCGAGCTTGGCTTTATTCTTACAAGCATCCGCAGTAAGAAAAGGAATATCAGCCGATCTTATCCGTAATTCCAATTTGATTCCCGTTATTGAAAATGGCACACCCCTACTAAAAGGAACATTTGAAAAGCTGCCTGATTTTGTCCTGTTCATGGATAAAGATATTCATTTGGCACGCCACCTGGAACTGCTCGGCCTCCCTGTATATAACAGTAGCACGGCAATCGAGGTTTGCGATAGTAAGGCAAAAACACATCAAGCTTTAGCGAATCACGGTATCCCAATGCCAAAAACCTTGTTTCCTCCTTTTACTTATGAAGGAATCGAGAGAAAGAACCTCGATGCGTTCAAGAAAATCGGCAGCGAACTAGGATACCCTCTCGTTGTAAAAGAAGCATACGGCTCATTTGGGGAACAGGTGTATTTAATCCCTTCAGAGCATGAATTTCTGGAAATGGTGAACAAGCTTGGGCACAGGCCATTTATCATGCAGGAATTCATTGAGCATAGTAAAGGCCGCGATATCCGTGTGAACGTCGTCGGCAATCAAGTCATCGCTTCGATGCAACGTAAGTCCGAGCATGACTTCCGGGCAAATATGACAGCTGGTGGAGAAGCCTCATCGTATACTCCGACTAAGGAAGAAAGTGATCTTGCCATCCGATGCGCCGCCATTTTGGGTGTGGATTTTGCCGGCGTCGATTTATTGTTCGGGGAAGATGGACCGCTATTATGTGAAGTGAATTCGAACTCGCATTTACTCAATATTTATGAATGTACGGGCATTAACATCGCTGACAGCATGTTTGATTATGTGATGGATGACATGCGAAAAAGAAAGGAATCCTGATGGTTAAACGAACAGGCTGGCTGATTTATAACCGTGAAGATGCCGCAAAAAATAGTGGATACATAGATTGGATGCTTGATGAAGCAAAAGAACTTAACCTTGATTTGCATTTGTACTATCGCGAAGACATACAAATCGGCCATCAGTCGAATCAATTGTATGTCGAACATAAGCAGCAACCAATAAGATTGCCGGATTTTGCAATAGTCCGGACCATTGATCCATTCTTCACTAAACAATTGGAAAAGTTACACATTGCTTGCTTTAACTCTTCTATTATCTCAGAGCTTGCGAATGACAAAGCAAAAACGCATCAGTATTTGACTTCCATCGGCATTCCAATGGCCGATACCGTTTATTGCCATGGTCAACCTCGTGCGGTCGATATGGAATTTCCTTTCATCGCAAAAGACATTCATGGACGTGGCGGTAAACAGGTTTACTTAATCGAACAAGACAAGGATTTACATGCACTGCCTGACGCCAAATGGATTGTTCAAAAACCAGGTGTTTTTGGAAAGGATATCCGCGTATTTGTCATTGGTACGAGAATCGTTGCAGCTGTGCTTAGAGAGTCATCGTCTACCTTCAAGGCCAATTACACATTAGGCGGATCGGCTTCGTTATATGAGCTGTCAGCTTCTGAAAAGACCCTCGTTGAACGGGTTATTGCTTGCTTTGACTTTGGGATGGTCGGCATTGATTTCATTTTTGCCGAAGATGGCCACCTTCTGCTTAACGAAATCGAAGATGTAGTCGGAAGCCGGACGCTCAGTGCGCTCAGTGACTTGAATATTGTAAAAGAGTACCTACTGTTTATAAAAGAAAAACTCTCAATTTATTAACACAAAAAAGGATGAACCACCCTCTTACAGGGCCGGTTCATCCTTTTTTATTTTTTAAAGCTGTTTTAATTCGTTGATTCTATGAATGACAGAATCACGTTTCTCACTATAGTCTTTTTCTTTGGCACGTTCTTCTTCAATGACGCTTGCTGGCGCTTTTTTGACAAAGCCCTCATTGCCTAATTTTTTCTGTACACGTTCTACTTCTTTATTAAGTTTGTCGAGTTCCTTTTCAAGACGTTTCACTTCTTCATCGATATTGATCAGTCCTGTCAATGGAAGGATCAGTTCGACACCCGTCACAACAGCTGTCATGGCTTGTGCTGGTTCTTCGACCTCGATGCCGATAGTCAAATGTTCCGGATTACAGAAGCGCTCGATATAACTGCTGTTTTTCTCTAACGTTTCTAAAATGGATTCATCTTTTGCTTTTAAAATCAAGTTGATTTTTTTGCTTAACGGTGTGTTCACCTCAGAACGGATATTCCGAACGGAACGGATGATCTCAACAAGCAGCTTCATTTCCTCGGCTGCAGCTGTATCCGTTAACTCTTCGTTCACTACAGGCCATGCAGCAACCGTAATTGATTCGCCTTGGTGCGGCAGGTTTTGCCAAATTTCTTCCGTGACGAACGGCATGAATGGGTGAAGCAATCTCATCGTGTTATCTAGCACATATGCAAGAATCGAACGAGTCGTTTTCTTCGCCGCTTCGTCTTCTCCATATAGCGGAAGTTTAGCCATTTCAATATACCAGTCACAGAAATCATCCCAAATGAAGTTATAAAGCACGCGGCCCACTTCACCGAATTCATAACGGTCTGCAAGTCTTGTCACGTTTGATATCGTTTCATTCAATCGAGTCAAGATCCATTTGTCGGCAACCGATTTCTCGCCGCTTAAATCGATTTCATCATACGTCATGCCATTCATGTTCATTAGGGCAAAACGGGAGGCATTCCAGATCTTATTGGAGAAATTCCATACCGCTTCGACTTTTTCCGTGCTATAACGAAGATCTTGCCCTGGTGAACTTCCTGTTGAAAGGAAGTAACGTAGGGAATCGGCACCGTATTGGTCTATGACGTCCATTGGATCGACACCATTACCAAGCGATTTACTCATCTTTCGTCCCTGTTCGTCACGAACAAGTCCATGAATCAGAACGTCTTCGAATGGGCGCTCACCCGTGAATTCAAGCGCTTGGAAAATCATCCGGGATACCCAGAAGAAAATGATATCGTAGCCCGTTACAAGTGCTCCGGTTGGATAATAGCGTTTGAAATCGATGCTTTCCTTGTCCGGCCAGCCCATAGTCGAGAACGGCCATAGTGCGGAGCTGAACCATGTGTCTAGTACGTCTGTATCTTGTTCCCAGTTCTCTGCATCAGCAGGCGCTTCCTGTCCAACGTACACTTCGCCTGTTTCTTTATGATACCAAGCCGGGATACGGTGTCCCCACCAAAGCTGACGGGAAATACACCAGTCACGAATATTCTCCATCCAATGCAGATACGTTTTCTCAAAGCGGTCCGGAACGAAGTTAACCTTCTCATCCTCGGTTTTCTTTTGTAGGTCAACCGCTGCATCAGCAAGAGGCTGCATTTTAACGAACCATTGAGTAGAAAGATATGGTTCAACGACTGCTCCGCTACGCTCTGAATGGCCGACAGAGTGAAGGTGATCTTCAATTTTGAAGAGTACTCCCGCTTCTTGCAAGTCTTTGACGATTTGCTTACGGCATTCGAAACGATCCATTCCTTCATATTTACCGGCCTTCTCATTCATTGATCCATCTTCATGCATGACAAGGATTCGTTCTAAATTATGTCTGTTTCCGATTTCAAAGTCATTAGGATCATGGGCAGGTGTGATTTTAACTGCGCCCGAACCGAAGTCCATATCCACATAATCATCGCCAACGATCGGAATTTCACGCCCAGTGATTGGCAAACGAACCATTTTCCCGATTAAATGCTTGTAACGGTCATCTTTAGGGTGTACCGCAACTGCCGTATCACCAAGCATCGTTTCTGGACGGGTTGTCGCAATTTCAATTTCTCCCGATCCGTCAACTAGCGGATATTTCATATGGTAAAACGCACCTTGAATATCTTTATAAATCACTTCGATATCGGAAATTGCCGTTTTCGTGGATGGGTCCCAGTTGATGATATATTCGCCACGGTAAATCAATCCTTTTTTATAAAGGTTGACGAATACTTCGTTTACCGCTTTAGAAAGGCCAGCATCAAGCGTGAAGCGCTCACGGGTATAGTCCAGGCCAAGACCAAGTTTTGCCCATTGCTCACGAATATGACTTGCATATTCCTCTTTCCATCTCCATGTTTCTTCCACGAATTTTTCACGGCCCAAGTCATAGCGGCTAACGCCTTCAGCACGAAGCTTTTGTTCCACTTTCGCTTGTGTTGCGATACCCGCGTGATCCATACCAGGAAGCCAAAGCACATCATACCCTTGCATGCGTTTCATTCGCGTCAAGATATCTTGAAGTGTTGTATCCCAAGCATGGCCAAGATGTAGCTTACCTGTTACGTTCGGCGGAGGGATAACGATTGTGTAGGGTTCTTTTTTATCGTCACCTGTTGTTTCAAAAAACTTTCCATCAAGCCACCATTTATAGCGGCCTTTCTCTATTGCTTGTGGATCGTATTTAGTCGGCATTGAAATTTGGTTTTCTTCCATGTTGTTTTCCTCCTTTTGGGCATAAAAAAAACTTCCATCATCATAAAAGGACGAAGGAAGTTGTTCGCGGTGCCACCTTTTTTCCGAAAAAGATACACTCTTTCCCGGCTCTCAAATGGAATAACGGCTCTTCACCGGCCTTCGCTACTTACAGGGTTCACGAAGACTGCTCGCGGACGACTTCTGATGCTGCCTGCTTAGAAACCTCGCACCAATGGTTTCCTCTCTGATAAGGGCATTTCATCTTACTATTTCCGGTCTTTACATTCATTTATATTCATATGTAAATTCATTAAACGCATATAGTATATAGTACAAAAAAAAGGGGGCTCCAGTCAATCATCTTTTCGTTTACTTTCGTAAGTATGACCCCATTCGATGAGGGAGGCTCATAACGGTAGCATGATTTACTCTATTATATCAGCAGCGTATCATGGATGTTCAGGATTTCTCACATGTTCCGCAGCCCTCCCATACAATAAAAGAAGTCCTACAAAGGAAGGTGTAATCTTGAGAAGAAAATATTCACCTTATACTTTGCCACCTTGGATGAAAAAGTTCCGCGGTGTTTGTCAGCAGTTCATTGTCCCCTTTATCGTTTTCCAGGGAATTCGCACGTTAATATTTCCAACTTTCTTCGATATGCTTCTGTTGGTCGCTTTTATTTTTTTAGCCATGTCTTTATATTTAGAATGGATATAATTATTCCCCTACAGCAAAAAAATATACATGAATGGATGAATATCCAATCATGTATATTTAGCTTGGGGGAGATTGTTCCTCTTTGGCCGCTTCTGCTGCCGCCTTTTTCTGCTGTTCGACCTCTTCTACTTTCATCACCATATATTCAACATTCTTCAGGAGCCAGAATTGCCTTTGTAATTTCGTAACATTATCCAGTTCCGTCCTAAGACCTTTACCTTCGGAATAATTCTTCACGGCCTCCAATGCCGACCCTGGGAAGGCAAGATAACTTTGCATCAGCAACATTTCTTCTTCTTTCAACGGAAAAAAACGAAGGTAATTATAAAGCCAATCCACGCAATCATCACATTGGATTGGATAGGTCCTCGCCGTTTTGACGAGAAAGGGAAGTAAATCGAAATGGGGAGGCGCAGTATTCGAATTCTCAAAATTAATAAAGTAGCCATACCCCCGTTCATCATATACAAAATGCTTTAACGAAACCTTCCCATGGGTAAGCACAGTCCGCACTTTTTCACTTTCCTTGGTCTTTTCGAACCATGTTTCAAATTTCTTGATCGAGTAGTTCAATGCCTGGGTTATGTCCGTAAAAAAGGTACAGACGGACATTTCAAATGGTGACATATACCACTTCTTCTCACAGTTAACGATATACTCTTCCATGAATTCCTTCTGCGTATTCCACTCACTCAGCGTTCTTTCATAATGGGCTTCCCGTTCCTCTGTATCCACCTCTGTTTCTTTTACAGAAAGGGTATGCATCCTGGCAAGTTCCCTGAACATTTGCTTATGCTTTTCGTCACGTTCGCCGTTTTCCTCATTATTCAACCAAGGCATCAGGTAGTATAGGCGGCCATTATGAAGGACGGCATAGCGTTGATCCATCGTTTGGTATATAGGGACGATCCGGTTGTATCCCCGGTGATACAGCGTTTGGATGTTGCGGATAAAATCCATGCCGTTATGAGGGGTAATCGACTTCAAGGCAAAGGTACCACGGTCGCTGTACACTTTTTTCACCCTTCCGAAATCCTCAATATATTGAACGTAAAGGGCATACTCCTTTAATACATATTCCGAATCCTTATCTATAATATTATTCTGCTGTTGATTCTCGTTTTCCCTCACGAGACTCACTCACTTTCTCTAAACCAACCCTTTTGTGTATGCAAAATAAAACAGGAGCAGAGCCATTTGCTCTGCTTTCTGCTGGTTATTAGTTTTTATAGGCTATGGCCTTAGGAATGTAGATGACTTGCCCTTCGTTGACATTCTGGTTCGATTCTAGTTCATTGCTAAGAAGTAAGGATTGTACCGTGACACCATAACGCTGGGCCAAATCATCCAACGTTTCCCCTTGCTGAACGATACAAACCTTCATCCTGACCAATTCTTCTTCCTGCTTTCTCCCGAAAAGATCCATGATGGAATGTTGGTTACCGTAATTATCTTGCTTTTCCTTATCAGTCTGTTCTGTATTTTGTTTTTTTCTGCCTTTATAGTTACTCAAATCCTTAACCTGTTGTGCTGATTTTTCCCTTCGTTTGAATAAGTCGCTTAAAGACGAATGAGATTCCGAATCTTTTTCAAGACTTGAGGACTCATTTTCTTCTTTAAGGTCATCATCCTGCCTATTGACGATGACTTCCTGTTCTTGGTGAGGAGATCCCGGAATTTTAACAACCGGAACACTTTCCACATCGGTCAGATACACGGAACCTTCCTTTTCTTCTTCTATTTCAGCCACTTTTCTTTTTACATCCGTTTCAATATGCTTACCTTTTTTATCTTCTATCTCCGCCACTCTTCTTTTTACCTGCTGTTCTATGCTCTCCTTGTTCTCTACTTGTATCTCTGGCACCCGTCCATTTACCTGTCCTTCGACGTTTCCTTCTTTTTTGGCCTCTATCTCGGACACTCGCCTTTTTACTTGTTTCTCAATGCCTCCTCCTTTTTCTGCCTCAATCTCATTCACCCGTCTTTTTACCTGCTGTTCAATATTCTCTTCTTTTCCTTTCTCGAACCTTGATACTGGGCTTTTCCCCTTGGAATCATTAGCTTCATTCTTCTCTTCCTCAATTTCTATAACTCTTCTTTTCACTTGGGTCTCAATATCGTCTCGGCCATTGACCTGCGTTTCCCACTGCATCTCTTCTGGAAATGGTGATACAGGGATATCAAAAACGGGCGCATTATGTTGATTGCTTAGATAAATAGGTTCTTCCTCTTCATCCTCTTTTGCTTCAGCGACTCGTTTTGCTTCCGCGGAAAAAGGAGTATACAATCCTTCTTCCTCTTCATTTCGAAATACATGTTGAAAGTCTGGTACAGGTGGTTCAGCAGCTGCATATGGAATATATGATTCATTTTCTTCATCAGATTCTTCAACAAACTCGGTCTCCTCAGTCTCTTGCTCCATGTCCGTACGCTCTTCCACATAGGAATCGTTGTAAATACCGGTTATCAACAAATCTGCCTGCAATTTGAGACAGTTACGTTCCGGCAAGTCATAATCAAAACTTTGAATCGCAATGTCGATTTCCTCCAACGAGGAAATTCGATTATTCGGTATCGTTATATCAACCGGAAAACGGTGCGTGAATTCATTGAGCCCATTTGATTGCCTCTCAACCTTTTGAACGGCTTTTGGCAAAAAACTTTGGGGATATTCCTCATGTTCACCGTTTTGCGAATCTTTGTATTCACCACTTAAATCTAAAGAACCTCGGATAAACACATATTGATCGCTTTCTTGGATTGTCACATTTGGGTCAAGGGATATCGAATAAAGTTCAGCCACTTCCTGTCCTTTATGAAACCAAACGGATTCTTCCAAAGAAAATCGCAAATACGATTCATTTTCTTGCGACAAGACAACTCCTCCTTTCAGCTTCAGGAAAACGGTACCTATACCAATAACAATCTATGAAGAAAGGCCATTGATTATTCCATTAATCACTGGGAAGGAAGATCAAAGTCTTCTCCTATCAAACAAATAAAAAAGGCTTCCCCGTATTTTGAGGAAACCCTTAAGATTATTTTTTCAATTTAGCAAAAGCCTTTTCAGCGGCTGCGATGGTTTTTTCGATATCTTCATCGCTATGCGCAGTGGAAAGGAATAAACCTTCATATTGGGACGGCGGAAGATAAATACCTTGGTTCGCCATTTCCCTGTAGTACGAAGCGAAAAATTCCAAATCGGAAGTTTTGGCAGTATCGTAGTTCACTACATCTTCATTTGTGAAGAAAAGCCCGATCATGGAACCGGCGCGGTTGAATGTAATTGGAATGCCATAACGTTTCGCCGCTTCTCCAATACCTTTTTCGAGCATATCGCCTTTACGGGTAAACTCGTCATACGATTCAGGAGTCAACTGACTTAACGTTTCAAGCCCTGCAGTCATAGCAAGCGGATTTCCAGACAACGTTCCTGCTTGATAAATGTTGCCACTAGGAGCTATTTGCTCCATGATGGAACGTTTACCACCGAAAGCACCTACCGGCAAACCACCACCGATTACTTTTCCTAGGCAAGTTAAGTCCGGATGAACACCGAAGTACCCCTGGGCACAGTTATAACCGACCCGGAAGCCTGTCATGACTTCATCAAAGATCAATAAAGCCCCGTATTGGGTGGTCAAGTCACGCAGCCCTTCCAAGAAACCAGGTTGTGGAGCTACGACACCCATATTCCCTGCAACAGGTTCTACGATGATACATGCAATATCTTCACCAAACTGTTCAAACGCATATTGAGTGGCTGCAAGATCATTGTACGGAACCGTAATCGTATTCTTTGCAATTCCCTCTGGAACACCTGGGCTATCTGGTAAGCCTAACGTGGCAACACCAGATCCTGCTTTAATCAGCAGGGAATCGCCATGGCCATGGTAGGAGCCTTCAAACTTCAAGATTTTATCACGGCCGGTATAGCCCCTCGCTAACCTTAGCGCACTCATCGTAGCTTCCGTTCCGGAAGAGACCATCCGGATCATTTCGATTGAAGGGACACGTTCAATGACCAGCTTAGCTAGTTCATTTTCAATCTCAGTAGAAGTTCCAAAGCTTGTCCCGGATTCCGCTACCTTTTTTAAAGCCTCAACAACACGGTCATTCGTGTGGCCAAGAATTAGCGGGCCCCATGAAAGAACGTAGTCAATATATTCGTTGCCATCAATATCATACAGTTTTGAACCTTTTCCACGTTCCATGAAAATAGGATCCATATCCACTGATTTGAAGGCACGGACAGGGCTATTCACGCCACCTGGCATCAAGTTTTTTGCTTCGGCAAACGCTTTTTTCGAGTTTTCGTATGACCGCATGCTTCAGTCCCCTTTTCTTAACTATATTATTATTTTTCCATTAATTATTATCTTCATCAATCCAGCGTGCTATCTCTTTTGAAAAATAGGTAATGATCAAGTCGGAACCTGCACGTTTAAAGCCCGTCATCATTTCCATGACGATAGCTTTCTCATCAATCCAGCCATTTTGGGCAGCAGCTTTCACCATCGAATACTCTCCACTAACATTATAAGCCACAATCGGTAGTCTATAAGTGTTTTTCATATCCCTGATGATATCCATGTAAGAAAGAGCCGGTTTCACGATTAGGAAGTCGGCCCCTTCGTTCACGTCTGATTCTGCTTCACGGAAAGCTTCTAAACGATTTGCAGGGTCCATTTGGTATGTTTTACGATCACCGAACTGAGGAGCTCCATTCGCAGCCTCACGGAAAGGACCATAAAAAGCGGAAGAATATTTCACGGCATATGACATGATTGGAATATCTTCATAACCCGCTTCATCCAGGCCTGTACGGATGGCTGCAACAAATCCATCCATCATATTTGAAGGTGCAATGATATCAGCACCTGCTTCAGCTTGGCTGATCGCCGTTTTAGCAAGAAGGTCCAGTGAAGCGTCATTTAGGATTTTGTCTCCCTCAACAACTCCACAGTGACCATGGCTTGTGTATTCACATAGACATGTGTCGGCAATCACCATGACTTCAGGGTATTGTTTTTTGATGAGTCGGGTTGCCTGTTGGACAAGCCCGTTATGATGGAAGGCTCCAGTGCCTTCTTCATCCTTATCATGTTCAAATGGAACACCGAATAAAATGACGGATTTAATGCCAAGACTCACGACCTCGTCCATCTCTGCAGCTAGGTTATCCATTGAAAGCTGATATATACCCGGCATAGAGCTGATTTCGGTTTTAACGTTTTCTCCATCAATGACGAAAATCGGATAAATTAAATCCTCTTTATGTAAGTGCGTTTCACGAACTAAAGCTCTCATGCCAGCACTTGCACGCAGGCGGCGGTGACGATTGAATGGAATATCTTTCATTTCATGATTCCTCCTTTAGTTTTCTTTACCAATATATCTTATAACTTCTTCTACCATCGCTTCTGTTGTATATACATCTGGACACACAGCAACATGTAATCCATGTTTCGTTGCCGTCTTCGCACAGATCGGTCCGATACAGGCAATGATGAGGTTTTCTATGTATGTATTCAATTCATATTGTTCAATAATTTGAATGAAGTGATTTACCGTCGAAGAGCTTGTGAAGGTAATGATATCAATTTCCCGACTCAGGATCAGTTGAACCAGTTCTCTTTCGCTCTCTTCCGGAAGTATGGTGTGATAGATAATGATTTCATCACATGACGCACCTTTTTCATTAATGGCCTCAGCTATGACCGTTCGTGCGAGGTTCCCTTTCGCTAGAAGGACACGTCCACCTGGTTCAAGCAGCTTAATGAACTCGATAACAAAACGTTCTGCAACATATTCAGATGGGATGAAGTCCGCTTCATATCCATACCCATTCAAGGCTTCTTCCGTCTTTGACCCGATGACCGCTATTTTGGGTAGAACATCAAGTTGCGTACCCAGAATCTCAAACAAAAAGTCCACACCGTTTTTGCTTGTTAAGATGAGCCAGTCATAGCTGTTCAATTGACCTAACCGTTCTTTTACCTCTCCCAGACGTTCTGGAAGGGTAAAATCAAGCAACGGCACCAATAGAGGTGTGCCCCCGCTTCTTTCTATTAAAGTTTGTAAGCCCTCAGCCTGACCTTTTCCTCTGGTGATTAAAATCCGATAATCTTTAAGAGGCAAAAAAGGCGTCATTACTGATCAAGCTCCTCTTTGACACGATCAATTAACTGTTTCCCACCGAATTCACTTATCAGTTTGGCAGCTTCAACACCAACCGCTTCAGGATTAGGACCCTCGGCCATCTCTTTATAAATCACTTTTCCATCCGGGGAAGCAACTAAAGCCGTTAAGGAAACGTCTCCATTTTCTTTGACAACCGCTAATCCAGCAATTGGAACCTGGCAACCACCTTCCATTTTATCCAAGAAGGCACGTTCAGCTTCTACCGTCTTTTTCGTTTTTTCACATGTGAATTTCGCAAGTTCAGACAGTAAATCATAATCATTTGCACGGCACTCAATGGATAGGGCTCCTTGACCGACAGCCGGTAAACAAATATCTTCATCTAAAAACTCCGTTACGACGTCTTGTTTCCAACCCATTCTTGCAAGTCCCGCTGCTGCTAGGATAATGGCGTCATATTCTTCATTTTTCAACTTATCCAAACGGGTATCAATATTCCCGCGGATCCATTTGATTTCAAGATCCGGCCTTCTTGATAGGATTTGAGCACTGCGGCGCAAACTGCTCGTTCCAACGATGGAGCCAGGTTTCAGTTCAGACAGTGTTTCGTGGTTCTTGGAAATCAATGCATCACGATGATCTTCTCTAGGCGGAATGCACCCGATGGTCAAACCCTCTGGAAGAACCGCCGGCATATCCTTCATGCTATGTACTGCCATATCAATTTCCCCATCCAGCATGGCCTGTTCGATTTCTTTAACAAACAGTCCCTTACCGCCTACTTTGGAAAGCGTCACATCTAAGATTTTGTCACCCTTCGTGACAATTTCCTTTACTTCGAACTCGTAGGGAAGACCAAGCTCTTTAAGTTGATTAATAACCCAATTCGTTTGGGTTATCGCTAATTTACTACGTCTAGAACCGACAATGATTTTTCTCATAGTTTCCTCCTATGTATTCCAAACATGGAATGATGAAAGACTTCCAAAAAGGAAAAAGTTAATTAATACAATCATGAAAAACCCGATATTCAAGAAGGCTAACGTTCTGCCATAGATTTGTTTGCGGATTTTCAAGTATAAATAAACGCTGTATCCTATCAATATAACAAACGAGCCAATAATTTTCAGATCCAACCAAGATACACCAGGCAATTTTAAATTTGCCCATTGGATGCCAAGTATCAAAGAGACTCCTAATAAAGGAACCGCAACTACAGCGAGAATATAAGACAAATATTCAAGCTTCGTCAAATCTCCCAGTCGAAGTAACCGTTTCCCCCATTTCTTCCGCTTCAATAAGTCATATTGAATCAAATAGAGTAAGGAAAACACAAAGGAAAGTGTAAAAGCGCTATAAGATAGCAAGGCAAAGGTGATATGGATAAGCAAAAGTTCAGAAACCAACTGTTGTGCAAGGACTTCGGATTCTATCTGTACTGGGGCAAATGTGTGAATAGCCATCACCATAAAACCAAGTAGATTAGTAAAGAAAACGATAAAATCGACACGCAACAAGCGGTTAATGATCAATGATAATGAAACGAGGAGCCAGGCATAAAAGTATAAACCTTCGAAAACCGTCATGACCGGAAATCTACCCGTTTTCATTACATAAAGAAATAAAAAAATTGTTTGCAACACCCAAACAATAGAAAGCAACCAGAAGGCTACTTTATTAGCCTTCTGGTTATTATTTAGAAAATCAAAAAAATATAAAAGCATACTGACGGCATATAACAATACAGTACCTTCATGTAATCTTGTCATTAGTAATTCCATATTTACCTCATTAATGGACAGGAACTGGGTTTAGCAGGGAAGACTTTGCATGTTGTTCTGTTTCATTGTCCTCTACCATTTTTTCTTCAACCAATTCCTCTAAATGAAAGATTTTCACAAAATTATTCAATTGCTCTTTTGCATTTGGTTGCTCTGCCAGTTCTTTGGCATATAGAATCGGATCTTTCAGCATTTGATTAATGATGCTTTTCGTATGCTTGTTCAAGACCTTCTTATCACGTTCGCTTAAGTGAGGAAGCTTTCTTTCTATGCTCTCCATCGTTTCCTTTTGAATCGACAACGATCTTTCACGTAATGACGAAATGACTGGAACAACACCCAACAGGTTAATCCATTGATTAAACTCTACTATCTCCGATTCAATCATTAAATCAATTTTTTCAGCAGCTTTTTTGCGTTCTTCGATATTCGCTTGCACGATACCTTCAAGATCATCGATATCGTATAGGAATACATTTTCCATCTCCGCCAATGCCGGATCCAAGTCACGTGGAACAGCGATGTCCACCATGAAGATAGGACGGCCTTTACGCAATTTGTTCACGAATGTCATCATTTCTTTCGTGACGAGAAGATCTTTTGAACCAGTAGAAGTGATTAAGATATCAGCTTCCACTAGAGCACATTGCAGTTCCTGAAGCTGTTTTGCGTTTCCGTCAAATCGCTCAGCTAGATCAACAGCCTTTTGATACGTACGATTAATGACTGTAATGCTATCCGCGCCATTGCTGTGAAGATTTTGAATGGCCAACTCGCCCATTTTACCGGCTCCAAGAATCAAGACATTCTTACCACTTAAGCCACCAAAGATTTTCTTCGCCAGTTCGACTGCCGCATAGCTTACAGAAACCGCATTCGTGTTGATTTCCGTTTCTGAATGAGCCTTTTTGGCGAGTGTAAGCGCTTGTTTAAACAGATGATTAAAAACTGTGCCTATTGTATCTTCCTTCTGTCCTAACATGTAGCTTGAGCGAACTTGTCCCAAAATCTGCGTTTCTCCCAGAATCATGGAGTTCAGACCACACGTAACTGAAAATAGATGTTCAACAGCCCCGTCCCCTTCATAGAAAAACAGGTATTTAGAGAATTCCTCCTTATTGAGGTTAAACCACTCCGAAAGGAATTCCTTAATATAATATCTGCTAGTATGAAGTTGATCACCTACCGCATAGATTTCCGTTCTATTGCACGTGGAGATAATGACATTCTCCAAAATGCTTTTTTTATTTTTAAGAGCTTTCATTGCCTCGGCAAGTTCAGCTTCATTAAACGACAATTTTTCCCGAATTTCTACAGGGGCAGTTTTGTAATTGATACCAACCGCTAGAATATGCACCTTTTGTTTTGCACCCCCAAAATTTTTCATGTAAATTCATTATAACATGTACAAAAACTGATACAAAAAAATATATGAACAGTTTATGAACGTATGCTACCATAATAAGAAAGCTAGAACCCTTGGTCAATGAAAGGGGTAGTAGCTGTATTATATATATAAAAACATATTTCGACATTGTGTACAAAAGAACCATAACAAAAATACCAAAAAACTTCAAGTAATCGAATTGATAGGAGGATGTAATGAAAAAGCAACGAATTTTCCCCGGAATCATTTTAATAGGTTTCGGACTTTATTTTTTTCTTGAACATTCACAAATTGAAATTTTCCCTGGTTTTTATAGCTGGCCTACATTATTATGTATCGTTGGTATTGCCTTTTTAATTCAGGCCTACAGTGGGAATGAATATGAATCCATTCTTCCAGGCGTCATCCTGCTCGGGTTCGGTGCCCATTTCCATATTGCCAATAACCTCGAGATTTGGCCCGATAGCCTTGGTATCTTTATTTTAATCATTTCTCTTGGATTTATTCTAAGGACCCGTAAAACGAATACGGGAATGATGCATGGGATGATTTTATTCGTCATTGCGATTCTCACTTTGTTTTATGATAAGATCATGACCTCCTTCGGCATTCTCGAAACAGGCACTTATAATATTGAAAAATTTTGGCCATTTGTTTTAATCGCAATTGGTGTTTATATCTTACTTCGAAAAAAATAAAAGGCCTCCAATTGGAGACCTTTTCATGAAAAGAGAGGGGCATTCCACTACCTGGAATGTCCTTTTGCTCCTTACATGTATTTTTTCAGAACGCCCCAGACTTGTTCTTTCCCTTCGCCTGTTTCACCAGAGAAAAGAAGCAATTCATCTTCTTTTTCCAGATTTAGCGTTTGACGAGTAATTTTTAAATGTTTTTGCCATTTGCCTTTTGGAATTTTATCTGCTTTCGTCGCTATCACGATTCTTGGCAAATCATAATGCTTCAGGAATTCATACATGGCGATATCATCCTTAGTCGGAGGATGACGTAAATCTACGACCAATATCGCTGCACGAAGCTGTTCACGGGATGTGAAATATGTTTCGATCATTCTCCCCCACGCGTCTCGTTCGCTTTTAGAAACCTTCGCATATCCATAACCAGGTACATCCACAAAATGCATGGCCTCATTTATGATATAGAAATTTAGCGTTTGCGTCTTCCCTGGTTTAGAGGAAGTCCGCGCTAAATTTTTCCGATTGATTAGTTTGTTGATGAAACTGGATTTCCCAACATTTGAACGGCCTGCTAAGGCAAATTCCGGAATCGGGGTATTAGGATATTGTTCAGGCTTCACGGCACTGATAACAATATCTGAACTTGTCACTTTCATTCGTTCACACCTACCAATGCATGCTCAAGGACTTCATCAACATGTGAAACTGGAACAAATATTAATTCTTTACGGACACTTTCCGGGATATCATCAATATCCTTTTCGTTATCTTGCGGGATGATGATCTTCGTAAGCCCTGCCCGATGAGCCGCTAAGGATTTTTCCTTAAGGCCGCCGATTGGGAGAACCCGTCCGCGTAATGTAATTTCGCCTGTCATGCCTACCTCTTTTCTGATCGGCCTATTAGTAAGAGCCGATATCAACGCTGTTGCAATCGTGATGCCTGCAGATGGACCATCCTTAGGAACGGCTCCTTCTGGAACATGAATATGAATATCATACTTTTCATGGAAGTTCGTATCGATTTGAAGTTTCTCGGTTTTCGAACGTACATAACTGAAAGCAGCTTGAGCTGATTCTTTCATGACATCCCCAAGTTTCCCCGTCAAGATGAGCTTGCCTTTACCTGGTGATAAAGATACCTCGATCTGCAATGTATCCCCACCGACCGAAGTGTAGGCTAATCCATTAGCGACACCGATTTGGTTTTCCACTTCAGCCTGTCCATAATGGAACATCGTTTTCCCTAAAAACTCCTCGACATTCTTATCAGAAATCACGACTCGTTTTCTCTCTCCGGAAACAATGATTTTTGCCGTTTTCCTGCATATACTGGCAAGCTGCCGCTCCAAACTACGGACACCGGCTTCACGTGTATAATAACGGATGATCTTAGTGAGGGCTTCTTCACGAATTTGCAGTTGTGTCTTCAATAGACCATGGTTTTCCAACTGTCTCTGCAGTAAGTGATCCTTGGCAATATGAAGCTTCTCTAATTCAGTATAACCTGCAATCGATATGATTTCCATACGATCACGAAGCGGTCCTGGAATTGTCGAAAGATTATTGGCTGTTGCAACGAACATGACCTTGGAAAGATTATACGTTTCTTCAATATAATGATCACTGAAATTATGATTTTGTTCAGGGTCAAGTACCTCAAGCATTGCGGCCGATGGATCTCCCCTGAAATCATTGGACATCTTATCCACTTCATCCAGTAAAAATACCGGATTAATCGTGCCTGCTTTTTTCATGCCTTGAATGATTCTACCAGGCATCGCCCCTACATATGTGCGGCGGTGTCCCCGGATTTCCGATTCATCGCGCACGCCCCCTAAGGAGATGCGGACAAACTTCCGGTTCAATGATGAGGCTATCGACTTGGCCAAGCTTGTTTTACCGACCCCAGGAGGACCTACCAAACAAAGAATTGGTCCTTTTAACGAGTTAGTCAATTGCTGGACCGCCAAGTATTCAAGTACCCGTTCTTTGACCTTTTCCAATCCATAATGGTCCCGGTTAAGGATTTTTTCGGCTTTGTGAATATTAAGGTCATCCTTCGTGGCATTCGACCACGGAAGCGAAATTAACCATTCGATGTAATTGCGGATGACGGAGCTTTCAGCTGAGCTGGATGGAACTTTTTCATACCGATCCAATTCTTTTAGTGCCGTTTCTTTGATATGCACGGGCATATCGGCTTCATCAATTTTTTCAGTAAGGACAGCAATTTCGCCTGTTTTACCCTCTTTATCTCCCAATTCCTTTTGAATGGCTTTCATTTGTTCACGGAGATAGTATTCTTTTTGTGTCCGCTCCATGGATCGTTTGACACGCTGACCGATTTTTTTCTCAAGGAAAAGGACTTCCTTTTCGTTATTGATGATTTCAATCACACGGCTTAAGCGCTCTTTCATATCGATGGTCTCAAGTACTTCTTGCTTCTCCTTCAGCTTTAAAGGCAAATGAGAAGCAATGATATCAGCCAGTCTACCCGGCTCTTCAATATCAGAAGTGGAAGAGAACGTTTCACCGGTTATTTTCTTGGACATCTTTATGTATTGTTCAAAATAATCCAACAAAGTGCGCATTAGCGCTTGATGTTCCGCATCTTTTTCATCACTGTCTTCATATATTTTAACCTTCGCACCATAGTGTGTCTCATAATCGTAAAATTCACTAACCTCTGCCCGGTTCAAACCTTCCACCAAAACGCGGATGGTACCATTCGGAAGTTTCAACATCTGCTTTACTTTTGTTAATGTTCCCATTGTGAATAAATCTTCTTCACCCGGTTCATCCAACGAAACATCTTTCTGTGTCGTCAAAAATATAAGATGGTCTTCCACCATTGCTTTCTCAAGGGCTTGTACCGATTTATCTCGGCCTACATCTAAATGAAGTACCATTGTTGGATATACAAGCAGTCCTCTAAGCGGCAGGAGGGGAACGATGATTTCTTGATCAGTCATTTCCTGACACCTCCAAATTTAGTATCGTCGTTGTAAACTATTTACCCAAGTTATCAACCTTTTAACAATTCTATCCTATTTATATAGAAGTGTCTATTTGTTTCCCTTAACAGGTACAATTGCTATTATTATCTCCAAATATGAAGGAAAAAGCACGCGTGAACTCATCATTATTTTCTTGCCAAAGCGATAAAATGCCCCGGTCTTTTAAAACCGGGGTGTTTCGCTTATACACTTTCTTTTTTTGAGGGGTCCAAGGAAGTTAATATCTGTTCGGACATCAACTCTTTATTCAGCGCCTTGTCCAATACTTCTTTTACATTCGTAACAGGGATGATATCGATCCCTTTTATTTCTTGGAGGAGTGGCTGCATATTTTCCGCTGGGATAATAACGGTCTTCGCCCCAGCCATTTTTGCTGCCTTGATTTTCGGAATGACGCCTCCGATCGGTTTAACTCCGCCATGAATGCTAATCTCTCCAGTCATCGCTACCATATGGTCCACAGGGATTTTATAGATGGCCGAGTAAATGCCCGTTGCCATCGCTATACCCGCTGACGGACCATCCACAGGGCTACCTCCCGGGAAGTTAACATGGATATCAAATTGATCCGCCGGTACACCCATGGAACGCAAGACGGTGATAACATTTTCTATCGAGCCCTTGGCCATGCTCTTGCGACGGATGGATTTCCCATTTCCACCACCGATGCTCTCTTCTTCGACAATTCCGGTGATATTGATTGAACCTTTTTCATTAGAAGCAGCCATCACGGTCACTTCTATTTCCAACAATGCACCACTATTAGGACCATAAACGGCTAGGCCATTGACAAGACCTATTTTGGGACTGGATTCTATTTTCCGGTCCATTCTCTGCGTTAATTGGCTGCTATGAGCCATCCAATCAATATCTTCTTCCCTAATGAAACTCCGATTTTCATTGATCGAGATACCAGCCAATGTTTGAATCATATTGACAGCTTCCCTGCCATTTCGGGCGTAATCCGATATCGACTCAAGCCCTTTTTCACTGATTGTAATACCTACCTTATCTGAAGCATTTTTAGCCACGGATATGATTTCCTCACGGTCAAGTTCACGGAAAAATACTTCAATGCATCTCGACCGAATGGCTGGGGCAATTTCATTTGGCGTTCTGGTAGTAGCACCAATCAAGCGAAAATCGGCAGGTAGACCATTCTTAAAAATATCATGGATATGGGTAGGTATGTTTTGATTTTCTTCTTGATAATAAGCACTTTCGAGAAACACTTTCCGGTCTTCCAGCACCTTTAGCAACTTGTTCATCTGAATGGGATGAAGTTCACCTATTTCATCAATGAATAGCACGCCACCATGAGCATTACTGACGGCGCCCTGTTTTGGTTGAGGGATACCTGCCTGCCCCATGGCTCCGGCACCTTGATAAATTGGATCATGTACAGAGCCTATTAAAGGATCTGCAATTCCCCGTTCATCGAATCTAGCGGTGGTAGCATCCAGTTCGATAAAGACCGCAGACTTTTTGAATGGGGACTTTTCATTTTTCTTGGCTTCTTCCAAAACGATTCTTGCTGCTGCCGTTTTCCCTACTCCTGGAGGTCCATAAATAATCACATGCTGAGGATTCGGACCACACAAAGCTGCTTTTAAAGATTTGATGCCATCCTCCTGGCCGACGATATCTTTAAAGGTAATCGGTCTCACCTTTTCAGACAATGGCTCCGTTAATGAGATGGACCTCATCCTTTGCAACTGATCCATTTCCTTTCGTGAATCACGGTTAATAGAAACTTTTTGCGTCCGCTGGCCTTTTAATAAATTCAAAAAATATAAACCAATCACAATCCCAAAAAACAGCTGAATAAATAATGCAATCCCTGTCCAATTCATCGTTTTCCCTCCTGCTACTGCCTTGTCATTTCTGATAGTATCTCCTAGCGGAGGGCGAAATAATCCAATAAATAAGGGATGTAAATTTTGGTGTTTAATCATAGAACCGGAGATGTGTAACTTTGTTGAAAAAGCAAAAAAACTGCCAGACGAACTGGCAGTTTTGTGACTATTAAATTAAGCAGAAGTTTTCTTTTCTTCTCCCTGGATGGTAGTACCATCTTTAAGTACAAGCTTCGGTGTTTCATTTTTCGCGATTGTGTTACCTGTGATTACACATTTAGCAACATCATCACGTGATGGAAGATCGAACATCACTTCAAGGATAATACCTTCAATGATGGAACGAAGTCCACGTGCACCTGTTTTACGTTCAATCGCTTTTTTAGCGATTTCACTTAGTGCTTCCTGTTCGAATTCCAATTCTACATCATCCAGCTCAAGTAATTTTTGATACTGTTTCACAAGAGCATTTTTCGGTTTTGTCAGAATCTCAATCAAAGCTGCTTCGTCCAATTGCTCCAATGTAGCAATAACTGGAAGGCGGCCGATGAATTCCGGAATCAAACCAAAACGAAGTAAATCTTCAGGAAGAACTTTAGAAAGCAATTCTTTTTCTGCAATATCATCTTTTTTAACATCAGAACCAAAGCCAATGACTTTTTGACCTAAACGGCGTTTGATGATTGGTTCGATGCCGTCAAAAGCACCGCCACAGATGAATAAGATATTAGTCGTATCGATTTGAATGAACTCTTGATGAGGATGCTTACGCCCACCTTGTGGCGGAACGCTAGCCACGGTACCTTCAAGAATTTTCAGCAAGGCTTGCTGTACGCCTTCACCGGATACATCACGTGTAATAGATGGATTCTCGGATTTACGGGCTACCTTATCGATTTCATCGATATAAATGATTCCTTTTTCCGCTTTCTCCACATCATAATCAGCTGCTTGGATCAGTTTAAGAAGGATGTTTTCTACATCTTCCCCAACATAACCAGCTTCCGTTAATGAAGTTGCATCGGCAATAGCAAAAGGAACATTTAATAGACGTGCCAAAGTTTGAGCAAGAAGCGTTTTCCCGCTTCCTGTCGGTCCTATAAGAGCAATATTACTTTTAGAAAGCTCGACGTCATCAACTTTGCTATTGGAATTAATACGCTTATAATGATTATAAACAGCAACAGCTAGAGATTTTTTAGCCTGTTCTTGTCCAATCACATATTCGTCCAGAATCCCACGGATTTCCTTAGGTTTAGGTACATCTCTGAATTCTACTTCCTCATCAGTACCTAGCTCTTCTTCAACGATTTCAGTACAAAGCTCGATACACTCGTCACAAATATATACACCTGGACCAGCTACCAGTTTACGGACCTGTTCTTGAGTTTTTCCACAAAAAGAACATTTTAATTGTCCCTTTTCATCATTAAATTTAAACATGTACGTTCACCCCTTTAAATACTCTTCCAACTCTAGCGATGTATATGGCGCCTAATCCAAAATGGAGCAGACACACAACTACTTAAGCGTTCCAAAATCCCTAGTATGTTTTGCATTCTATCACGTTCTTGGATATTTTGTAACAAATACGCTCACTAACAAGTTGTCCAATAAGTACAAAATTTCATTTCATATGTATGTTTCCATTTATCAGTATATCCAAACTCTTCGGTTTTTAAAAATAGGTTTTTCTGTATAAATATGTATATGCCGCGTTAGAACTAATCTACACTGAAATGAAAAAAAAATCAATCAGAAACTATCTGATAGTTAAAATTACCAACAAATTCTTAATATGTATAAAACAAGGCACGATTACTCGCGCCTTGTTCTTTGAAAGAAATATTTACAAACCGTTACTTAAAAATAAATTATTTTGCTTCAACTGTTTTGCTGTTTTCCACCAAGAAGTCAATTGCTTTCTTAATTTTAAGATCGCCTTTGATGTTTTCTAGGTTTCCAAGAGCTTGTTTGATCGCGTCAACTTCCATGTTGTACATTGTAGCCATTTGAGCCAGTTCAGCTTCAACGTCTTCGTCAGTTGCTTCGATTTTTTCAACTTCAGCGATTGCTTCAAGAGTCAAGCTTGTACGAACTTGTCCTTTAGCTTCTTCTTTCATTTGTGCTTTTAAAGCTTCTTCGTCTTGACCTGAGAATTGGTAGTAAAGTTCTAAGTTTAGGCCTTGAGATTGAATGCGTTGAGAGAACTCATTCATCATGCGGTCTACTTCGTTAGAAATCATAGCTTCAGGAATGTCCATTTCTGCACCTTCAACAGCTTTACCGATTACAGTGTTTTGTACGAAGTTTTCTTCTTCATGTTTTTTGTCATGCTCTAATTTATGTTTAGTTTTTTCTTTTAGTTCAGCTAACGTTTCAACTTCTTCGTCAACGTCTTTCGCGAACTCATCATCCAACTCAGGAAGTTGTTTTGTTTTGATTTCGTGAATTTTCACTTTGAATACAGCTGGTTTACCTGCAAGTTCAGCAGCATGGTATTCTTCAGGGAATGTAACTTCGATGTCTTTTTCAGCACCTGTTTCAAGACCAACAAGTTGCTCTTCGAAACCAGGGATGAATGAGTTAGAACCGATTTCTAGTGAATGGTTTTCTGAAGCTCCGCCTTCGAATGCTTCACCATCAACAAATCCTTCAAAATCAAGAACGACTGTATCGCCTTCTGCAGCTTGTCCTTCTTCTTTAACAACAAGTTCAGCTTGACGTTCTTGCATTGATTTCAATTCGTTATCAACGTCTTCGTCAGTTACTTCAGTATTGAATTTTTCCACTTCAACACCTTTGTAATCTCCTAATTTAACTTCAGGCTTAACTGTTACAGTAGCCGTGAAGATTAGGTTTTCGCCTTTTTCCATTTTCTCGATGTCGATTTCTGGACGATCTACAGGCTGAATTCCAGCTTCTTCGACAGCATTTGCATATGCATCAGGAAGGATGAAATCAAGAGCATCTTGATATAATGATTCTACGCCGTATTTCTTTTCGAACATTTGACGTGGCATTTTACCTTTACGGAAGCCAGGTACGTTTACTTGTTTTACTACTTTTTTGAATGCTGCGTCTAAACCTTCGTTTACTTTTACAGCTTCTACTTCGATTGTTAATACGCCTTGATTACCTTCTTGTTTTTCCCATTTTACAGACATGTGTTTCCCTCCAAAAAGATCTATATACTTCAATAATAAGCATTGGATGAATATGCTTTGCAAGTGTTAACAAGTCATCCTTCAAATATACCCAAGAAAAAAATTGGGAATTCGTCAAAATTAGACGATTATACATTACAACCACTACATTATAACACAGGTTCAAACCGTTACAACAGCAATAGGTTAAATAATGGGGTAAGAAATTTCTTCGATTTCTTTTATTTGGGCCAGAATATTCATAACCGATTCCCCACCAACGGAATAATTATCCGATATATCCTCGACCAGATTTTCCCCAGTCATATACTGTTCCGCTAACGCATGATAGGCAGCCGCCCATACAGGAATCTTTTCTGGTTCTGGTTCAAATGGATACAACAGAAAGGAATGCCGTTCAATTAAACTATGCACCATTTTAAATAAACTCGGGTTTTTCTGACTGATTTCTTCTTCAATTAGGGCCTTTATCGTTTTTGAAAAATGAGTTTCCTTCCATTCTTCCAACTCGCTCGGAATGACAACCTGGGATTCACCAAATTTTTTAACAGTCACTTCTTCGTTATATTCCTGATCGATAAGTATGTTAAGGAGCATGGTTTTGAAAAAGGGATGCCCTACACTTTCTTGAAGAAACTGCTCGATTTGTGGGATAAATGGTCGAATGTTTAGATTCGTTAGTTTTGATATCACTAGCAACATTTCTTGATCCGTTTTCCCACCGAACAACTCTTCCTGTTGCAGTTCTTCTTCAAGAAGCTGTTTACCCCTGTCCGATTCCTCTTTTTTTTCTTCGAGTGCCCGTTTGCTGAAATGAAGCATTTTTTCAAAATGCTCTTCTTGGTCAAACGGTATTTGATTTTCATCAAATAAAAGTTCAATCGTCGTAATCATTTCCTGATGTTCATTTAATTGTAGTAGAACCATCAAATAGATGTTAATCAATTGAAAATAGTCCCCAATTCCCTTATTAAGCATCTCTTGACACAATTCTTTGGCCTCTGCATAATGTTCAAGCTCGACAAGGGATACAACTAAACCCATACAGACTTCATCATTATCCGGCTCAAATTCCCGTGCTTGACTGAAGAGGAGAGCTGCCTCTTTAAAATTCCTGTTCCCAAGCTCATCCAGCCCTTTAATGATTAGCCTCTCCCCCAGGTTTGGGAAGGCAATGACCTTGGAATCTTCCTGGTTCTTACCATTATTATCAACCATCCTAGTTTTTCACCTCGCCGTTCGCATTTTGAAAGATAGTTTAGCATGTAATAGAACGAAATTCAAAAATCAGTCACCTCTCCATGAACGTCTATTAACCCACACAAACAAACGAGCTTCCTATTTTAAGTTAAAAGGAAGCTCGAACCCTATATTCTTTATACACTTGACATGGCGTCTTTTTGATTTTCATAAACTGATATCCTATCATCGTACTGAAGCGTGATCGAGATTTCATCCCAGCCTTTGACCAGCATTTCCTTCCAATAAGGATGTATCTCGAAGCTCGCCTCAAACCCTTGGTCATCTACCACGGTTTGATTGGGAAGATCGATCGTCAATTCATAGTCAGGGGCAGAAACTCTCTCCATCAGGTACTGGACTTGCTCTGGAGTTAACGCGATGGGGACCATCCCATTTTTCATGCAGTTGCTTTTGAAAATGTCCGCATAAGATGGGGCGATGACAATATCAAAACCATAATCTTTCAACGACCACGGTGCATGCTCCCTTGATGATCCGCAACCAAAATTTTCTCCTGCAATTAATATGGAGGTATCACGATTATGGGGCTGATTCAATTCGAAATCAGGTCGCTCATTGCCATCTTCATCGAAACGCCAGTTATAGAATAAAAATTCGCCAAAGCCGCTTCTTTCGATTCGTTTTAAAAATTGCTTTGGAATGATTTGATCCGTATCCACATTTTTACGGTTAAGGGCCGCCGCTCTTCCTTTATATATCGTAATGGGTTCCATTTCCATTCTACACCTCCAAATGTTTTATTTGATCAATGGATCTGTTCTGTTTTTTTCAAATTTCTTATATCGACAAACTTCCCATATATGGCTGCAGCTGCCGCCATGGCCGGACTTACTAGATGGGTCCTCGCTCCCGCTCCTTGACGTCCCTCAAAATTCCGGTTACTAGTGGAGGCACAATGTTCACCAGCAGGTACAGCATCAGGATTCATGCTCAAGCACATGCTACAACCTGATTCCCTCCACTCAAAACCCGAAGATTTGAAAATTTCATCCAAGCCTTCTTCTTCTGCCTGTCTTTTTACACTCTGTGAGCCTGGTACTACCATTGCACGTACACCCTTTTTAACCACCCTGCCTTCAACCATATCAGCTGCCTGGCGCAAGTCCTCAATCCTTGAATTCGTACATGAACCGATAAATACATGTTGAACAGGGATATCGGTAATCGCCATTCCTTCTTGAAGACCCATATATTCAAGCGCACGGACGAGCTCTTTCGAATCATTGCTATCTCCCGAAGAATTTGGTACACTTCCTTCCACCCCACTAGCCATACCCGGGTTTGTTCCCCAGCTGACCATTGGCGAAATCAAGCTGCCATCAAGGATGATTTCACGGTCATACACCGCATCTGCGTCACTAGCAAGTGATTTCCACTCCTGAACACAACGTTCAAATTCTTCTCCTTTTGATACATATTTACGACCTTTCAAATAGGAGAATGTGGTTTCATCAGGTGCCACTAACCCCGCTCTCGCTCCGCCTTCAATCGACATATTACATACTGTCATTCTTTCTTCCATCGACATTCCTTCGAAAACTTCTCCACAGTATTCAATGATATGCCCTGTTCCAAAGTCGACACCGAATTTAGATATGACATATAAAATGACATCTTTCGCCATGACACCATGACCAAGTTTCCCGTTAACCTCAAGCTTTAACGTTTTCGGTTTTGTTTGCCAAAGTGATTGAGTGGCCAAAACATGCTCAACTTCACTTGTTCCTATCCCAAAGGCAATCGATCCGAACGCCCCATGAGTAGATGTATGGCTGTCACCGCAAACAATTGTCATTCCAGGCTGAGTAAGACCTAATTCTGGGCCGATAACGTGCACGATCCCTTGTTCAGGACTGTCTAAATCAGCAAGTCGGATGCCGAATTCCTTACAGTTTTTATCTAGTGCTTCCAACTGCTTTCTTGCGATATCATCTTGAATGAAATAGCGGTTCACAGTCGGTACATTGTGATCCATTGTGGCGAAGGTTCGATCCGGCCTTCTTACTTTACGCCCTTTTAATCTCAAACCTTCAAATGCCTGAGGGGATGTCACTTCATGAATATATTGAAGATCTATATACAATAAATCCGGTTTATTTTCCTCTTCATTTATAATATGGCTTTCCCATATTTTTTCAATTATCGATTTACCCACTACTAACCACCTCAATCAATTTTATATTTTTTAAAAAACACGGCCTAAGTTTAGGCCGTGAAAGAAGGTTAAGCATAAGCTCCCATGATGTTGGAGATGGCTTCCTGGTCTAATAGCGTCGCTTTTATCTGGGCAATCATTTCTGTTGTAGAAGTAATGGGAGCGTGACCGTTAGCAATATCCCCTGTCCTCAATCCATAATCGAGAATCGTCTCCACCGCTTGCTCGACCGCATCCGCTTCCTTTTCCAACCCGAATGATAAGCGTAGCAACGATGCAGCCGATAAAATCGTCCCAATGGGATTAGCTAAGTTCTTACCAGCAATATCGGGAGCAGATCCATGAATCGGTTCGTATAAATTAGGTCCTTCCGTTGAAATAGAGGCGGAAGGCAGCATGCCAAGTGAACCAGTTAATACGGACGCTTCATCGCTTAAAATGTCGCCAAACATATTTTCCGTCACGATAATATCAAATTGCTTCGGATTCTTTATAAGCTGCATGGCAGCATTATCAACAAGCATGTGTTCAAGTTCCACTTCCGGATAATCTTTTGCGATTTCATCAGCCGTCTCCCGCCACATCCTACTGGATTCAAGGACATTGGCTTTGTCGACCGATGTCACTTTTTTCTTGCGGTCGGAGGCCAATTTAAACGCAAGTTCGATGATCCGCTTCATTTCATCTTTCTGATAAAAGAGAGTATCGACGACCGCGTCTTTCCCCTCACGTTCCACGCGTTCGCTTGGCTTGCCAAAATAAAGGCCGCCCGTCAGTTCGCGTACAATGATGAAATCCACATCTTCAATGAATTCCTTTTTAAGGGGGGAAGATTCCGATAAGCTGGAATAGTAGCTGATTGGACGAATGTTAGCATAGAGATTCAGTTCTTTGCGGATTTTCAACAACCCACGTTCAGGTCTTAAGTGTGCAGGTTCTGCATCCCACTGCGGTCCTCCGACAGCACCTAATAAAACCGCGTCGCTATTCTTACAGATCTCTATTGTTTTGTCCGGCAGTGGCGATCCAGTGTTATCAATTGCCCCTCCACCGATTTCACCATAATGAAATTCAAAATCGTGTCCGTACCTTTGGGCAACGGCTTCAAGAATTTCTACAGCGCCTCTAGTCACTTCTTTCCCGATGCCATCTCCTTGAAGCACCGCAATATTCCTTTTCATCGAAATCTCCCCTTCCTATTGCATGACTGCTTTTTCTTCTAATTCCTTCATGATGACTACACGGTTTACGGCGTTTAAATAGGCTTTTGCCGAAGCTTCCAATACGTCCTGATCAAGTCCGCGTCCGCTCGTTTCCACGCCGTTATAATCAATTTTCACGAAAACTTGCGCTAAAGCATCCATACCGGCTCCCACAGATTGGATTCTGTAGTCCTGTAAGTTGACTTCACTACCCAGACATCTTTCCAACGTGTTATATAGGGCTTCAACACTACCTGCACCTGTAGCAGCTTCCTGAATTTCTTCATTATCGCCTTTTTTCAGCGTAACTGTGGCCGTTGCAACTTGGTGCGTTCCATGTGAAATCTGGAATGAAATCAGATCATAAAAACTGATATTTGTCGCTTTTTCCTCAAGGACTAGGGCCACGATATCTTCGTCCGTCATTGTTTTCTTGTTATCCGCCAATTCCTTGAATTGAACGAATAAAGAATTCATTTCTTCATCTGTTACGGAAAAATTCAATTCTTGCAATCTCTCTTTGAAAGCATGTCGTCCGGAATGTTTACCTAGCACAAGTGAATTAGATGAAACACCGACTAGTTCCGGTGAAATAATTTCATACGTCGTTTTTTCTTTTAACATGCCATCTTGATGAATCCCGGATTCATGCGCATAGGCATTGGCTCCGATAATGGCTTTATTCGCAGGAACCTGCATTCCCGTCAACCGGCTAACTAGATCACTGGCCCTTTTGATTTCATTTAAGACAAGACCCGTTTCCGCTTCATAGAAATCTTTTCGGATGTAGAGAGCCATCGCCACTTCTTCCAGCGCTACATTCCCGGCGCGTTCACCAATACCATTTATCGTCCCTTCTACTTGTGTTGCTCCACCTTCAATGGCAGCCAAGGAGTTAGCCGTTGCCATTCCAAGATCGTCATGACAGTGTGCAGATAGGCTTACCTTATTAATAGAAGGAACGTTTTCGCGTAGATATCGGAAAATGTTCCCGTATTCTATCGGAGCTGCATACCCTACTGTATCAGGAATATTAATAACCTTTGCCCCAGCTTGGATTACCGCTTCGACGATTTCTGCTAAATAGTCAAGTTCAGTTCGACTGGCATCTTCAGCCGACCATTGTACGATTGGAAAACGCTCTGCCCCGTATTTGACCATGGCAACCGCTTTTTCAATCACTTGTTCTTTTGACATTTTCAGCTTATATTGACGGTGAATGGGCGACGTGGCAATGAAAGTATGCAATCTTGGTTCCGCCCCAACTTTTAATGAGTCCCAAGCAGCGTCAATATCTCCCTTTACAGCGCGCGCCAGCCCTGTAACAGAGCTGTTTCTGATTTTGCGCGCGATTTCCTGTACAGAGTTGAAGTCTCCTTTGGATGCTGCCGGAAAACCGGCTTCGATAATATCCACACCCAATCTTTCAAGCTGATAAGCAATTTCAAGCTTTTCGGTAAAATTCAAATTCACTCCAGCCGATTGCTCCCCATCACGAAGCGAAGTTTCAAAAATATTAATTTTTCGCAACGGCTACCACTTCTTTCTCTGATTGTTGTGGTTTCACGAATGGCATCATTTTTCTTAATTCACGACCAACCACTTCGATTTGGTGTTGGTTCTCCCGATTGTTAATAGCATTGAAGACTGGACGGTTTGCTTGGTTTTCCAAGATCCAACCTTTGGCGAATTCACCTTCTTGGATATCTTTTAGGATAGCTTTCATTGCCTCTTTGGTCGTTTCCGTTACAACGCGTGGACCAGAAACGAAATCTCCCCATTGAGCTGTATCGGAAATTGAATAACGCATGTTCTCCATGCCACCTTCGTACATAAGGTCAATGATCAATTTCAATTCATGTAAACACTCGAAGTACGCAACTTCCGGTTGGTAACCAGCTTCCGTCAATGTCTCAAACCCGGCTTTCACAAGTGAAGTTAAACCACCACAAAGCACTGCCTGTTCCCCAAAAAGGTCTGTTTCTGTTTCTTCTTGGAATGACGTTTCCAATCCACCCGCTCTTAAAGAACCGATTCCTCTAGCGTAAGCAAGGGCCAATTCTCTCGCTTCACCCGTAACATCTTGATAGATTGCGAATAATGCCGGTACCCCTGCGCCTTGTTCATATGTACGGCGAACAAGATGACCTGGACCTTTTGGAGCCACTAATAACACATCAACATCTGCCGGTGGAACGATTTGATTAAAGTGTACATTGAATCCATGTGCGAACATTAATGCTTGACCTGCTTGCAATACTGGTTTAATTTCTTCTTGATAAACTTTCGGTTGAGTTTCATCTGGTAAAAGGTTCATGATTACATCCGCTTGTTCCGCTGCTTCTTTTACTGTATAAACATTGAATCCGTCCTCTACTGCTTTATCGAACGATTTCCCTTTTCTGATCCCAACGATTACATCAACGCCGCTGTCACGTAAGTTTTGAGCATGCGCGTGTCCTTGTGATCCGTATCCGATTACTGCCACCTTTTTATTATTGAAAAAATTCTCATTTGCTTCTGCGTTATAATATACTTTTGCCATAATTAATACATCTCCCTTTTCTTATCAGTATAGTTTGGTTTTATTTTTATACGATTGTTGCACTTTTTGCATATGACAACTGCATTCCACGTGGAAAGGCTGCTGTCCCGGTCCTTGCCAATTCCTTGATTCCATAAGGTTTAATGAGTTCGATAAAAGCTTCGATTTTGTCTGATTCCCCAGTGATTTGAACCGTAAGGCTATCTTTACTTACATCTATTACAGATGCCCGAAAAGGTTCAATTACCGAATAGATTTCCGGTCGGGTCTGGCTCGTCACCAATATCTTGATGAGCGCCAGTTCCCTGGCCACAATTGCTTGATTGGTAATATCAATTACTTTAAGAACTTCAATCTGCTTGTTTAATTGCTTTGTGATTTGTTCAATGACCGTTTCGTCATCGACATCGACCACGAAGGTCATCCTTGAAATACCTTCCTGTTCGGATTTTCCGACAGTCATACTCTCAATGTTATAATTCCTTTTCGTAAATAGGTTCGTAATCCGGTTAAGGACGCCTGGCCTGTTGTTCACCGTAAGGCTTAGAATTCCCCTCATTGCTTAAACTCCTTCCATTTCATCCAGGCCTTTTCCTGATGCTACCATCGGAAAGACATTTTCCTTTTGTTTGACACGGAAATCGATCAATGCCGGTCCCTCCGTCGCAAACGCTTCATCGAGGTAAGCACTGGCTTCTTCCTCCGTGGTCGCTTTAAACCCTGGGATTCCATATGCTTCAGCCAATTTCACGAAATTAGGCTGAGATTGGAAGACGCTATGTGAAAAGCGATTATCATGGAAGAGTTCCTGCCACTGCCTTACCATTCCTAACGCGCCGTTATTGATGATGATGATCTTAATCGGCAAATTCATTTCAGCAATAACCGAAAGTTCTTGAAGACACATCTGGAAACCACCATCTCCTGATATCGAAAGAACGGTCGCTTTCGGATTGGCCAATTGTGCACCGATCGCGGATGGTAAGCCAAATCCCATCGTACCTAGACCACCGGAAGTGACCCATGAATTCGGTCGGTTAAAGGGATAATATTGGGCCGCCCACATTTGATGCTGTCCTACATCCGTCGTAACAATTGCTTCCCCATTCGTTTTTTCATGAAGCATTTGAATGACACGCTGGGGTTTCAGAATCCCTTCTTCTTGGGTATAACGTAAGGGGAATTCTGCATTCCATCCTTTCAGCTGGTTAGTCCACTCCGTAATATCAGGCTTTTTTCCACTTTGTACTATTAACTCCGTTAGAGCTTCTTTTGCACTGCCGACAACAGGAATTTTGGTCGGTACGTTTTTTCCGATTTCCGCGGGATCAATATCGATATGGGCAACTGTTGCTTGCTGTGCAAATTTCGCTAAATTCCCGGTCAAACGGTCATCGAATCTTGCACCCACATTTATTAAAAGATCACATTTCGATAACGCCATGTTAGCTGCAAAACAGCCATGCATGCCACCCATTCCGATAAATTGCGGATGATCGGCTGGAAAACCACCAAGGCCGAGCAAGGTGTGAACAACTGGTATGCCCTGTTGTTCGGCATATTCCTTCAACAGATGGGAAGCTTTTGCATGCAAGACACCAGCGCCAGCAAGAATGACCGGTCTTTTCGCACCACTTACAGCTTCAACAAGCTTTCTAATCTGCAAGTAATTCGGCTTTGTCGTTGGTTGATAGCCCGGCAGGTCCATCTCCGGCTCTTCCTCCATTGACTTCCCTTCCAAAATTGCCATATCTTTAGGAATATCTATTAAGACGGGACCCGGTCGTCCACTTGAAGCAATATAAAACGCTTCTTTAATGATACGTGGGAGGTCTTCCGGCTTTCTCACTTGATAGTTATGTTTTGTAATGGGAGTCGTGATTCCAAGTACATCCGCCTCCTGAAAGGCATCCGAACCAATTACGCTAGTAGCTACCTGACCCGAAATAACAACAAGTGGTAGAGAATCAATCATTGCATCCGCCAAGCCGGTAACAATGTTCGTTGCTCCTGGACCGGATGTGACAATAACCACTCCCGGTTTGCCGGTAATCCTGGCGTATCCTTCTGCTGCGTGAATCGCACCCTGCTCATGTCTTGTCAAGATATGAAATAGCTCTGAACTATACAGCTTGTCATAAATCGGCAATACAGAACCACCAGGATAACCAAAAATGACTTCAACATTTTCCTTTTTCAATGCTTCCATCAAAAACTCGGCACCACTATAATGTGTCTTTCCACCTCGATCAGCCACTACTGCTTTCTGTGTCATTCGTAAAGACCTCCTCCGCTTTCTCGCTCAATAAAATTCAAAATATTCGGATTTTTCAGCATACAAAAAAGCCTTTTCACCCCAAATGTACTTGCACTTAGCAAGTTAAAGGGGTGAAAAGACTTTATCGGTCGTTCCACGGTACCACCCTTTTTCGCATGAACTTCCACGCGCACTTTGAATGGATTACACCATTCTCTGTTTTGGTAACGGGTACTGGTACGCACCCGTTCAGCTCTACTAGCATGACTTTCAAGCTGAAACTCCAAGGTGAGTTCATCTTTTGGGACAATACCGGTTCTCAGCAATCCGGCTCTCTGTGAATGCCTTGCAAAAAGACTACTTATCCTTTTCAATGTTTTCGCATTATTCTATTTTTTAATCCAATTATGTTTGATGTCTTGTATTTGAGATTATCTTACTCGCATTTTGGACTGCAGTCAACAGCTATTTAATGAATTTTTTGATAATTCTAAATTATCAACTTTATTGTATGCGCTTCCATCCCTACTATTATCCTATTTTCATCAAAAATACAAGATGGAATTTTATCGTTAAGAAATATTAAATTCCTTAATCGTTAATAAATAGAACATGTCACATAAAAATCTCAGTAAAGAAAAAAACTTAGTCAAATAACTTATTCCACGTATTTTTGCCTACCACCCCATCTGCTTGTAAACCATGTTTTTTCTGAAAGGCCATAACCGCATTTTTTGTTTTAACCCCGTATATCCCGTCAATCTCTTTAGAAGCCATACCAAGTTTCTGTTGAATCTTTTTTATGTTATTACCATGCATTAGTGGACTTTTCACTTTATAGATGGTCCCGGGAAAGGGTGTACCTTTAGGAGCTTTTTTAACTTTGGACACCAACTTAGGTCTCTTCCCATTTTGAAGCTCCTTTATAGATAAACCACCAGTCATTTGAAGATGTGGGTAATCACGAAACGATGAGAAATCTCCGCCCCAAGCAAATCCCAAGGACTTCGCAATGGCTGCCACCCGTTTCCATTTACTATTGACCGTCCATATAGTCCTACGACCGTCATCGCTCACTATAACAAAATCCAGCGCCAAACCATAGTTGTGTAAAGATTCACCAGCTCTAGCATTGGTCACAATCGGCTTAGACCTGTCCGTCCGTCCTTGAGCATATAATTTATTTTGCTCTGCAAAACTCCGGTACCCCGATGTAATCTGAACGTAAATTTTCTCCTTATACGCTAATTTAACCACTTCCAGGATCGATTCTTTAACAACCGAGTTCATACCGCTCCCCATATTTTTAGTCGCCCGGTCTAATAGGGTCTTCAATTTAATAGTCATACTATCGCCTCCCCTATATCTAATGCAACCAAGCCTGTTTTTGGAAAGGCATTATCCCAAAGAATCTGAATTTAAGAAAAACGTGTCGTTAAACATGATTTATTGGAGGCTTAAAAAATGAAAAAGGGCTCGATGCATAGGCTAAGAATGAGAATCCACCCTTTTCCTTGCATCCAGCCCTTAACTTATTTAGCTAAAACATCTTCGTAATCTGCATTTTTTTCAAATTGCTTTTGAACGAATGTACATTCAGGAACAATCTTCAAATTTTCCTCACGTGCCAGTTCAATCACTTTTTCAACCAGCGCATTCCCAACCTTCTGCCCTCGCAGCTTATCGGAAACAACTGTGTGATCCACCGTAATTTCTTTATCACCTGATTTAAAGAACGTAATTTCAGCCAACTTCTCACCGAAATCCTCGACGAAAAATGACCCTTCACCTTTTTGGATATCTACCATTTTGATGACCTCCTTTTTCTCTTATATCATATAACATAATCTGGTTATGGAACAAATGATTGATAGAGCCTTCAATACAGGTCTACTTAACGCCTTTTCTACCCACCCCACATGTATAAGAAAAAATATCCACATCGGACTATAAAAAATGCCCTAATTATATAGGGCAGATGGTTACAATTTAATACATAGAAAATACAAAGAACTGATATTTAGGGAACTCCACACACTTCTACATAGAGTCGCCCTAATCTATCAGCCTAACCTGTCATTACCCGTTTCTCTTAAGGAGGGAAAATGCTCTAAACATCGAACCAACGAACATAAGCCCCGATCCACCAAGCAATAAATAAATGCAAACTGTCTTATTGATAACATCCAAGGGATAAAGAAGGGCACCTAGCGCGAGCAAAACCCCGATTCCCGTTATAAACCATCCAAACCGCTTCATGTGCAACTCCTAAAATTGATTATTTATCAAGCTCTCAGCCTTCATTTTACTATACCCAAAAGATTAATGGGCTAAAATTTTAATATAGGTGAAGTTCCACTCTACCACATAAAGATCTCACTTGGTCACCCTCAGCAATAATCCACCCATATACCCTTAAAAATATACTCCTATAATATTCCTCTCAACAAGAAAGGCAAATTGAGTTTAATTCCCCATGTGAAAAAACTTGCCATCCATGTATAATTATCATATCTCAATAATAAGCTATGTATATTCATATCAAGCTTTAGAGGAGGATATATCAATGAACTCAGATCACGGAAAGGTTGTTTCTTCTATCCAGAACCCTGAAATACATAAAGAACTATATAACATTTCAGCAAAATTCAATATATCAATGCTTCAGTTACGCGATACCATTGATTCAATTTTGGAGCATCAGTCCAGCAAGATCCCACTTCAAAGTGAACAAGAAGTAATTCGATCACCACTTGAAGAAATAAACACCGCAATAATCAAAAACCGGGAAATCATTAATAAAAATCTACAAACCTTGAATAAAGATTGAGTCAAAAAATGAATCTTAAGCAGAAAAAAGCATCCAACTCTTTGGATGCTTTTTTCCTCTTCCTAAATGAACCTGGTTCATTAATTAGGAACAAATTTGAGGATTCCTTCTAGGTAAACCCCTTGGTTTTGCGACTTACACTCTCTTAGTTTAATTCTTCCCTCTTGCTCTAACTCCTTGGCTAGTTGAACTACTTTAGTTCCATCTTGGGCTATCTCTACTGAAAAGAAGTTCCCTCGCGTGGAAGTTTGAATGAATTTGAATAAGCTATCTTTATTCATCTAAACATCTCCCTTATTCCTATACAGTTCGACATAAAAGATAATCCACCTTCTCTAAAATAGAAATATAGACAAGTTAGTTAAGAAGAAAAAAAGCAATGGATCTAAGGGCGTACATCGTTATCTCCAGGATTAGAAATATCCTTCATTCGATACCCACTATTTAAAATGGTTTATCCTTTTACGGAACCACAATGGAAGTTACCTGATCAGGAGTAAGTGGGACTTTAAACATATGACTGCAATTAATACTCAGAAAAGAAAAACAGCCAAACCCTCAAAAAGGATTTGGCTGTTTTTTATAGTGTCCCAGGAGAGATTCGAACTCCCGACCGACGCCTTAGAAGGGCGTTGCTCTATCCAGCTGAGCTACTGAGACATTTCACGGAATTTATGTATGTATCTTAATCTTCCAATAAGACAATTCTTATTATAGTGAAATACCAAAAGAAAGTCAACTATTTTTGTATTTATATGTATCGGTTTCTTTTTTTGCTTTAATCGCTTGAGAAAAAATATTTCAGTTGAAGATAAGTGAAAACTACAAGCATTCAAACGGAACTTCTATTCCCTTCATTTTCCCTAATATTTCGCTAAGAAAAAGAGTAAGATCCATAACGAAAAACAGCCAAACCCTCTAAAAGGATTTTGCTGTTTTGGTAGTGTCCCAGGAGAGATTCGAACTCCCGACCGACGCCTTAGAAGGGCGTTGCTCTATCCAGCTGAGCTACTGAGACATTTTATGATATAAGTTGCGGTAACACTTATGTATTAACGTTACTTAACTGTTCCCTAAGGACAATTCTTATTATATTAGGATATTAAAAGAAAGTCAATGGTTTTTGTGAAAAACTTTTACTTTTTTAGAAAGCAGGAAGCGAGGAATGCTTCCTGTTCATTATACCATATGTTAGTCGATTTTATAAGCTTTATTTAGTTCCTCAACTGTATTTCCTTCAAGATCGTAATAGGAAAGTTCGAGTTGATTTTCTACCATATTCAATACGGCATACGTTTTTTCTTTTCTTCCCCGAGGCTGGCGAATACTTCCCGGGTTGATGAATAGCCTACCGTCAATCATTTCAGAACCTGCTGCGTGAGAATGGCCAAAGCAAATTATATCAGCGCCGGCTTCTTCACTTTTATAAGACAAGTTCATCAACGTCATCTTAATGTTGTATAGATGTCCATGAGTTATGAAGAAGCGCTTGCCAGCAATATCCTGGATGAGATCGTTAGGCAAGCCACCCTCATCACAATTTCCCTGTACCGCCAAAAATCCCTCAAGAAGTGTGTCTTTGCTTTCAAGTTCTGAATCCCCGCAATGAATCATCGCTGTAACTTCTTGCCTATGACGGTCAGTAATCATTCTTATTTCATCAGTTAGGCCGTGGCTATCACTCATTATCAGCACTTTCATAGTCACATTCCTTCTTCCTGTTTAAGGAATTCTTCCAGTTTTTCATCTAATGCTTTCAATGCATTAGCACGGTGACTAATATTATTTTTTTCTTCTTTTGTCAATTCGGCATTTGTTTTTCCCTGCTCTTTTACAAAAAAGATGGGGTCATAGCCAAATCCATTAGATCCTGAAGGTTGTTCAGTGATTAATCCTTCCATCGTCCCTGAAACGGTAATCGTGTCTTGATTGGGAGAAGCCAATGCCAATGCGCAGTAAAACCTTGCCGTTCTTTCCGCTTGGGGTACTCCCTTTAGCTCCCTCAATACCTTTTCCGTGTTTGCCTCATCAATCTTATCTTCGCCCGCATAACGAGCAGAATAAACGCCAGGACGGCCATCTAATGCATCCACGATTAACCCTGAGTCGTCTGCGATGACAAAATGACCTAGATTATGGGCAATAGCTTCTGCTTTAAGAATTGCATTTTCTTCAAACGTCGTTCCGGTTTCCTCAATATCCGGTGCGTCCGGTAGGTCTAGAAGAGTCTTGACCTCATATCCTTTTGCAGCGAACATGTTTTTAAATTCGTTTGCTTTTCCCTGATTTTTTGTCGCGATGATTACAGTTTTCATTTTCTCATCTCACCTTTTACGTTTTATCGTCGCTGGCTCCTGATGGTGCAAAGCCATTCTTCGTTCATTCAAAAGCAAGTTGGTGCATCTCATTTTATGTAGGCATGTCCTTGAAGCCAGACGAATTCTCCGTTACCTGTCATGATGAAATTCATAACGACAAGGCAATTAGAGGATTCTTTATAGAGCAAGTTTATCACAATTCCAGCTGCTTCAATAATCATGACACCTATGGCCGATAATTTTTATACTGATACGTAGAAAACCAGAAGAAGAGGCAGCTATAAGCCTGCCTCAATCATTCTTTCTATATTTTAAAACCGTCCTCTAAAAACTGCCTGTGTTCACTTTTTCAGGACGGCTTACCGGTTCCGATAATGGTTTTCCTTCTTCATTTAGAAGATCTGCACTCCCCTTAACCTGAACCTCCACGCTTTCGATCCCCTTTTGCTCCGTTAAGGATAGAACCAAAGAATCAAGTACGTCCTTGGAAACCTTTTTCTCTTTGAAACTTCCCAGTATATTTTCATTGAAGTTTAGGACTACCTTTCCATCTGCAACCTTAGGATCATCAAGTAATGCAACATCACTCATGAAACTTGTTTGCAAGTTAGAACCCGCTGGTCCCTTCGTCAATTCCTTAATGGCCGCTTTCACGTTATCCGACTCCTTTTCACTCACCCTGCGTGTTACAGGTACATAATATGAATATTCCTCGTCCCCGCCGATGTAATAGACCGTCAATGCTTTCGAGTTCGAAATATCGATTACATCACTCGCATCGATATTGATGCCTGAAGCCCGAGAGATATTATCGTCTATCGGTGTGCCATTTACCGGCATTTCCGATATATCTTCCCCATTAATCCTTAACTGGATTTTATCAACCGAATCGAATTGGGTCAGCGTCCAGGTGATGGCTTGCAGGATTTTCAGTTCATCCTCTTTTTGATAGTTTTTAAATTCTGGTGAAAAATCGGCAACTGCTACACCTTCTTTTATGTTCACGCTTATTGAAGTATCTGCAGGAATCACTGCACGGAAGCCATTTGGCAGTTTATCCGTGACCGGCCCGTTAGCCACTAAATAATCCAAGGCCTGTTTAGCGACTGCCTCGGACTTAGGAAGTTCCAAAGTCTGCGGGACTACATATCCACTTTTATCAATTAAATAAAGCTCGGTCTTAACTGTTTGTTCAGTTGCCGCATCTTCTCCATCCGCTACAGGCTGCTGCTCCCCATTAGGTTCTTCCAACGAAGCTTCATCCTCCACTAAAGAAACATCCTTAGGGGGATCGATTTCCTTTTTTTCGCCAGCTCCGAACAACCCGCAGCCAGAAAGGAAAAGGGAAGAAGCCAGGATTGTCACAGCTGCTGTTACTTTTGATTTATTGGACATAAAATCACTCCTAGGACAGTTTGTACTCCTATTTATACGAGCCCTAAGCAAAAATAGACCAATTATTTTCCCTCATCTTTAAGTAACTGAGCCATCTCCATACATCATTCCTTTTTATTCAAATCAAAAAGACCTCCATATGGAAGTCTTAAAGATGGTCGATTTTAATGGTCTCTATCGTATCGATTTGTATGCCAAGCCAACTCGATGCAATTGCTCCAAATATGTCTCTAGAACCTGTTGTATAAAAACGATGAACAGGTATCCTCTTGCTTCGATTGCTTAATCGGTAGTAATCCAAAATGACACTCGCTTCACGGGCAGTCTCTTCACCAGAGGAAATGACTTGTACCTTTTCTCCCATAAATTTCGATATCACCGGACCTAACAAAGGGTAATGGGTACAACCAAGGATCAGCGTATCAATATTCATTTTCTTAAGCGGATTCAATGTTTGCGCTACGACCCTATCGACTATTTTCCCTTGAAACTCCCCGCTTTCCACAATGGGAACGAATTTCGGACACGCTAAACTATCCACTTCTACACCTGAATTAATGGATGCCAGTGCGTCATCATAGGCTTTGCTCTTCACCGTGCCCTCTGTTCCTATCACGCCTATATGTAGGGAATTGGAAACCTTTAGAGCAGCCCTCGCCCCAGGGTGAATGACACCAAGTACAGGAATCGGTAGTATCGCCCTAATTTCATCCAGCACTGCAGCGGTGGCTGTATTACAAGCTATAATCAGCATTTTGATATCCTGTTTCATTAAGAAACGGGTCATCTGCCATGTAAAGTTTTTGACATCCTTCTTCGACCTCGGTCCATACGGGCATCTAGCCGTATCGCCTAGGTATATTATATTTTCATTCGGTAATTGACGCATGACTTCTTTAGCCACAGTCAGGCCACCGACTCCAGAATCAATAATTCCTATTGGTTGTTTCAACAATCTCGCCTCATTTTTCGTTCATTTCTTGATGAAATACTAAGCTGAAGGGAACTAAGCCTAAGCTCCTTGCCTAACTTCATGAAACTTATCATACTACCATTTTGGGAGAAAGTGAATTAAATTTCAAGACAGAAGTTCTATGACATTCAGAAATTTTTCCCATAAAAATAAGCAACATCCAAGGAAGTCGAAACATGGAGATGTTTCATCCTTCCTTTTATGTTGCAAATGAACGGGAGAGTATAGATATATAAGGCTTACGTATTATAAATTACAACACATTAAAGCTTAAGTTCTCCCATACGAAGGAGCTCTATAACTGCCTGTGAACGTCCTTTGACTCCAAGCTTCTGCATCGCATTCGATATGTGGTTCCGAACTGTTTTTTCGCTAATAAACAATTCACCTGCGATATCTTTTGTTGTTTTGTCTTGTACTAGTAACTCAAATACTTCTTTTTCTCTTTTGGTGAGTAGTGGCTTATGAGTGAATTCGTTCTCCTTCAAGTAATGTTACCCTCCTTGCCTTCACCAGCATAAAACCCGGAGTGGGTGTCTATTTAGTCAAGATATAGTATGTCGGCTATGCCAAGGGAGTGACTCTTTTACTTGTCTAATTGAGATTTACTTTTAAAGTTGTTTGACACTTGTTTTTGACATCCAGTTTTTCATTTCTTCGGCCAAAGGAACTGGCTTCCCGGTCGCTTTCGATACTTGGACGACCGTCCCCCTGCCCGTGAAGCAAACCGTACCATCTTCTTTAGTTCCCAAATAATGAATATCAACGGAAGAATTGCCGATGCTGGCCGCTTTTACGTGAATCGTCAATTGATCGTTAAAGAATACTTGCTGAATATAATCACATTGTAAATCGGCTACAACCGGAATCAGATCACTTTCTGCTGACGACCAGTCCATCATGAATCCCATACTATTAAAATACTCGATCCTCGCCTCTTCAAAGTAAGTAAAGGGCACTGTATTATTAAGATGTCCGAACATATCCGTTTCAGAAAAACGGACTTTAATGTCATGTTTAAAAGAAAACTCACTGCTCCACTCTTTTATATTTTCGATATATGGTATTCTGCTCAATGTGAGAATCCTCCTTTAATATGAATGACTATTCATTCATTTTATAAGAAAAAACAGACAATGGGAAGATATTTTAATTGTTTTTTTCGAAATCAACTTACCCTCAAATGAGCTTCAATTAACCAGAGTAAGCATTATGAACAAAAAGGAAGGATTCATTCCTTCCTTTTTGTTCATTTGTTTGAGAACGTTCGTTCACATTCTCTATTATTTTTTCTTTTTCATTTCCTTAATTGGTACATTTAATTCTTCAAGTCGATTTTTAGCCCACTTATCTTCTGTATATAAAAATTCCCCTGCTTCATTTTTCTCCAGTATATCAATGAGCTTTCCATTCCACTTCGTCAATTTTCCCGTATAATCAAACGTAACATCTAAATGCCCAAGAAACCTTCCATACCTGCCTGCTTGCACTATTAGTGTCGGCTCCTTCTTTCGATTATAGACGTCAGGTACTTTCAGCTTAGTATGAGAATGGCTACCTACAATAACATCTATCCCCTTTACCGTCCTTGCTAACTTTTTATCATAACCGTAACCAAGGTGTGAAAGTATGATGATTTTATTGACCCCTTTAGCATCAAGTGCTTTTATTGTTTCCTCAGCTTTCTCAAAAGCACCTTCAAACACGAGTTCCGGATTAGGATTGGATAAGAGGGTTGTCCTTTCCGTCGTTAGACCAATAATCCCAACTCTCTGACCTTTCACTTTTTTGACCACTGCCGGATAAATGTTGCCTTTCCTACCAGCTGTATCAATTTCTGTTTGAGCCAATTCGTTTAAATTTTCATCTTTAGAAAAATTGACATTAGCAGTCACAATAGGAAAAGCGGCAGCTTTTATAAAGTCCCTCAATGTTACCGATGACTTATCGAATTCATGATTACCCAATGTCATTGCATCATACCCGATTTTATTCATAAACTGTATATCCGCTTGGCCAAGATATTGATTAAAGAAGAGAGAGCCTGTAAAAACATCGCCCGAATCGAGTAAAAGGACATCTTCTTTTTCATCCCTTATTTTATTGATTGCTGTAAAACGGCGCGGGATACTCTTCAAATGAGCATGGGTATCATTCGTGTATAAAATCGTCAAATCGAGCTCTTCCCTTACAGATTTAGCTGAAGCATTCACTATACTACCAACTCTTGGATTCTTCATGAATCCCACCAATGAAGCCTTATCTTTTGTACTACTTAAAAGGGGGAAAGCAATCGCAAGCATCAAACCACAGATAATTAAAATAAAAGAGATTTTTTGAACAGAGCCGTTTTTCATATTTCTGACCCCTCCTATAAAAGTAGAATCTCCTTGAAGACGAAAAAAATACTGCTTAATATGTTAAATTCATGAAGCCAGAGCTATCAGATAGGAGCCTTATTTGCCAGGGGAAGACCACTTGAATTTTAACCACTCAAAGATCACCAACTCCTGTTAACCAGCGCAAAATAAATAGCAAAAAGACCCCATATCCTAAGGATATGGGGTCCTTCCAATTATTTATTAAACTTCGTCGCTTCCGAAGAAGTTACGGAATTGTTGAATGGCAGTATCACGGTTTAATGCTGCAATCGATGTAGTCAATGGAATCCCTTTAGGGCAAGACTGCACACAGTTTTGTGAGTTCCCGCAGTTAGCAAGGCCGCCATCTGACATGATTGTGTTTAAACGTTCCGCCTTATTCATTGCACCCGTTGGATGTGCATTGAATAAACGAACTTGTGATAAAGGTTGTGGTCCCATGAAGTTTGAATGGTCATTTACGTTCGGACAAGCTTCCAAACACACGCCACAAGTCATACATTTAGATAATTCATATGCCCATTGACGTTTCTTTTCGGGCATACGTGGTCCTGGTCCAAGATTGTACGTACCATCAATTGGAATCCAAGCTTTAACCTTTTTCAATGAGTCGAACATACGGCTACGGTCGACTTGAAGGTCACGTACAACCGGGAAAGTACGCATTGGAGCAAGGCGTACAGGCTGTTCTAACTGATCAATAAGGGCCGTACAAGATTGTCGTGGCTTACCATTGATGACCATTGAACAAGCACCACAAACTTCTTCAAGACAGTTCATGTCCCAAGCGATTGCAGTAGTTTGTTTACCTTGTACAGTTACCGGATTACGACGAATTTCCATTAAAGCGGAAATGACGTTCATATTTGGACGGTATGCTAATTCAAATTCCTCATCATAAGGAGCTGAATCCGGTGTATCTTGGCGAGTAATAATAAAACGAACTGTTTTAGTCTCAGATTTTGTTTCAACCATTTTTATGCTCCCCCTCTTTAATGTGTAGTCGTGTAATCACGTTTACGTGGTGCAATCAGTGATACATCAATATCTTCATAATGGAATGCAGGTGCTTGATCTGCACCTTGGAATGTAGCCATTGTTGTTTTCATGAACTTTTCATCATTACGTTCTGGGAAGTCAGGTTTGTAATGCGCTCCACGACTTTCATCACGGTTTAAAGCACCAATTGTTATTACACGTGCCAATTGCATCATGTTTTGAAGCTGTCTAGTAAAGGCAGCACCTTGATTGCTCCATTTAGCCGTGTCGTTGATGTTGATTTTTTTGTAACGTTCCATCAACTCAAGGATTTTATTGTCTGTTTCTTTAAGCTTGTCATTGTAACGAACTACAGTAACATTGTTAGTCATCCATTCACCAAGTTCTTTGTGAAGGACATATGCGTTTTCATTACCATTAAGAGACATGATTGAATTCCATTTCTCTTGTTCTTGTTTTTTGTATCCTTCAAACAATGAAGAAGGAAGAGAATCTGAAGTTTTATCAAGTCCTTGAATGTATTTAACGGCATTCGGACCGGCAACGGAACCACCATAGATGGCAGAAAGAAGTGAGTTCGCACCTAAACGGTTACCACCATGTTGAGAGTAATCACACTCACCAGCAGCGAATAGACCTTTGATGTTTGTCATTTGGTCATAATCCACCCAAAGTCCGCCCATAGAATAATGAACAGCAGGGAAGATTTTCATCGGTACTTTACGAGGATCTTCACCGACGAATTTTTCATAGATTTCAATGATTCCACCCAGTTTAACATCTAGTTCATGTGAATCTTTATGTGAAAGGTCAAGGTAAACCATGTTCTCTCCGTTAATACCTAGTTTCATATTTACACACACGTCAAAAATTTCACGTGTTGCAATATCACGAGGTACTAAATTACCATAAGCCGGGTATTTCTCTTCAAGGAAGTACCATGGTTTTCCGTCTTTATATGTCCAGATACGTCCACCTTCACCACGAGCGGATTCACTCATCAAGCGAAGTTTGTCATCACCAGGAATTGCTGTCGGGTGAATTTGAATGAACTCACCGTTCGCATATTGTGCACCTTGTTGATAGACGATGGATGCTGCTGAACCTGTATTGATCATAGAGTTAGTGGATTTACCGAAAATGATTCCAGGGCCACCGCTCGCCATGATGACTGCGTCGCCAGGGAATGATTGGATTTCCATTGAAGTCAGGTTTTGAGCTACAATACCACGTGCTGTTTGATCATCATCAATAACAGCTCCAAGGAACTCCCAACCTTCATATTTCGTTACAAGACCCTCTACTTCATAGCGACGAACTTGTTCGTCCAAAGCATAAAGCAATTGCTGACCAGTTGTTGCACCAGCAAAAGCTGTACGGTGAAATTGTGTTCCACCAAAGCGACGGAAATCAAGTAGACCTTCCGGCGTACGGCTAAACATAACACCCATACGGTCAAACATATGGATAATGGATGGTGCTGCATCGCACATTGCTTTAACTGGAGGTTGATTTGCTAAGAAATCCCCACCATATACTGTATCATCAAAGTGAAGCCATGGAGAATCGCCTTCACCTTTTGTATTAACTGCCCCGTTGATTCCGCCTTGCGCACAAACAGAGTGAGATCGTTTTACTGGAACTAATGAGAATAAATCAACATGTTGTCCTAACTCTGCTGCTTTGATCGTAGCCATTAAACCAGCTAGACCTCCACCGACGATAATAATTTTACCTTTACCCAATTGTGTCACTCCCTTATTCCATTAGAATAGCTTTGTTTTTTCTAGTACGTATAAATTAATTTCTTCTGCTACTTATACGAAAGCGAAAACTGCGCTAATTCCTATATAAGAAAGAAGAACGAAAATGATTAAAGTTACATAAGTCATAATCCTTTGCGACTTAGGTGAAACTGTTAGTCCCCAACTTACTGCAAATGACCATAACCCATTGGCAAAATGGAAAATTGCCGAAACAATACCAACAATATAAAAACCAATCATAAATGGATTAGAGAAAATCTCTGCCATCATATCAAAATCTACTGTTTCCCCAAAAACTGCTTGAACCCTAGTTTGCCAGATATGCCAAACAAGGAAAATCAATGTTATGATGCCTGATAAACGTTGTAGCATGAACATCCAGTTACGGAAGTAACCGAATTTCCCTAAATTGTTTTTTGCTGTAAAGGCGATATAAATTCCATAAACTGCATGGAAAATCAATGGTAGGTAGATTACTACCCATTCTACCAATATCTTCAATGGAGTAAATTCGATTAAATGAACTGCCCCGTTGAATGTCTCTTCTCCCATTGTTGCCATAAAGTTAACCGACAAATGGAAAATTAGGAATAGACCGATTGGTATTACCCCTAGAAGTGAATGAAGCCTACGATTCCCAAACTCACGATTCTTTGCCACTAAGTGCCCCCCCTTAATTTGTGAAAAATCATGCAAAGATCTATCTATTATCTCCGCGTGAAAATAAGTATAGAGTTTAATAGTCCCCCTCTATACTTTCTTACAATTATGTGACAAGTCCATTTTACTCCTGACTTCAATGGGCGTCAAGAAAACGGATACAAGATTTCTCTTTTTTAGAATAAATATTTTCAGAAGATTAGTATGAATTTAAATTGGTTTTTATACTAATTATGTGAAATAACTAACTAATCTATTAATATTTTAGTATAATTTAACATTTTTTTACATTTATTCGTTGAAATATTTAAAAAAACAGTATAATTCGCAAAAGGAAAACGTTTATAATAGATTTACAGAAAGAGGCGATAATACATGAAAAAAAATATTGCTGCAGCTATAGAAGAAGAAATTCAAACGGAGGAATTTCAGGTTCCGGCTTTCGGCTACGAACTGATCAGAGAATTTTTATTGAACGATATTCTCGGGAATGACTCTTATCAAATCCTATATTGGGCAGGTAAACAACTAGCAAGGAAATTCCCGTTGAATGGCGAACAGGAGCTAGCTGCGTTTTTCCATAATGCAGGCTGGGGCCATCTTGAAATCATAAAGCTTTCCAAAACCGAGATGGAACTATCCTTATCTGGAGATATGATCAGCCGTCGTTTAGATTTATATCCTGACGCTCACTTCCAATTAGAAGCTGGCTTCCTTGCCGAGCAATTTTCCCTACAAAAAAAGTTTCTCAGTGAAGCTACGGAAGAAATCAAACGTCGTTCCAAAAAAGTTGACTTCACTATCCGATGGGATCCAAAAGATTCTATTTAATCAAGCATTCCCCCCCTTCAAAACGATGCCTAAGTTAAGGCAACTTGCTCTGAAGGGGGCTTTTTTTCTGTGATATTCCAAGTGAAAATCTTCCATTCCAAAGAGCTGGACTCCTCCCATCATTGACACGAAACAGAATTTATCCTACACAAGAAAGAACTTGATGAGGTAGAAATACAATATAATATGAAGAAACTAATCTTTTTTCTCTGAAATAGATGCTCGTAGACTTCAAAAAAAGAAGTCAAATAACCTAAGTCCCCTTCATTTAGGACTTACATTATCGGACTTCCTTTTTCGTGAGCGATAATCACTTAGTACCGTTACTTTGGAATTGGTGGAATTCCCATTCTGAGCACAAAACGAAGTGTCCTGGCTTTACTTCACGCATTTTCACTTCTTCATCCGCCTTATAAGCATGTGTGGCGGGGTTATAGGCTTTCCTTTGCCTAGTCCGTTCCAATTCTGGATCCGGAAGCGGAATCGCAGATAACAAGGATTGAGTATACGGATGTAACGGATTGTTATAGAGCTCATCACTTGGTGCAAGCTCCACTAACTTACCAAAGTACATCACGCCGATCCTGTCACTGATGTATTTGACCATCGATAGGTCGTGGGCAATGAACAAGTATGTTAGATTTTTTTCTTTTTGAAGTTTTTTCAAAAGATTGACGACCTGTGCCTGAATGGACACGTCCAAAGCGGAAATCGGTTCATCTGCGATAATGAATTCCGGTTCCACAGCAAGGGCCCGTGCAATTCCGATACGTTGACGCTGTCCTCCCGAGAATTCATGTGGATACCGATTTGCATGCTCACGGTTTAATCCAACTGTTTCGAGCAAATGATATACCCGTTCTAAACGCTCTTTATTTGTTTTAGCTAGACCATGGTTATCGATACCCTCTGCGATGATGTCGACAACCTTCATTTTAGGATTTAGCGAAGCATAGGGATCTTGAAAGATCATTTGCATTTTTCTGTTCATATCTTTCAGTTTTTTCTTGGATTTCTTTCCATGGACACTTTCCCCTTTGAAAAGGACCTCTCCATCTGTTGCATCATACAAGCGGATGATCGTCCGACCGGTTGTCGATTTGCCGCATCCTGATTCTCCAACAAATCCTAGCGTTTCCCCTTGATAAATATCAAAAGAAATATCATCGATTGCTTTTACCATATTGGGTTTGCCATTATTGAAGTATTGTTTTAAATGTTTGACTTCCACTAATTTTTCACGTTCCATTATTTAGCTACCCCCTGAACGAATTGCTTCATGCGTTTTTGAACAGCTAGAGGTGGTGTCACCTCAGGCGCATCCGGATGTAAAAGCCAAGTTGCTGCATAATGCGTATCGGATATTTTGAAAACGGGTGGCTGTTGTTCCAGATCAATCTGCATTGCATACTCGTTCCTTGGAGCAAAGGCATCACCTTTTGGTGGGTTCAACAGATTGGGTGGTGTGCCAGGAATCGTATACAGCTCTTGTTCCCCTGTATCGTCAAGGCTTGGCATCGAGCTGATGAGTCCCCATGTGTATGGATGCTGCGGATTATAAAAAATCTCATCCGCCGTACCTATTTCAACGATTTTCCCTGCATACATCACAGCTACACGATCTGCTATGTTCGCAACCACACCCAGATCATGCGTGATGAAGATAATCGATGTTTCTATTTTCTTTTGTAAATCCTTCATCAATTCAAGAATTTGAGCTTGTATGGTCACATCCAAAGCAGTCGTAGGCTCATCCGCAATCAAGACTTTTGGGTTACATGCTAAAGCGATCGCGATGACGACACGTTGTCTCATTCCTCCAGAAAATTGATGCGGATATTGTTCGAAACGCTGCTCTGGATTTGGAATGCCCACAAGATTCAATAATTCGATCGCGCGTTCCTTTGCAGCCGCTTTACTGACATTTTGATGTTTTAAAATGGGCTCCATGATTTGCTTGCCCACTTTGATTGTTGGGTTCAACGATGTCATCGGATCTTGGAAAATCATCGAGATGTCTTTTCCGCGGACTTTTTGCATGTCTTTATTAGACAGTTTGGCCAAGTCTTTTCCTTCAAAAAGAATTTCACCACTTTTAATTTCTGAATTATTTGGTGGCAACAACCTCATGATCGATTTGGATGTCACCGACTTACCAGAGCCGGATTCACCTACAATCGCCAAGGTTTCTCCCTTTTTCAGTTCAAAGTTCACACCACGGATTGCCTGGACTTCACCAGAAAAGGTATGAAACGATACATGTAAATCTTTTACTTCCAATAGGTTTTGCATTTCATTTCCTCCCCTATTAATCTCGCATTTTTGGATCCAAAGCATCACGAAGTCCATCCGCAATCATATTAAAGCAAACCATGATAAGGCTGATGAAAAATGCTGGGAATAACATCAGATGTGGATATAGTCTAAGCGTTTTGAAACCATCGTTGATTAATGTCCCAAGTGATGCTAGTGGGGATTGAAGGCCCAGTCCAATGAAACTCAAGAAAGCTTCGAAGAAAATGGCACTTGGAATGGTAAACATCGTATTGATGATGATGACGCTCGCTAAGTTTGGTAACAAATGTTTTAAAATGATTTTGACATTTGAGCTTCCTAGTGTCCTGGAAGCCAAGACAAATTCTTGTTCTTTTAACTTCATGACCTGAGCGCGAACGACACGGGACATACTGGTCCAGCTTGTAATGGCTAAAGCGATGGTAATGGACAGGATACCTGGTTCGAAAACGAGGATCATTAAGATGACCACGACGAGGTTAGGTACGCCTGAGACGACTTCGACAATACGTTGCATGACATTATCGAGTTTTCCGCCAAAATAACCAGAAATGGCCCCATACGCCACACCGATGACCATATCGAGTAAAGCTGCTAAAAAGGCAATATATAAAGATATTTGGATTCCTTTGGCCACTCGGGTAAGGACATCCCGACCAAGTCCATCCGTTCCAAACCAATAATGCTCCTCAATCTTTTTCTGTTCATAAACGTCCACGACATTACCGTTAGCTAATGTCTTTGTACCATCAAAAGGAAGCCAACTTACATTTTCCAGCACCGGTATCTTAGATGGAAGATTCGTTCGCTGTAAATCTTGTTCATCCAATCCATGTCCACTAAACAGGGGTGCTACCCAAGCGAAAATAAAAACTAAAGCAATCAATACCATACTTACAAGGGCTGCTTTATTTTTACGAATGCGCATCCAGGAATCCTGCCAGAAACTGATACTCGGCTTATTGATTGCTTCACTTATGGCGGCGTCCATAATGGCCGGTGCAAATTGACTTTTAGACATTCTCATTTCTTCGTTTGCCATTATTTTTTCCCTCCCGCTAACCTAATACGTGGATCGATTATTCCGTAGAGAATGTCGACCAATAAAACGATAACGATAAATAAGAATGAAAAGAGTAATGTCGTACCCATGATTACCGAGTAATCATTCACCGTTATTGATTTAACAAATTGTTCCCCAATTCCAGGTATTCCAAATATTTGTTCAATGACAAGCGAACCAGTCATAAGTGATACGGTTAGTGGCCCGAGTACAGTTATGACCGGTATCAAGGCATTTCGTAAACCATGTTTAAAGGCCACTTCAAAATTACTCGCACCTTTTGCCTTGGCAAGGGTGATATAATCCGAACCGAGAACATCAATCATTTCAGTCCTCATGAAACGGGCAGATGTGGCTATCGGGAACATCGCCAATGCAATCGTTGGCATAATGCTGTACTCCCAGCCCTTCCAGAACATTACCGGTAACCAACCCAATTTCACTCCGATGTAATATTGCAGCAAGCCGGCGAATACGAAGCTTGGTATCGATTTACCCAAGACCGCAATGAATGTTGTCCCATAATCCGCCCATGTATTTTGTTTGAGGGCCCCTATCACACCTAAGAAAATCCCAAAAATCGTTCCAAAAAACATCGCTTGGAATCCTAATACCAAGGAAGGCTGAATCCTTTCTCCAAGCAATTGCGTGACTGGCGTATTGTTGAATTGGAAAGAAACCCCCAGATCACCCTGGATTAAGTTGAACATGTATTTTCCATACTGAACGGGCACAGGCTCGTTCAGCCCATACTTGTCCTCCATGATCTGGAATTGGGCTTCCGACAACTTACTTGCATTTGCGAAAGGAGAACCCGGAATCATCTTCATCAGGAAGAACGTCAAACTTGCTATGATAAATAAAGTAATTAACATATATATGATCCGTTGCGTTAGATATCTGGCCATCATACACCTCACAAAATATAAAATTCTCTCTTTTTCGACAATAGTTTTATAGTGAAAAGAGAGTATATACTAGTGATATACTCTCTTTTCTAGTTTTAAAAGATGCTTATTTATTCTACTACCGTTACACCTTTGTAGAAATAATGTGGCCCTAAATCGCTCTTAACGATTCCTTTGACTTTAGGATTCACAAGGATGTTTTCTACTCGTTGATACATTGGCGCGATTCCGAAATCTTCCGTCAAGAAGAGCTTTTCAGCATCTTGCATGGCCTTCGCATATGCGGCCGGATCGTCCGTTAATTCTGTTGTAGCTTTTTTGATCAGTTCATCGTATTTAGGGTTTGAATAATTCATTTCGTTATTCGTTCCACCCGTTAACCAAAGATCCGTAAACGAGATGGCATCTTTATAATCTGGTCCCCAACCTGATACAACCAAATCATAATCGAAGTTTTTCGTGCGGTCTAATCGAATCGAGAATGGAACGCTTTCGACTTTGATCGTTAAACCAGGAAGGTTTTCCTCTAATTGATTTTTCATATATTCAGCGATTTTTTTGGCAGAATCAGTTTCATCGCCCATATAACTAAAGGTTAGTTCCTTAACGCCCAATTCTTTTAAGCCTTTTTCCCAAGCCGCTTTTGCTTCTTTAGCATTAAACGTAATCAAATCTTCATATCCTGAGCGGAAGTCTTTTCCATCATAGCTTACGAAATCTTTTGGCACGAAGTAATTTGCAGCAACTGAACCATCACCAAGTACGCTTTTGGCAAGGTCTTCTTTATTGAACGCTTTTGCAAGTGCTTCACGGATGTTGACATTCGCAAGTGCTTTGTTTTTCTCGTTCATCTTCATCCAGAAGACTGTTGGTGCCAAAGTAGTTTGCAACTGCTCGTCCCCTTCATATTGTGGGACAAGATCAGACGTCAGTAAATCCGTGATGTCTGCTTCGCCAGCTTCAAATGCATTTACTTGTGCGTTGTTATCTTTTGAAACATTGACCGTGATTTTCTCTAATTTAACAGAATCGGCATCGCGGTAATTCGTGTTTTTTTCTAGTTCCCATTCTGTAGCAGTTGGACCATTCCAAGAAGTCATGACAAAGGGACCATTGTACAATAGTGTGTCTGCACTTGTAGCATACTTGTCACCTTGTTCTTTAACGAATTTTTCATTTTGCGGGAAGAATGTCGCAAAGGATAAGTACTCTTTCCAATAAGCAAGTGGTTTTTCAAACGTGATTGCTAATGTTTTGTCGTCAACCGCTTGCACACCAAGGCTGTCTAAATCATATGACTTTTTCTTAGCTGCCGCGTTTGTGATTTCTGAAGCACCTGCAATTTTTCCATTCATCATGTATGGACCATATTCAGAAGCCACTTTCGGGTCCATTGCCCGTTTAAAGGCAAAAACAAAATCGTTTGCTGTGACGGGATCACCATTCGACCATTTTGCATCTATTAATTTGAACGTATACGTCTTTCCATCCTTACTGACTTCCGGTTCTCCATCAACAAGAGCTGGTACTGTCTCTCCATCTTTATCAATGGTATACAAGCCTTCGTTCACATTGTTTAAATAGTTAAATCCTACTGTATCTGTTGTTTTCACCGAATCCATGACCGGGATTTCGGATTTACTCATAATACTAATTTCCTGCTTATCAGCCAATTTTGTTCCAGCTGACTTTTTCTCAGAATTATCTGAATTGACGCCACATGCTGCTAGAATGACGCTAAGAACTAGCATAAGACCAGCAAAGATTGCGAATTTTGAATTTTTCATTTACATTGACCCCTCTTTCCATATTTTGAAATCATATTTTAATTATACTGATTTTTTTGATTTTGTATATAACTTCGAATAATAAATTATTTTAAAAAAATTCATATCGAAAGAAAATGGCGAATATTCTATATTTTTATTACTTTAAGCCGTTAAAGTGAGAGTGATTTTAATATTTGTATTTTTCAGAATACTATTTAATTATTGAATATCTTTTTTTCAAACTATTTCAAAAAATCATTTTTGTTTATTTAATGTTTTTGATATACTTACGAAAAGAAGAACTAGAGGTAAACTTAATGAAAAAAATTCTTATAGGGACGATTTCTGGAATGGCATTATCCATTCTGCTAACCTTCATATTCCATCAAAGGTTAACTCTTTTCAATTTTATTAATATGACGTTTTACGTAAGTGGTGGGCTTATTCTTTTAACACTCGTCACTTTCGTCGTACAACGTGGATTTTTCGATGTCGTTTTTTATAGCTTCCGGAGATTATTCCAAATACAAAATCAGCATTTAGGAGAGGAAAAGGAAGACATCCCCAAACTTTCCGATGTTGTATCCCTTCCATCTTCCTTATCCCTGCTCATTGGCCTTAGCATGATGGCCATCATGCTGATTTCTCTTGCTTTCTATTATTTTCTTTAACCCCTAACTTTCGCCATACCTACCGGCACCTAAAAAAGGGCTACCTTTTTAGGTGCCCTTTTGCATTCTAAAGACAGATTACCTTGAAAATTGATCAGGCAAGCACTTTAGCATGCTGGCCTAGCTTGAATGCTTCGTGAAGGGCTTCGACAGCTTTTACCATTTCCTTTTCATTAACGACGGTGGAAACTTTGATTTCGGAAGTGCTGACCATTTTCACTTGAATGCCTGTATTGGCCATTACTTCAAACATCTCTGCTGCTACACCGGGATTAGTAACCATTCCTGAACCAACAATGGATACTTTGGCCAACTCGCCTTCCGTTTCCACACAATCGAATTTCAGATGACTTTTATTGTTTTCAAGAACAAGCAAAGCTGCTTTAGTATCTTCACTCTTAATGGAGAAAGAAAGATTGGTGGTCTCCTCTGCTGTCATGCTTTGGATAATGATGTCCACATTTATGTGGTTTTTCGCAAGTGTCGTGAAAATAGTTGATAACACGCTAAGTGAACGGGGCAATCCATTTACTGTAACTCTTGTAATACTATCCTCAAAAGCGATGCCGCGTACAATTAAATTTTCTTCCATATTTGCTTCCTCCTCAATGATGGTGCCGGATTCTTTTTCTAAGCTTGAACGGACTTCAAGCGGGATTTGATAGTTTTTCGCATATTCAACGGCCCTTGGATGCAGGACCCCTGCTCCTAGATGGGCAAGCTCTAGCATTTCATCATAAGAAATGGAAAGGAGCTTCCTAGCGTTTTGTATGTAGCGTGGATCTGTTGTGAAAACACCCGTTACATCGGTATATATATCGCATCGGTTTGCGTTAAGGGCTGCAGCTATCGCCACCGCAGTTGTGTCGGAACCGCCCCGACCCAATGTCGTGATTTCCCCTTGTCTATCCATTCCCTGAAATCCAGCGACGATGACAATTTTATTCGCTTGTAGCTGTGCTTGAATTCTAGATGCATCGATGTCTAAAATCCGTGCATTACCGTGTACGGATTCTGTCTGCATCCCAGCCTGCCATCCAGTGAAAGATATTGCTTCCCGTCCCTTTTCTATCAATGCCATCGTTAACAGGGAAATGGTAACCTGTTCTCCAGTCGTCAATAACATATCCATTTCCCTCTTACTTGGAGAGCTACAAATGTCATTCGCCATTGAAACCAATGTATCTGTCGTTTTGCCCATGGCCGAAACAACGACTACGACATCGTTCCCTTTTTCCGCTTCCTCGATTACTCGATTTGCAACATTCTTAATTTTCTCGACGCTCCCGACAGAAGTTCCACCAAATTTTTGCACGATCAGTCCCATTCATATGCACCCTCTCTATCTTTTTAGGCAATAAAAAAAGCAATGAGAAATATCTCATTGCTGTGGTTACGTATCCATCCAGTAATCACAGTGAGATAGCTCTCCAGGGTATCAACCCTGACAATCTGCCATCTATTAAATGGTCAGACCAGAAAAACAAGGTATGAGTCTTGTCTTCCTTCGGCGTTATTCCCTTTCAAAACCCGTCATCGAAGCTCATACTCCTCTAGGTTTTTACTATTGAATTACGCACCTCTATCAGCACTCTAAATTGTCATGTTAAAATTTCCTTATCATCATATCATAGGAAAAAGACGCAAGCAAGGTTATTCTTGTAATTTTCTAAAGATTCCCTCTGCTACATTTTTAGGCATACCTGCCTCCATGATTTGTTCAACTGAGGCCTCTTTCATTTTTTTCAATGACCCGAAATGCCTTAATAGTTGCTTTCTTCTTTTTTCACCCACTCCTTGAATATCATCTAGTTGTGAGTGAATGGCATTTTTCCCTCGTAGCTGGCGATGAAACGTAATGGCAAATCGATGCACTTCGTCTTGGATTCTTTGTAGCAGGTAAAATTCCTGACTTCGTGAATCAAGCGGAACCAGCTCAAGAGGATTGCCAATCATCAATTGTGAGGTCCGGTGTTTTTCATCCTTAATGAGGCCAGAAAGCGGGATATCAAGACCGAGCTCATTTACCAAAATGTCCCGGACAGCCTCCACATGACCCTTTCCACCATCAATAATGATTAAATCCGGAAGGGGCAACCCCTCTTTCAAGACGCGTGAATATCTTCTGCGGACAACTTCACGCATTGATTCGTAGTCATCAGGTCCTTTCACCGTTTTAATCTTGTACTTGCGATACTCCCGTTTTTCCGGTTTTCCGTCGATAAAGACGACCAATGCAGATACCGGATCGCTTCCTTGAATATTGGAGTTATCAAAAGCCTCGATTCGATGCGGAGTGAAGATGCCTAATTTATCACCTAGATTTTCCACTGCTTTAATGGTTCTTTCTTCATCCCGTTCAATTAATGAAAACTTCTCTTGAAGTGCTATAGAGGCGTTTTTATTAGCCAGTTGCAGCATTTCCTTTTTAGGTCCCCGTTTCGGATGCAATGTTTTTACGCCAAGCAAACCCTCTGCCAATTCTGCATCAACAGATTCCGGCAATAAAATTTCCTTCGGTTTAAAGTGATTGGCCTTTTCATAAAATTGTCCCAGAAACGTAAGAAGTTCCTGTTCCGGTTCATCATAGACCGGAAACAGGGAAACATCCCTTTCAATCAGTTTCCCTTGACGCACAAAAAATACTTGGACACACATCCATCCTTTATCATAAGAAAAACCAAATACATCCCGGTCGATGAAATCGGTCGTCATCATTTTCTGTTTTTCCATCGTAATCTCGATGTGAGCGATTTTGTCCCGATATTCCTTTGCCCGTTCAAAGTCGAGCATTTCAGAAGCTTCAAGCATTTTTTCCGTTAGTTCTCTTTTTATCTCGGTGTGTCCGCCATTTAAAAATCGGTTAATATCATCGACGATTTGCTTATATTCCTGCTCCTCTACTTCATATACACAAGGGGCCAAGCACTGGCCAAGGTGGTAATAGAGACAGACACGGTCTGGGAGTGTGTTACATTTTCTTAACGGATAAATGCGATCGAGAAGTTTTTTCGTTTCATTGGCTGCAAAAGCATTGGGATATGGACCAAAATATTTCCCTTTGTCTTTCTTGACCTTTCTCGTAATGATTAAACGTGGATGCTTTTCCGCTGTCAACTTGATGAATGGGTAGGTCTTATCATCCTTCAGCATGACATTATATTTTGGATCGTGTTTTTTGATTAAATTCAATTCTAAAATGAGCGCCTCGATATTGGACGAGGTGACGATATATTCGAAATCCTCTATTTCATTTACGAGCCTGAATGTTTTTCCATCATGTGAACCCGTAAAATATGAGCGGACGCGATTTTTCAATACTTTCGCCTTGCCTACATATATGATCGTTCCCTGACGATCCTTCATTAAGTAACAACCAGGCTGATCAGGGAGAAGGGCAAGTTTATTCTTAATCCGTTGATTCATGCACATTCAGCCTCCTGTTCTCCCATTTTACAACTAATTATATATCAAAATACAAAAAAAAGCTTCGAGTCCGCAGACTTGAAGCTTTTTTCTCTTTCATATTAAGCGTGTTTAGCAAGAAGTTCAGCTAGAGCTTCCTTCGGTTGGAATCCAACCACTTTATCCACAACTTCACCATCTTTAAGAACGATTAAAGTCGGGATGCTCATAACGCCGAATTTTCCAGCTGTTTCTTGGTTTTCGTCAACGTCTACTTTCACGATTTTCGCTTTGTCGCCCATTTCTTCATCCAATTCGTGAAGAACAGGAGCGATCATTTTGCAAGGTCCGCACCATGGAGCCCAAAAGTCTACAAGAACGACACCTTCGTTAGTATCTGCTGAGAATGTTTGATCAGTTGCATTTACGATAGCCATATATTATTTCCTCCTAAAATGTACTCAAATAACTATAGTCAGTATAACATTGGAACAGGAAATGATGCTATTATTTTGCTTCAATGGTAGCATGTCCATAAATAGAGAAAAAATACTGATATCTAACTAAGAACCGTTCAAAAAAGAAAGGCATTTGCCAGTTAATCTGGCAAACACCCCTCTTCTCAAATCCGTTACCGATAATTAAGCGTTTACTTTTAACTTTTTGAATTCTTCCGTTAGCATTGGAATGACTTCGAATAAGTCCCCTACGATTCCATAATCGGCTACGTTGAAAATGTTTGCTTCTGGGTCTTTATTGATTGCTACGATGATTTTAGAGTTGGACATACCAGCTAAATGCTGGATTGCTCCAGAGATTCCGCAGGCAATATAAAGGTCGGGTGTAACGACTTTACCCGTTTGCCCGATTTGCAAAGAGTAATCGCAATAATCTGCGTCACACGCACCACGAGACGCACCGACCGCTCCACCAAGAACTTGTGCAAGTTCTTTTAATGGTTCGAATCCATCTTCACTTTTCACGCCACGTCCTCCGGCAATGACTACTTTCGCTTCTGAAAGGTCGACCCCTTCACTTGCCTTTCTTACTACATCTTTAATGATTGTACGTAAGTCTTTTATATCCACGCTTAATGTAGACACATCCCCAGAACGGGACTCATCTTTTGAAAGAGGTTCGATGTTATTCGGACGTATAGTCGCAAATACAATTCCGTCTGTCACGATTTTCTTTTCAAAGGCTTTACCAGAGTATATCGGGCGAGTGAAAACGATGTTTCCGCCTTCTTCTTCAATGGAAGTTACATCGGATATCAAACCTGATTCCAGTTTACCAGCTAATTTTGGAGCCAAGTCTTTCCCTAGCGCCGTATGGCCAAAGAAGATCCCTTCCGGTTTTTCTTGCTCGATAATAGCTAGTAAACTTTGAGCATACCCATCTGATGTATATTGCTTTAATTGATCATGTTCAACCACTACAACGCGGTCTGCACCATACTGAATCAATTCACTTCCTAAAGATTGAACACTGTCACCTACTAAAACACCTACGATTTCTCCGCCATCTGCAGCAAGTTTAGCCGCTCCGATAGCTTCGAACGATACATTTCTTAGAGAACCATCGCGCACTTCGCCCAATACAAGAAACTTTCTAGCCATTTTTAAAAACCTCCTGTGCTCTATTTTATCTTTTTGTTGTGTATTGTTTATTTTCTATTAAAAAACATTCTATTAGATTACTTTTGCTTCACTGCGTAATAATTGAACAAGTTCGCTAACTTGGTTCGGAATTTCGCCAGTTAGAACTTTACCAGCTTCCTTTTTGGCCGGAAGGAAGATTTCAATCGTTTTTGTTTTTGCCTCGACATCGTCCTCTTCCAAATCCAAATCATCCAATTCCAACTCTTCAAGCGGCTTTTTCTTCGCTTTCATGATGCCTGGTAAAGACGGATAACGAGGTTCATTCAATCCTTGTTGCGCCGTCACTAGCAATGGAAGCGTAGCTTCGATTGTTTCTGAATCTCCTTCTACATCACGGATAACGCTTACATTTCCATTAGCGATGTTCAGTTTTGTGATGGTTGTGATGTAGGGAATATCCAATATTTCAGCCACACGTGGTCCCACTTGTCCTGATCCTCCATCAATGGCTACGTTTCCTGCAATGATTAGGTCAGCTTCTTTATCTTTTAAGTATTCTCCAATAATTTTGGCAGTCGTAAATTGATCGCCATTTTCTATGTCGTCTTCAATATTTATTAAAACGGCTTTGTCAGCACCCATAGCAAGCGCTGTGCGCAATTGTTTTTCTGCCTCTTCAGATCCGACGGAAATAACCGTAACTTCTCCACCTTGAGCGTCACGTACTTGGATTGCTTCTTCTACGGCATACTCATCGTATGGATTGATGATGAACTCTGCTCCATCCTCATTGATTTTTCCGTTAGAAAGCGTAATTTTTTCTTCTGTATCAAATGTTCTTTTCAGTAGCACATAAATGTTCACGATAATACCTCCCGAATAATTTGAGTTTTGAAGATTATGAATTTTAGGCATACTCTTATGTTATTCTCCAGGATTCTTCAAAATCCTGCTTGTTTTTTAAATATAAGTTATATTTTTACTGATATTTAAATGTTGCTTTAGAATCATTGTCCTTTGAAAACCGCTTCCCTTTTTTCAATAAACGCTGAAATGCCTTCTTTTGCGTCAGCGGAGTCAAAGGCCTGACCGAATAAAACAGTTTCTCTTTCAACACCTTTATAGAAGGAATCATTCTTCGTATAATTCAATAGTTCAATAGCTGCCTTCAAGGCAAGTGGACTTTTCTTGGCAATTTTAGAAGCCAATTCCTTCGCTTTCGGAAGTAATTCTTCATCAGTGTACGCATGGTTGGCCAATCCCCACTGCACCGCTTGTGTACCCGTTATCGGCTCACTGGTAAATAGCATTTCTGCGGCTTTTGCCGTCCCGACATATCTTGGCAGGCGTTGCGAGCCAGCATATCCAGGAATTAACCCTAGCTGTAATTCTGGCAACCCTAATTTTGCCCGTTCCGTTACTAATCGAATGTGACAGGCCATAGCTAGTTCTAATCCTCCGCCAAGGGCTGCTCCATGAATGGCCGCAACAACCGGCTTTGGAAAAGATTCAATTCTTTCAAACACCGATTGACCATTTAGGGCCAGTTTCTCAAAAGCCTTACCATTTTCTACACTAGTAAATTCTTTGATATCCGCTCCTGCCGAGAAGAACCTACCTTCACCATGAAGAAGTACCACACGCACATCCTCATTGCCTTCAATTTGATCGAAGGCCTGCGCCAATTCCTGGATGATTGCTGATGAAAGTGCATTTGCAGGTGCATGATCAATCGTTATCAAAGCAACATGATTTTCGACTGCAAGCTTAAGGTATTCCATATCAATCTCTCCCATCATAGTCAAATTTTTTCGAAAATTCATTATGTACCACTTTCCGAAGAAAAAGCCGAAAGCTAAATGGCCAGAGGATGGTTCTAGCCATCCCCTATCCAAGCCTTAACCTTTCGTTCCACAACCACCAAGCAATAAATGATGAACATCTTTTGCAAGATCAGAGAGTGAATACTTTTGTTCATTCATCACCCAAGTTGTCACAGTTTCATCAATGGTTCCAAAAATCATTTGTCTAGCGAGTAAATTATTTAGATCAGGCTGAAATTCGCCATTTTCTTTCCCGTCGGTAATGATTTGATCGATTAAATTTAAATATCCTCTTAATACTTCATTAATCCTAAGTCGTAATTCTTTATTCGACTGCCTTAATTCCAATTGAGTGACAATTGCTAAGTTCACGTCTTCTGAAAGGATTTGAAAATGTTTTTGAATTAATAGGAACAGTTTTTCTGAAACTGAGGTCTTGCCTTTTAATTCTTCTTCAATTTGTTCTACAAAGTAGCCCATCTTTTCATGAAATAATGATATTAAAATATCTTCTTTATTTTTAAAATAAAGATAAATAGTGCCATCTGCCACGCCTGCTTGCTTGGCGATTTTGGATACTTGTGCTTGATAATAACCATTTTGGGCGATGACTATTACAGCTGCGTCAATAATTTGATTATACTTTGGTCTGTTGCGTTTCACTGGATGTCCCCTTTCAGAAAATGAATGAACCATCATTCATATTTCTATCATAAAATGATGACTCTCTACTGTCAAGAAGAAAGTCCCTTAGAATCAAAACATCCTAGTTTATTTTACCTCTCATGATGCAAGGTTGTCCAGTTGATCCGTAAACGGAGCTCAATCGACACCAGCTCCGTAAGAATTTCACGCCTCTTTCTTTTCAGTGGGGACTTTTTTCTTTTCTTCATCAATAAGGACTCTACGTAAAATCTTACCAATCACCGTTTTAGGGAGCTCATCTCTAAATTCATAAAGACGCGGCACCTTATAGGAGGCCAAGCTCTTTCTCACAAATCGATTCAATTCCTCTTCCGTTACGCTTGCACCTTTTTTCAATACAACATAAGCCTTGACCGTTTCACCACGATATGGGTCCGGGATACCTGCGACCACCACTTCCTGGACTGCCTCATGTTCATACAGTACCTCTTCCACTTCACGCGGATAAATGTTAAAGCCTCCGGCAATGATGGTATCTTTTTTCCGTTCGACCACATAAAAGAAACCTCTTTCATCCATGTATCCTAAATCACCCGTAAGAAGCCAGCCGTTTTTAAAGGTATTTTCCGTATCATCTGGACGGTTCCAATAGCCCTTCATCACTTGTGGGCCTTTAATCGCTATTTCACCAATTTCATTAGGTGGAAGTTCCTCCCCCGTCTCTAAGGATAGAATGGCTGAGTCCGTATCCGGCCAAGGCAAACCGATGCTCCCTTTAACGCGGGGTTGATCCCAGATGAAGTTGGCATGGGTAACTGGAGATGTCTCCGAAAGACCAAAACCTTCAACTAGCTTTCCTCCGGTCACTTTCTCAAATTGCTCCTGAACTTCTAATGGAAGTGGTGCCGATCCGCTTAGGCAAGCTTCGATTGAAGAAAGGTCATACTTTGAAACATCAGGATGATTCAATAAACCGATATACATCGTCGGTGCTCCCGGAAACAGTGTGGGTCTCTGCTTTTGAATGGTTTTCAAAGTGGATTCAACATCAAATTTCGGCATGATGATCATCGTGTTCCCTTCCATGACGGAGAGAACCAGAACAGTCGTCATTCCGTACACATGGAAAAATGGAAGGATGGCCAGAACCCTTTCTTCACCACGTTTACATCTATACAGCCAAGCATTGCACATCGCCGTATTTGCAATTAAGTTCTTATGGGTGAGCATGACGCCTTTAGGAGTACCAGTTGTTCCCCCTGTATATTGCAATAAGGCCAGGTCATTTTCGACATCAATCGGCTCAGCAACTTCTCCCGTTATTTTATGCTTCATGATTTCAGTGAATAAATGGTGATTCCCTGCATGCTCCACCTTGACGACAATGCCGTATTCCTTCTTTTGAATAAAAGGATAGATGAGGTTTTTCGGGAATGGCAAGTAGTCTTTGATAGCGGTTACAATAATATGCTCAATTTCTGTACCTTGGGAAGCAGCCGTGACGCGTGGAAATAATATGTCCATCGCCAAGATTATTTTCGCTCCTGAGTCCTTCAATTGTTGCTGCAGTTCACGTTCCGTATAAGTAGGATTTGTTTGGACGACTACACCACCCGCCATCAATATCCCAAAAAAACTAATGACTCCTTGTGGACAATTGGGAAGCATGACGGCAACGCGCTCTCCCTTTCTAAGACCGATACTCTTTAGATAGGATGCAAACTTCGTCGCGGATTCATATACCTCCTTGAAAGTTAATTCCTTCCCTTGGAAGTGAATGGACACCTTATCTGGAAATTCATCAGCGGCTTCCTTCAATAATGAATATAGCGGTTTATCATCATAAGATAAAACAGTGGGTATTTGTTCCGGGTACATGGCTTGCCATGGCTTATTGCTCATTTGCCCCCTCCTTCTGAATATTCTTAATACTCTCACTTATTATAATACAGTCGGTATTTTCTTACAATTATTGTATTTGAAAAAAATAAGCATAAAGGAGGATAATCAGGCGTAGAACAGTCTAATTCTTTCGTTTTAGAAAAATCATTTGGCCATTTTTTGCGCTAAAGATGTTGGATTCGCTTGAAACGCGGTTTACCTTTTAACCCTAAACCAATATCTATAGAGTTCTTTAAAACCTAATCTTGCATAGAGATTCCGGGCAGGGTCATTCGTAAGCACCACTTGGAGATAGGCGTTTTTTGCTCCATTCTCCTTTCCCCAATATAGGAGATTTCTAACGAGCTTCGTTCCATATCCCTGGTTTCGGAATTCCACATCCGTGGCGATATTGAACAGCCCTATGTATCCATCCTCCAGAACACCCAGACCGCAGGCAAGTGTTGATTCCTCCTCATCCGCCACAAAGATAAAACAGGTAGTTGGTATGATGTTGTCCAATACACTCCTGAAAATGGACTGATTACTTTCCTGAATATTATTTAACCTACAAAAATCGTGAAAGCGGGATTCTGGCATCTCATTGTATATAAGTACGTTGGTTTCATTTGGTGCTTCCATTTCTGTTAATGATAATGCTTGCACACTGGTCCTACTTTCGATACTATATTCTAATGCTTCAAGGGTATGGTCTAAACCGTCCGGACTAGCTAGCGGGGTTATTTTATAAGCCACCTGAATGTTTCGTTCCGTAAATGCTGTTTCACTTCTTCCTATTTTTCCAATCACATCCTCATCATAAGAAGGATAAAGGGGATTTATGGAGTTTGCCCTTTTTGTATAACCATTCGCATAGCGCAAAATCCATCCATCATCCATTTGCGTTTGCAGTGCCGGCAAAGCATTCATTGATAGCTCTTCGATTTTCCTTATTAGTTTAGGCTGTTTCATATTTCTTCCTCCATGTTCGAACAACAAGTTTCGATAAATAAAGATAGACCTAAAAAGAAGCGACACAGAGGCCGCTTCTTTTTAGGTCAAGAATACCATATAAATGATTCCAAGCAGAAAAAAAATTCCGCAAAAAACAATTAAAACCTTTGCAAGCTTCTCCACAGTTTTCTCCCTCTCATGCAGGACATTAAGATATACCGGCACCGATGACAAAGGATAATGCGATTGAAATGATCATCGCAAGAAATCCCACTGCCCGATTATCTTTTTGTATCTCTTCATCTATTTTAAATCTAGGCGTCATAAATTCAAAAATAAAATAACCGATGAGTAACAGGACAAAACCATATACGCCCCAGGCAATCATTGTAAGCAGAGAGTTCTGATGGAGAATGGACTGTTGAAACACATAGGCAATCCCAAAAATTTTGCCACCGGTGGCCATCGCGACAGATAGATTCCCCTGTTTGATTTCCTCCCAGTTTTTGTACTTTGTGACAAGTTCAAAAACGGCTAAAAAAACAATTATGCATAATATAACGACGCTATATCTGGCAGCTATATACACATATTCATTTTCCCATATGTTCTCCATGAGACAACTCCCTTACGGTATGTGACCAACCCGGCTGGGCAGCATGCCGGAATGACACTTTTCCTTTATTTAAATTCAACGACGGTAACACCTGTGCCACCTTCTCCGGCTTCCCCGAAACGAATTTTCTTGACTGATCTGTGATTCTTCAAATATTCCTGAACCCCAGACCGAAGCGCACCCGTTCCTTTACCATGTATGATGGACACACGCGAGTATCCTGCAAGCAAAGCATCATCGACATATTTTTCGACTCTCGACAAGGCACTTTCATAACGCTCCCCCCGAAGGTCCAGCTCCAGGCTAACATGGTAGTCTCTTCCTTTTATCGTGGTTAGCGGTTTCGTTTCTTTTACTTTCGTCGTCTTTATGAATTCAAGATCGGATTCCTTCACTTTCATTTTCATGATCCCGATTTGTACCTGCCATTCATTATTCGACACCTTCTCAATCAAATTACCTTTTTGACCAAAGCTTACCACCTTAACCTCATCGCCTGGATTCAATGTTTTTTCCAGAGGCTTAGCTACTTTTTTGGTGGATTTCTTTACTTTTGGCGTCGCTTCTTCAAGCCGTTTTTTCGCATCGATCAATTCATGCTCTTTTACATCGGCATGCTTCTCAAGTCGAAGTTGGCGCAACTCAGCAATAATCGCTTCCGCTTCTTCTTTCGCTTTTTCGACGATGGCCGCCGCTTCTTTGGCTGCTTTATCTCCCAATGCGTCTCGTTCTTCATTATATTGATTCATTTGCTTTTGTAGGTCTTTGTGGAGAATGTCAGCCTGTTTTAGAAGCTCGGCAGCTTCCAATTCCTCTTCTTCTGCCTTCTTGCGGCTGTCTTCAAGAGAAGCTATCATATTCTCGACCTTATTCGTATCCTCGCCAATATGGCTGCGGGCATTGTTAATCACGCTCTCTTCCAAACCAAGTCGCTTGGAAATTTCAAACGCATTACTCCGACCTGGAACGCCGATTAATAGCTTGTATGTCGGGCTCAAGGTCTCGACATTGAATTCAACGCTTGCATTAATGACGCCTTCACGGTCATAACCATAAGCCTTCAACTCAGGATAATGAGTCGTCGCGATCACACGTGCTCCTCGCTTGAACACTTCATCCAATATGGATATCGCAAGTGCAGCTCCTTCTTGGGGGTCGGTTCCCGCTCCAAGTTCATCGAATAATACAAGACTGTCATGATCGACTTTCTTTAATATATCGACAATATTGACCATATGGGACGAGAACGTACTCAAGCTTTGCTCGATTGACTGCTCATCCCCGATATCCGCATAGATGGATGAAAATACCGCTGTTTCGGAACCATCTAGTGCGGGAATCTGCAGTCCAGCCTGGGCCATCAACGTGCAGATACCTATTGTCTTAAGCGTGACCGTCTTACCCCCTGTATTCGGACCAGTGATCACAATCGTCGTAAAATCCTCTCCAAGGAAAATATCATTGGCTACCACAACATCGCTTGGAATGAGCGGATGTTTCGCTTTGAATAATTTCACTCGGCCTTCATCATTTAATAGCGGTTTTGACCCTTTTATCGCTTTTGCATATTTCGCTTTTGCAACAAGGAAATCCACATGAGCGAGCACCTTGACGTTATGGAATAGTTCTGGAGTGAACTCTCCTACCTTTTCTGATATCTCGACCAGGATACGTTCGATTTCCTGCGTTTCCTTCACACGTGTTTCCTGAAGGACATTATTCAATTGGACAATCACCTGTGGTTCAATGAACAACGTTTGCCCGGATGAAGATTGGTCATGAATAATTCCACCATACACACTGCGGTATTCCTGTTTTACAGGGATGACAAAGCGGTCATTACGGATTGTGATGATGGCATCTGACAACATTTTCGTTGCATTCGAAGAACGGATCATGCTTTCAAGTTTTTCTCGAACCCGGCTTTCATTCGTGCGAATCTGATTTCGAAGCGTTCGCAACTTATCGCTTGCTGAATCCATCACTTCGCCATGTTCACTGATGGCATAAGTAATTTCCTGCTGCAATTCAATCAAGGGATGGAGGGAATCGATATATTCGGCTAAAAGCGGAACCTCAATCTCCTGTTCCGCAATTTCTTCGAAAAATCGAGTCAGGATCCGTCCTGCACGAATGGTGCTGGCCGTTTCCATCAACTCCATCGGGGATAACATGCCCCCGATTTGCGCCCGCTTAGCCTGAAGGCGGATATCGAAAATCCCGCCCAATGGCAGATTGCCCTTTAACCGCACAATTTTAGCCGCCTCATCCGTTTCATCCTGCCATTTCGATACTTCCTCGAAATCGGTTGAAGGCATTAATTGCTGTGCCTTCTCCTTTCCTATGGCAGATGAAGCATGGGAAACCAATTGTTCTCTAATTTTATGAAATTCCAATGTCTTTAAAGCTTTATTATGCATGGAGTTAAAACTCCTCCTCCTAAGTGGGTAAATAGTTAGTCATTTCTCTTTAAAAACGTCAATAATCCATCCGTATCCATCGCATTAAGGACAGTTGATTTTTTTATCCAGCCTTTTTTAGCGGACGAAACTCCTACCGGCATATGTTCTAGCATATCAATACTATGGGCATCGGTATTAATGACGACTGTAACTCCCGCTTCCTGAGCTTTACGTAAATTGGGCGGAGCCAAATCCAGTCGATTCGGGTTTGCATTCAATTCTAAAGCCGTATTCGTATCTCGTGCAAGTTCGATAAGCATATCCATATCGACATCATAACCGGTTCGTCTGCCAATGATTCTTCCAGTAGGATGGGCAATAATATCGACATGCGGATTGTTCAGGGCCGTTTTCAGCCTTTCCATGATCGTTTCACGCGGTTGCGAAAAACTTGAATGGATGGAGGCGATGACCAAGTCCATCTCTGCCAATAATTCATCATCATAATCAAGGGTACCATCCGGAAGGATATCCATTTCGATTCCTGATAACACTGTGAAATCATCATATTTTTCATTAAGGTCATGAATGATTTGTTTCTGTTCGCGTAAGCGCTCCACAGTTAAGCCATTCGCCACTTTCAAATACTGTGAATGGTCGGTGATGGCCATATACTTGTAGCCTTTGGCGCGACAAGCTTCAATCATTTCTTCAATGGAATAAGCTCCATCGCTCCAAGTGGTATGCATATGCAGGTCTCCCTGAATATCTTCCACATTTATAAGTGGTTCACTTTCATTATACTGTTCCACTTCCGTTCCATCTTCGCGTAATTCAGGAGGGATGAATGGAAGGCCAAAATGGTTGTAAAATTGCTCTTCGGTTTCAAAAGTCAAGATTTCTCCCGTCTCAGCCACTTCCACACCATATTCACTGATCTTTTCTCCCCGATCTTTGGCCAACTGGCGCATCCGGACATTGTGATCCTTCGAACCAGTGAAATGGTGAAGAGTCGTGATGAACTCCTTATCTTGGACAATCCGGAAATCGACGGAAATATCATACTCATAATCAAGAACGACCGACACCTTTGTATCGCCCGCTGCAATGACTTGCTTTATGCCAGGCAATGATAGAAGTTGGTTTTTCACTTCATCGGGATGATCCGTGGAAATGATGAAATCTAGGTCTTTTATCGTTTCCCTCATCCGTCTCATACTGCCCGCTCTTGAAGAACGCGTGATATGCTCCATATTGGCAATAGCCATTTCGATATCGTCAGCAATCGGTCTCATGAAGGCGAGTGGAAGCCTGTCAGGTCTTGATCCCGCTTCAGCAATGGCAGACAAAATCTTTTCTTCCGTCTTTTTACCGAAGCCGGTCAATGCCGCAACACGCCCTTCCACGCATGCCAGTTTGAGGTCATTCACATCATTGATATGTAATTCTTTGTGTAGCTTGGCAATTTTTTTACCACCTAAACCTTGTAACTGTAAAAGCGGGATCAAGCCCTTTGGCACCTGCTCCTGAAGCTCCTCCAGAACGGTCGACTTCCCTTCATTGATATATTCCTCAATGACGGATGCCGTTCCTTTTCCGATGCCATTCAACGCCGTAAAATCGTCAATGGCCGTTAGGCTCCGGTCATCCGTTTCCAAAGCGCCAGCGGCCTTACGGAAAGCAGATACCTTAAAAGGATTTTCTCCTTTAAGCTCCATGTATATAGCAATCTTTTCTAATAATTTAATAATATCTTTTTTATTGACTGTCATTTTTTTCACCACCAAAATTAGTAGGGAAACTCCCTTAGATACTGTCTTAAAGATACCTTTCTTAAAGACAAAGTACAAGCAGTGCGATTATTATCTATACGAATCAGCGGTTAAGAGGTTTCACGCTAATCCATAGAAAAGGGCCCTACCCTTTCAAAGTATGACGAACTACAACTTTGTTAGAGGTATTGGACCCTAATTTAATGTGGTTATGATTGTTTTACTTATTAAACCAAAGGTCTTTCACCTGTTCAGACAGGAAAGGTGTATGTTTCACAATCGTTTCTGCCATAAAGGAGCTGGTTAGTGGTTCCTGAATGGAATCCATTGGCAGCAAGGCGCCTATGTATAATATAATAAAGATGATAAGATAGACTTCGGCAAATCCCAATATCGCTCCTCCCCAACGATTCAGCTGTTTTAAAATCGGCAGGTAGGTGATGAAATTGAGCATGGACCCAATCATGTGCCAAAGAATCTTTGTGGCAAAGAACACAATGGCAAAGGCAATGGCGTTGTAATAAGCGGTCTCAAGCCCAACCGATTCGAAAAACATATTGAGTGTCGAAGAATCACCTATTGCAGGAAATGGAATCCACATTTTCAAATTGGGTGCTAGATTGCCATAGAAGACGTAAGCGACAATGAAAGCTACAATAAAGCCTGTCATATGAACCAGTTGTAAAATAAAGCCACGCTTCAAACCGATTAATAAACCGATTAAAAGAATGGCCAGAATTGCTAAATCAAGCATCTACTCAGTCCTTCTCTCTCTTTAATTCCAGTTGAAGCTGGTCTAGTTCGTCCTTTAATTTAATATATTCGTGAATTGTATTCACCGCGGTCAACACCGCAAGCTTACTCGTATCCAAATATGGGTTTTTCATACCGATTTCTCTCATTTTCTCGTCAACCATTGAAGCAACAAGGCGCATATGGCTTGCGCTTTCAGTACCGACGATAGTATATGGTTGTCCGTATATGTCAACTGTCGTTTTATTTCGTTTATCGTCTGACAAAATGATGCCTCCAATCTAAAACAATCCTATTTCTATCATATCATGAAGTTTTTCGTCATGAAAGAGAGTACATTGTCATTTCTCGCATAAAAATTGTGATAATTTGTCAGATTCAAATATCTTTAGTATGAATATTCCCTTAATAATTCAAATTGAGTGAGGAGCCCATTAATTATGTCCCATGTTGTTTTACTTACAAGTCCTGTCCAAATACAGGCCATGAAAGTTCATTATGTAAATGCACTAGTCTCCAAGCTTCCACCCGGAAGCATATTTTCTGCAAAGCCTCCGCTATGTACGGTAACAGCCTATAAATCGGGCAAGGTCCTTTTTCAAGGGAAAAATGCAGAAATAGAAGCTGCAAAATGGCAGAAGGATGCAGTCATTCCTAAGGAAAAGGCCTCCTCTCCTACTTCTCCAGTAAAGGTCCATCGCTATTTACCACCTGCTAACATCGCCACCATGTCGGTTATTGGTTCTGATGAAGTCGGGACAGGCGATTATTTTGGCCCGATTACCGTTGTAGCTGCCTATGCCAAAAAGGAACAATTACTTTTATTGAAAGAACTCGGTGTTCAAGATTCAAAAAACCTGAAAGACCCGCAAATCATTGAAATTGCTAAACAAATCAAGGATGTCGTCCCATTTAGCCTGCTGACATGTGACAATCCGAAATATAATATGCTTCAGGCAAAAGGAATGTCTCAAGGGAAGATTAAAGCACTCCTTCATAATCAAGCCATCAAGCATCTGATTCAAAAGATCCAACCGGAACAAGCTGAAGCTGTCCTGATTGATCAATTCGCCCAGCCAAATGTATTTTTCAATTATTTGAAAGGCCAGGAGCAATTCCAGGCAAATGCTACCTATCTGAGTACGAAAGCGGAAGGCATTCATCTCTCCGTCGCCGCTGCTTCGATTCTTGCTCGTTACGCATTTGTAAAACGCTTTGATCTGTTAAGCGAAAAAGCGGGTTTCCGTATTCCTAAAGGAGCAGGATTTGCGGTCGATGAAGCAGCTGCACGTTTAATCCATGAAAAAGGAATCGACGCCTTGAACGACTTTACAAAAACGCATTTTGCCAATACGGAAAAAGCGAAGAGAATCTATCAGAAGAAATACGGGAAATGAGAATAGAGCAATCGGAGGACGGTCGCCTCCAAAATCTTTGTTTAGAATTTAGTAAGTGGCTAAGGAAGCTTATTTTCATTGAGAGATGAATTTTTTTAACAAACTTGCCGACTATAAGAAAGTACATATTTCTTTAGGAGGCGGTATTATGCAATTATCAGCGAGAAATCAATTAACTGGGAAAATTACGGATGTAAAAACGGGACCCATATCAACAGAAATAACAATGAATATTAACGGTGTAGACATCGTATCCAGTATTACTACTGCATCTGCAGAATCCTTGAACCTGAAAGTGGATGATGAGGCAACAGCAATCATCAAAGCCAGTTCCATCATGATTGCAAAGTAATTAAAAATAAGCAAAATAGACTTCTAAGTTTAGTTTTCACGTAACCGACAATCTTTTAATGGTTCATAAAAAAACAGCCTCCTGATATATCAGGAGGCTGCCTTATTGTTACATTTTATCCTCGTAATTCTGCTCCGGCTTTTTCTTTAACCGCTTCAAGCACTTTCTCATGGGCTTTCGTGATATCCTCGTCCGTCAATGTGCGTTCCGGATCGAAGTATTTCAATGAATAGGCAATGGACTTCTTGCCTTCTTCCATTTTTTCACCTTCGTATAAGTCGAAGATGCTGACTTCTTTCAACAGCTTGCCACCGGCTTCTAATATGATGCTTTGAATGTCGCCTGCTTTCGTTGCTTGGTCGACTACCAGCGCGATATCGCGTGTGGTCGATGGATAGCGCGGAATGGTTTGATACGCAATTGGCGCCACTTCCGCTTCAGCCATAGCTTTGAAGGAAAGTTCGAAGATGTAGGTTTCCTTAATATCCAAATCCTTCTGAACAGTAGGATGCACTTGCCCGATGAAGCCTATCACTTCTCCATCTAAAAGTACTTCCGCTGTCCGTCCTGGGTGCATATCTTTGATTTCTGCTTGACGATAACTGATTTTTTCAGTTAACCCGAGCGTATCGAATAATGCTTCAATCACACCTTTTGCCACATAGAAATCCACGGATTTCTGTTCGCCTTGCCAAGGTTGTGATTCCCAAAGACCTGTAATGGCTCCAGCTACATGCTCTTTCTCTTCGGGAAGCTCGTGATCATCCTTTTTGAAGAAGACAGAACCAATTTCATATAGTGCAAGTGAGTCAAGCTGACGAGCATTATTATATTTCACGACTTCTAATAATTGTGGAACGATGCTTAAACGCAACTGGCTCCGTTCTTCACTCATCGGCATCGCCAAACGAATGGAATCAAGGGCATTCAATGCGAATTGAGCCGCTTTTTCCTCGCTTGTCAACGAATACGTAACCGCTTGATACAGTCCTGCTCCTTCAAGGGTACGACGGATTTTACGACGTTTCATTTGGTAATCGGTCAATTGACCAGGAGTCGCAGCACCAACCGGCAATGTTGCAGGAATGTTGTCATATCCATAAAGACGGGCAGCTTCTTCCACTAAATCTGCTTCAATTGTAATATCACCACGGCGAGTTGGGACCGTAATGGTGAATGTTTCATTATCCAACGTTACGCCAAATTGAAGACGTTTGAAGATGGATTCCACTTCGGAAACAGACATATCCGTACCAAGAAGGGTATTGATTTTTTCAAGGGTAATGCTAATGACAACCGGTTCCATCGTCAATTCATCGACCTCTGCCGTACCTTGTAGAATCGTTCCGCCTGCATATTGTGCCATCAACTGAGCTGCACGTTCTCCGGCTTCACGCACGCGAGCGGGATCGACACCCTTTTCAAAACGGGCACTGGCTTCACTACGTAATCCGTGATCTTTCGAAGCTTTACGTACAACTGTCCCGGCAAAATAAGCACTTTCGATAATGACGGTCGTCGTATCATTCTTCACTTCTGAATTCGCCCCGCCCATTACTCCTGCAATCGCAACTGGCTCAGTGCCGTTCGTGATGACCAGATGATCTGGCGATAATGTACGTTCCGTTTCATCCAATGTCACGATTTTTTCTGCTTCATTCGCTCTACGGATGACGATTTCCTTTGAACCCAAACGGTCATAATCAAAGGCATGAAGTGGCTGACCATATTCAAGTAAAATGTAATTCGTGATATCGACCACGTTATTATGCGGACGAATGCCTGCAGACATAAGGCGGGTCTGCATCCAAAGAGGAGACGGCCCTACTTTTACATCTTTGATGATTTTAGCGATGTATAGTGGATTATCTTCTTTCGCTTCCACTTTGATACTGATATAATCCGTAGCTTTTTCAGCTGCTTCTTCTTTTTCGATGACTGGCCATTTCACGTCACGACCTAGTATGGCTCCGACTTCATATGCAACACCTAGCATGCTTAAAGCGTCTGAACGATTTGGTGTCAAACCAAGTTCCAGTATTTCATCACTTAAGCCAAGCTCTTCTAGCGCATCTTTGCCGACTTCCACATCATTAGGGAAAACGAAAATGCCTGTTGCATAATCTTTGGAAACGATTTTGGATTCAAAACCTAATTCTTGAAGCGAGCAAATCATTCCGTGAGATTCTTCTCCACGAAGCTTAGCTTTCTTGATTTTAAAATTACCTGGGAGTACTGCGCCCACAGTCGCTACAGCTACTTTCTGGCCTTTATCCACATTCGGGGCTCCACAGACGATTTGTACCGGGTTCTCCGCTCCGATATCAACTAAGCATTTATTCAATTTATCGGCATTAGGATGTTGTTCGCGCTCTAACACATGCCCGATGACAATCCCTTTAAGCCCTTCACTTTTCTTTTCTACCCCTTCAACCTCGATGCCGCTTTTGGTGATTTTATCCGCAAGCTCTGTTGCATTGATGCCGGATAGGTCTACATAATCCTGCAACCATTTATAAGACACATACATGGTAGGTCCTCCTTTTTAAAATTAAATTTATGCTTCGTGATGATGGAATTGTTTTAAGAAACGAACATCGTTTGTATAGAAATGACGGATATCATCCACGCCGTATTTTAGCATCGCAATCCGTTCCACACCGATTCCAAAAGCGAATCCAGAGTATTTCTTAGAATCGAATCCTGCCATCTCAAGTACGTTCGGGTGAACGATTCCTCCACCAAGAACTTCGATCCATCCAGTTTGTTTACACACATTGCAGCCTTTGCCGCCACAGATTTTACATGAAATATCCACTTCGACTGATGGCTCCGTGAACGGGAAGAAACTTGGACGAAGGCGGATTTCCCGGTCTTGGCCGAATACTTTCTTGGCAAACACGTCAAGCGTGCCTTTCAGGTCGCTCATGCTGATGTTCTCATCGATGACCAAGCCTTCGATTTGCTGGAATTGGTGGGAGTGCGTTGCGTCATCGTTATCACGACGGTACACTTTACCTGGGCAAATGATCTTAACCGGTCCTTGGCCTTTATGTTTTTCCATCGTTCTGGCCTGCACCGGGGAAGTGTGGGTACGCATTAAAATCTCGTCTGTAATGTAGAACGAATCTTGCATATCACGTGCTGGGTGGCTTTTTGGCAAGTTCAATGCCTCAAAGTTGTAATAGTCCGTTTCGACTTCAGGACCTTCCGCCACTGTGTATCCCATACCGATGAATAGGTCTTCAATTTCTTCGACGACCCGTGTTAACGGATGAAGATTTCCTTTTTTGACCGCACGTCCTGGCAATGTAACATCAATCGTTTCTGTTGCAAGCTTCTGATTAACCGCCGCTGTTTCAAGAGCTACTTGCTTTTCCTCGATTTTCGAAGCGATCGCCCCACGGACATCATTAGCTAGCGCCCCAATTTTCGGACGTTCCTCGGCTGACAGTTTACCCATGCCACGCAATACCTCTGTAATCGGTCCTTTTTTCCCTAAATAAGCAACACGGACTTCATTCAGTTCTTTTAGTTCGGAAGCTGCGGCAACTTTTTGCAACGCTTCTTCCTGCAGTTCTAGTAAACGTTCCTGCATCATGTCTTCCTCCTTTATTTTTCCTTTTGTAAAAATGAACACAAAAAAACCCCACTCCCAAAAAGGGACGAGGTTTATGTATCGCGGTACCACCCTTATTAGTGCCATCAGCTAAAGCCTTAAGCACTCACTCATAAAAAATAACGGCTCTTCACCGGAACATTTTTCAGACAATCTGTCTTCCCAATGCCAACTCGAAAGGTGAATTCCCTTAAGCATTGCCATAAAAATGCTCTCAGTCACGGCATTTTTTCCCTGGTTATGGATGTCTTAAGTTACTACTCTTTGTCATTGTTGTTTTCATTATAAAATTCTGTTTCATTATATTATAAATTACCGGCCGTTTCAAATCGATTTTCTTAAATAATACATTAAAATACCGGCAGCGATCCCGACATTCAGTGATTCACTTTTCCCGTATATCGGAATATAAAGGTTTTTCGTCGTCTTCGCCAATAATTCCTTGGAAACCCCCTGCCCTTCGTTCCCGACGAGCAGCGCAAATTGAGAGGACTTTTCCACCTCTTCAAATGGCGAACCACCTTCTAGTGCCGTACCATAAATCGGTGTGCCCTTTTGCTTCAGTTCATCAATGATATCAGAAAGATTCCCTTTAACCACTGGCATATGAAACAGGCTTCCCTGCGTGGAACGGACCACTTTCGGATTGTACAGATCGGCACACCCTTCTCCTAGAATGACAGCATCGATTCCGGCTGCATCCGCAGTACGGATCATCGTGCCGATATTTCCAGGATCTTGCACCGCATCGATCAACAGTAGTTTGTCCGGATTGATAGAAGACATGCTCATGGTTTTCTGTTCACAGACAGCTGCAATCCCTTGTGGGCTCTCTGTATCACAAATCGTCTTCATGATGTCTGTTTTCACATAGATGACATCCGTGCCTTCGAGCGAAAAATGGGCCGGCATCTCCGTTTCTTCATTCACGATGACTTCCATGACGATTTCCGCCTTCAATGCTTCTTCCACAAGATGAAAGCCTTCCACTAAATATTTACCGGTTTTATCTCGTTCTTTTTTTGTCAATAATTTTTTCCACTGCTTCACTTGAGGGTTTTTTACAGACTCAATATATTTCAAGGTAAACGCTCCTTTAATATTTCACGCTAATTATCCTATTATAACGTAATTAGTATACATATTGAATGCCTGTTTGTGAAATGCTATTCGTGTGAGTCATTATGTGTTAGAGGAGGAAATTTTGTGAATTTAAATTTACGCAATGCCATTATTCAGAACGTATCCGGAAATACGCAAGAACAACTAGAGGACACGATAGTCGATGCAATTCAAAATGGCGAGGAGAAAATGCTGCCTGGCCTAGGTGTATTATTCGAGGTCATCTGGGAAAACTCAACAGAAGAGGAAAAGCAGGAAATGATTACGGCACTCGAATCTGGTTTAAAAAAATAACAGCCATCATCGGCTGTTATTTTTTTGGCTTATAAATGATCCGTGTTAATGCGGTTTTTGATATATTTATCGGTTAAATCAGGATTATCATCGCTATCTTGCGGCACATTTCCCTCAGGAGGCAAGGTAGTCCGATTTAGTGAATCGCCTGCATTCAAGGCCTTTTTGGTATCAGCGGAGAATGGATCGACGTGAGGATCACTTGCTATCGTCCCCTCATAATCCTTAGGGGTCGGTTTTTTATACTGCTCCGAGGAATTGGATTTGATTTCTTTATCTTGGTCCCGTTTCGTTCCTACCTCGGGGTCATCAAATATATTGGCAGAATTCCCATGAAGCTCTTCGTTCTTACCCGGCTGTGTATCTACCTCACTTGCTTGATAAGCATTTGCCGTCGTTTCCGGAAAAAGATTCGGGTCCGGATTATTCACGATACCGGTTTTAAGTGGGTTGTTCTCTTGGCCAATAACATGTTCTTCAGTTTCTACAGGAGTCTCGTCATCAAGAAGAATCAGGAACTTTCCAGCTTCGACTTCATTGATATAAGCAGTGGCTTCACTATCGGCAAGCCCGAGATTCCCTAAACGATTCCGGATATCGCTTGAACCTTCATTCAAGAAGAAATGCTTCACTTTTTCTACGAATGAATCATCGTCCTGGTTCGTGATAATATCGACGGCCTCATTCTGGCTATTGTTCACAAAAGCCACATCTTCTTTTTTATTCGCTATTACGGTGATTTTCTCACTGTCCCAGCCTTTTAAATGAAGCGACTGGATTTCTTTGTTTACTTCCGAACTAGAATCATATACACCATGCAATGTTTTTCCCATGAATTATTCCTCCCTTTATAACAGTACTATTTAATTTTGTTATACCCTAACCACCTAAAATTAAACAATACGGACTTTTTGAAAGCAGGAAAAAAAAACCATTCAACAAAACAAAAAAAGGACCTGCAGCAACAAAAAACTGCAGGCCCATTCTCTTGTTCTAATGGTTACTCTTATCGAATTTTTGATTGTTCATCAAGGGTATCCGTACTTTTCTTTTCTACAAATGGCTTTTCACCGGCGTCAGTATTAGGATAATCCTTATCCATCACTGTATACGTTTTATTGAAGGCGTAATCTTTATTCGTTTCACCTTCACTTTTTTTACGTGCAGGAGTACTATCATTTCTATCACGTAAAGTTTCACGGTCATTTTCATCAAATGTTGTTACCACATCATTTTTATCACGTACATTTAGGCTATCATTTTTTTCATGCACAATGGAAGGGTCACTACTATCAAGCTCGATATCTTCTTTTTTGAGCGTATCTTGCACTTGTTCTGTTTCTTCTACCACATGTTTCTTGATGACAATTTCATCCGTGACGACTGGTTTCTTTGTGACTTCCAATTTTTCCTCAACTACGGGAATACGTACAGTTTCCCCATCCTTAATAGTTCCTGCTTCTAGTCCACTTTCTTTTCCAGTAACAGGGTGACGTTCAATCGTTACTTCTTCACGTTCAACAGGCACGTTAATGGTTTTATGCTCTTCCTTCACTTCTTTACCAATGACCACTTCTCCAGCCTGGACTCTTTCTTTATCAATTTTCAGCTGTTCTTCACGTAGTCGGATCGTTTTTTCATCTTCCGTCGTTCCACGACCTCGTCCATTTAAGACTGTAGTGTCATTATCATTCAATCGAGCGCTTTTCTCTGTTCCGTTGAAAAGAGGATTTTTCGAGTTAGTTTCCAACGTTTCTCCTGTTGTAAGAGAGCCTTCCGTTCCCGCTTTGAATGAATCTCTTGGTGAAGTAAGATGACCTTTACCTTCTTTAACTAAAACCAACATCTTTCCACGTTCTACATCATACACATATTCAGCCGCTTCGCTATTGGAAAGTCCTGCGTCCGCTAGTCTTGTTGAAAGATTCGCATTCTCATCCGGCATGAAGAAGCGTGCCACCTTGTCCATGAAAGTATCTTCAGTTGTTACATTCGTAATTGTATGAACATCCGTTTCTCTTTGTCCATTTGTAAAGTCCAATGTTTCTTCCTTGTCTGCTACAACCGTTATATCTTCTCCTTCAAAGCCTTTCGCTTTCAGTGCATTGATTGCAGAAATCACGTCTGCATTAGATTCGTATACTCCATAAACTGTTTTATTCATATTAAATTCCTCCTTGTGCTTTATTATTTTGTTTGGTAGTTGCTATATTTAGAATGTACCCGCTTGGACGCTAACTAAACGAAGAAGGCCTATTACATTTATGTTATAACATTACGTTTCGTTCTCAAAAACGAATGCCTCCCTTCATAAATCCCGTAGCAACAGGGCGTTCCCGATTTATATAAATGTAATGTTTAAACTCGTCATTCAATTCTACTAGATGGCCGAGGACTCCCTTCATTCACTTTCTTCTATTAATATATGCGCCTCACTTCAAAAACTAGATGTAAAAACATAAAAACCCCTCCGACTGGGCGATGAACACCGAATCGGAGGGGTTGTTTCTTTATTAGGGTATCATCCAGGCAAGGATGCCATTTTGCAAGAAGGTTATGATACAAACGAGAAGTAATAGGAACAAGCTATGCTTGACCGTAAATCTCAGTAACTCTGATTCCCTGCCAGCTAAGCCGACAGCTGCACAGGCGATGGCAATTGACTGAGGGGAAATCATCTTGCCGGTTACACCACCGGAAGAATTCGCCGCAAGCGCCAGAACGGGCTCCATACCAATCTTTAAAGCGGTAACTTTTTGCAGACCACCAAATAATAGATTTGCAGAGGTATCCGATCCTGTTATGAATACACCTAACCAGCCCAGAACTGGCGCGAAAAACGGGAAGAGGTCTCCTGTTTTTGCTAGTGTCATTCCCAAAGTCGTCGACATCCCCGAAGAATTCGTCACGTAAGCGAAGGCCACAACGGAAGAAATCATCAAGATCGGCTTTGCTAATTCTTTCATCGCTTCGACAAAGGTATCCAAGAAATCTTTTGAAGACATGTGTACGATGAATTTTGTCACAATTGCAGCCAATAAAATAGCCGTTCCTGCTGCTCCTAGCAGTTCAATTTTATAAAAAGCGGCAATGGGTAGGCCCCCGCTTCCTATAATCTCATTATGCAGACCGGGCACTTCAATTTGGAAAGTTACTATTTTACCAATCTCATTGATTCCCTTCAAAAATGCATTAGTTCCTTCATAATGACCGGATAACGCCGGCTTTATTGGATTCATTCCCCAAATGGAAATGAAAAGCGTTAACAACAGGAATGGAGACCATGCATGGAATACCTGCCATTTCGTATACTTTTTTTCTGTCTCCCTAGAAGAAACAGATTCTTCAACAGCTGCTGCTGTTTCTTCGGACTTAAATCTAAAAATCGTTTTGGGCTTCCAGAATTTCAAAAAGATAGCCAAAGCAAACAAAGATACTAAAGCTGAAAGAATATCTGGAAGTTCCGGTCCAAGATAATTAGAACTTACGAATTGCGTAATTGCAAAAGATAGTCCGGAAACCACGATAGCGGGTAGCACTTCTAGCGTTCTTTTCCATCCTGACATAATCAAGATAAGGTACAGCGGTATGAAAGCAGAAAGGAACGGTAGCTGGCGACCGACCATTTTTGAGATTTCCATGGCCGCAATTCCCGTAGGTCCTTCCATCGCGATAATCGGGATTCCTACAGCACCGAAGGCGACTGGTGCCGTGTTGGCGATTAAACAGATCCCCGCTGCATATAGTGGATTAAATCCTAACCCCACTAAAAGAGCCGCGGAAATGGCAACGGGCGCTCCAAAACCGGCAGCCCCTTCTAAAAAGGCGCCGAATGAAAAGGCAACCAATAAAGCCTGAAGCCTACGATCTTCTGTAAGAGAAAGAACCGAAGAACGGATAATATTAAATTGTCCACTTTTCACGGTCATCTTGTACAAGAAAACGGATGTAATAATAATCCATCCTATAGGCAACAGTCCATAGACGGCCCCCTGTGAAGCAGACATCACGACCTTCCCTACAGGCATGCCATAAGCGAGAATGGCAACTGCAAAGGCCACAAGCAATGTTGTCAAACCAGCCATGTACCCTTTCATCCGCTTGATGGTCAGGGCCCAGAAAAAGTAAAGAATTGGAATAAGAGCTACAAGAGATGATAATACCAGGTTGTCAATAATCGGTGTAAAATTTTGCGTCCATGCCATTTGTTTCGACTCCATTCACCATATTTTTTTAACTTTCAGATATTTCAATTCATTGAAAACCCTTTCATAACTTCGTTTTTGTAGTCATCAGATGACTTGATGTTTATTAATATAAGGTAAATGATTAGAAATGGAAAATCAAGGCTTTTTTATTTTCCACCGTTTTCCTTATCTGGAGATAATAATGTCAAAATGTGTTATATAATTATAGATAACTAGAGAAAATTGAGGTGTTTGTTACTTGGCCTACAAAAGAATCAAACCAAAGAAAATTTATGAAGAAGTCAGTGATGAACTTTATGAAATGATTCGTTCCGGCACATTAAAACCGGGTGATCAATTGGATTCCATTCAGCAGCTTGCGGAGAATTTCCAGGTCGGGCGCCCGGCTGTTCGTGAAGCATTAAGCGCCCTCAGCTCAATGGGACTCATTGAAATCAAACAGGGCGAGGGAACATTCGTGAAAACATTCGATCCGAGCATCATGAACTACCCCTTAACCACGGCTCTATTAATGGATAAGGAGAACATTAAGCATTTGCTCGAAGTCCGAAAAATCCTGGAGTCTGGTACCGCTGAATTAGCCGCAAAAAGACGGTCAAAAGAAGATTTGGTTGAAATTGAGGCGAAGCTTTCGGATATGCTAAAAGTAGCCGACAATGAAGAAATGAGTGATAAAGCGGATATAGCCTTTCACGTAGCCATAGCGAATGCTTCTAAAAACGAATTGCTCATTACCTTAATGAGTCAGGTGTCTGACATGATGACGGAAAAGATGCGTGACTTCCGTCGACTAGCACTCTATTCGGAAGAAATGTCACTTAAACAGCTTCATCAGCAACATACACGAATCTACGAGGCCATCTTCAATAGGGATGAAGCTTGTGCCCGCCATGCCATGCTTTTACATTTACAGAATGTTGATGAGTCCTTCGTTACGTTCATTCTTCATACCACGGAAGGAATGTAAGATTCCGACATTTTTTGGAGAATAACCTATACAAGATATAAATGATTTGATATATTATTCTGAAAACGATTCCAAAATTTTAGAGAAAATGGTAGGTTCTACAAACCATTTTCTTTTTCTGCTTTAATCATCAGATGACCCGTTAACCTGTTCGAAAAAGGAGGATAATATTTTGAAAGTGACTCTATTTGCCACATGTTTAGTGGATTTATTTCAATCTAACGTTGGAAAGGCAACGGTGGAACTGCTTGAAAGGCTAGGTTGCGAGATTGACTTTCCAGAATCACAGATTTGCTGTGGGCAACCGGCCTATAACAGTGGCTATACGAAAGCTTCTAAAGAAGCGATGAAAAAAATGATCCAAACATTCGAGGATGCTCAATATATCGTCACCCCTTCCGGCTCTTGTGCCGCCATGTTTAAAGAATATCCCGTCCTTTTTAAGGGTGATCCGATCTGGGAAAAGAAAGCTGTTGCATTAGCGGAAAAAACGTATGAATTGACTCAATTCATCGTAGACGTTTTAAAGGTGACGGATGTGGGTGCCAAACTTGAAGGCAAAGCGACCTATCACACGTCCTGCCATATGACTCGGCTGCTCAAGGTGAAAGAGGCTCCTGCCCTTCTATTGAGCCATGTTAAGGGACTTGAAATGACCCCGCTTCCGGATGCCCAGAACTGCTGCGGATTCGGTGGAACGTTTTCTGTCAAGATGGGTGATATTTCTGGACAGATGGTTGAGGAAAAAGCCTGTAACGTGGAAGATACCGGTGCGGATTTTCTTATCGGTGGGGACGCAGGATGCTTAATGAATATCGGTGGCCGTATCCAGCGTAAGGGTCAGCCCATCAAGGTTTTACATATTGCTGAAGTATTAAATAGTATTTAAAAAACCGAGGAGGCAAAACGATGTCTATGAAAACCAGTTCCGCAAAGTTTAAAGACCGGGTGGATGAAGGAATACAGAACGACTTTATGCGGTTGGCAGTATCGAGTGCCCAAGAACGATTACATGGACGCCGGCTAACGGCCGTAGATGAATTAGGGAACTGGGAGGAATGGCGCTCACTCGGTGAAGAAATTCGCCAGCATGTCCTCAGTAACCTTGATTTCTATTTGCATCAACTTGCCGAAAATGTATCCAAAAGGGGCGGTCATGTCTTTTTTGCGGAAACGGCCGAAGAAGCCAGCGGATATGTTAAGGACGTCATCGAAAAAAAGAATGCCAAGAAAGTCGTGAAGTCCAAGTCCATGGTCACGGAAGAAATCAATTTGAACGCCACTCTTGAATCAGCTGGAGTCGATGTCATCGAAACGGACCTCGGTGAATATATCCTGCAGCTTGATGATAACGATCCTCCTTCCCATATCGTGGCACCCGCGCTTCATAAGAATAAAGAACAAATTAGAGATGTCTTTAAAGAAAAGCTTGCCTATATGAAAACCGAAAAGCCGGAAGAGCTAACGGACCATGTACGTGGAATTTTGCGGAAAGAGTTCCTGAGTGCCGATATCGGAATCACCGGCTGTAACTTTGCGATCGCGGAAACGGGCTCCATCGGTTTGGTGACAAACGAAGGTAATGCAGATTTAGTGACGGCCCTTCCCAAAACTCAAATTACCGTAATGGGAATGGAAAGGCTCGTACCGACGTTCGATGAGTTTGAAATCCTAGTCAGTTTGTTGACCAGGAGCGCAGTCGGTCAAAGGTTGACCAGTTATATTACCGCATTAACCGGTCCAAGGGATGAAGGGGATATTGACGGGCCAGAGGAATTTCACCTTGTCATCGTCGATAATGGACGTTCGAAGATTTTAGGGACTGAATTCCAATCGGTACTTCAATGCATCCGCTGTGCAGCATGTATCAATGTCTGTCCAGTCTATCGCCAGGTTGGCGGTCATTCCTATGGTTCGATCTATCCCGGTCCAATCGGGGCGGTACTTTCCCCTCTTCTTGGCGGGTATGAAGATTATAAGGAACTGCCTTATGCCTCAACGCTTTGTGCAGCCTGCACTGATGCCTGCCCTGTAAAAATCCCGCTTCATGATCTGTTAAGGAAACATCGTGAAGTCATTGTTGAAAAAGAAAAAATGGCTCCTTTTTCTGAAAAAATGGCCATGAAGGCATTCGGAATTGGCGCTGCTTCTCCAATGCTTTATAAATTCGGATCAAAAATGGCTCCTTCCGCCATGTCCCCTTTCAAAACGGGGGATATTATATCAAAAGGACCAGGGCCGCTTAAATCCTGGACGGAAAGCCGCGAATTTCCTGCTCCAAATAAAGAAAGTTTCCGAGACTGGTTCAAGAACCGCGACAAAGGAGGGCAATCATCATGACAGGAACCATCCAAAACGAGGATACTTTTTTAGCGAAGATAGCCAAGAATTTAGGTAGGGACCCCATTACGGAAGGCATATCCCGTCCCGTCTGGAAACATGCTCCACAGATGGAAGTCCTAAAAAATGCGACACAAGATGAGCTTGTCGAGGAATTACGCGAACAGAGCACACGGGTTCATACGAAGGTTCACCTTACCGATTCAAGTCAGGTTGCACATGTTTTGCAACAGGTCATTGAAGAACTTGGACATGGACCTGTCATCATACCGAAAGATCAAAGATTCATAGACTATCAACTAATGGATGTGTTGAACGATAACGGCGTCCTTATCTGGGATCATCAAATTGGAAGAGAAAATATTGAACGGGCTGAACGGGCCAACATCGGCATCACTTTCAGTGAAATCACGCTTGCCGAATCTGCCACGGTCGTTCTATATAGCGACAAGGATCATGGCCGGTCCATTAGCTTCTTGCCTGCCTGCCATGTTTCCATCATTCCAAAGAGCAGCATCGTTCCGCGGATGACCCAAGCAGCTAAGGCCCTGAGGTCCAAAGTTGAGCAAGGAGAACTCGTTCCTTCTTGCATTAATTTCATTACAGGGCCAAGCAACTCCGCTGATATCGAAATGGATCTGGTCGTAGGTGTGCATGGCCCGATTAAAGCCGTCTATATTATCGTGAACGATAAATAAGAATCAAAATAAATGGAGAGCTCCTTCATCTGGAAGCTCTCCATTTATTTTGACTATTCGTAGATGATCCGGTCCACCGCTTCTCGGTCGAGACGCTTGATGACTTCAACTATGAGCTTGACGGCATTCTCATAATCATCACGGTGTAACATAGCAGCATGGGAATGAATATAGCGCGTCGCAATCGTAATGGCTAATGCTGGTACACCATTTGCTGTTAAGTGAATGGAGCCGGCATCCGTCCCACCGCCTGGAATCGATTCATATTGATAAGGAATATTCATTTCGTCAGCCGTGTTGGTAACGAAATCACGTAATCCCTTATGAGCCACCATCGACGCATCATAAATGACGATTTGCGGGCCATTCCCCATTTTACTCATCGCTTCTTTATCGCTCACGCCAGGCGTATCCCCTGCAATGCCTACATCAACGGCAAAGCCGATATCCGGCTGTATCTTGAATGTCGATGTCTTAGAGCCCCGAAGGCCGACTTCTTCTTGGACCGCTCCGATTCCATACACTACGTTCGGGTGTTCGCTATCTTTCAATTGCTTCAAAACATCAATCGCGATGGCGCAACCAATTCGGTTGTCCCAAGCCTTCGCAAGGAGCATCTTATCATTATTCATGACGGTGAACTCGAAATACGGCACCACCATGTCTCCTGGCTTAATACCCCACCCCTGTGCTTCTTCCTTACTGGTCGCTCCGATATCAATGAACATATCCTTTATCTCAACCGGCTTCTTCCTCGCTTCAGCCGTTAAGATATGCGGCGGTTTTGACCCGATGACTCCTGTCACATCACCTTTGCCCGTCACGATCGTCACGCGCTGTGCAAGCATGACCTGTGACCACCATCCGCCTACCGGCTGGAAATATAAAAATCCTTTATCGTCAATTCGTGTAATCATGAAACCGACCTCATCCAAATGGCCCGTCACGACAATCTTCGGCCCATTTTCCTCACCGGTTTTCTTAGCAATCAAACTACCCAATCCATCCATGGAAATTTCATCCGCATATGGAGCTATGTATTCAGTCATGACCTTTCTTACTTCACTTTCATTCCCGGCAATCCCTTTGGCATCCGTTAAGTCTTTCAGCATCTTAAGCGTTTCATCTAATTGAACCATTCCCATTCCTCCTCCTTCTTGCACTCTAATTGCACTCTAATCTTCATTATATAAAATATGGTTTAAATTAACAATCAATAGTCATTTTTCTGTCGTTCGTAATTCACTTCATTCTTTTTGACATACGCTGCTTCAACATCCTTCGCAGAAAATCCAAGCATTTCCCCTAAGCGCAGGTATTCGGTAAATACCGCTTGAAATGCCGGCTCCGTTAAATGTAAACGAAACTCATTGATGGATCCATAGATCTTTATAAATTGCGCAGTTACATCCTCCCCTATCGGATGGGGAGCTGATTCCACTTTGGGCATAAACCCTTTTTCAATGCCAAGAGACAGAATAAAATGTATGCCGTCCACATATTCGGCTAAAATCGTATCCTTATCCGAAGGGCCTTTAAGACTCCAAAATTTAAAACATCTTGTTTCATTCGCCAGTTCGCCAAGTTCTACAAGAAGAGCAAGGATCTTCCTCTCTACCAGATCTTCACTATGTAAATCATGTTTCTTTTCGATATGTTCATCCAAACCGGCCTGCATATCCATCAATTTTTTTATGTTCATTTTCATCACTACTTTCTTCATTCATTCCTAAATTATATCAAATAAATGAAACTTATTAAAAACCCATACGTAAAAGAAAGAAATCACTCTGTTTGAGGAGGAAACACCATGGTATTAATACTACGGCTCTTTCTTTTGACTCTTATCATCTTTTTCATATACACGACGATCAAATATTTACTAAATCCGAAACGAAAATTAGAACTGGCACACGAACAGAAAAAGTACTTTCTGCTCGATGATACATCAAATATCCGCAAGAATTTTTTATTGACCTACAACGGGGTGATGTTTGAAGGGGAAAAATATTTAGGCACGACCGAACGTTCTTTTGAGGTGATCTCCATTTTCATCTGGCCGAAGAAAACTTCCGCTTTGAAAGGCTTAAAGCGTGATGATTTCTTAAAGATTGAAAGAGCCATAAAAAAACAATATCCAGATGCCATGATTGACTGGAAAAGTCCGGTGAAGGAGTTTTTGACCGACTAAAATGGCAATGGCCTTGAGTGATGACTCCACTCAAGGCTTTTATTTTTCATGCGATTGGAAAAATTCTTTCCATGGTACGACCGTCTGCTTTTCCCTTAATAAATAAAGCAATAAGGTAAGCGATAATAAAATGATGATGATGAGTGTCGGGCTGAAATCCGCAATATAATGGCCGAAAACCGTATAGACGAAAGCAACGGGGATATTTGTCATGAAGGATAAATAAAAGTAGTTCTTTAATCCTTTATTGGATTCCAAAAGACAGAGGGATAATAAATAGTAATGGATGAACGGAATGAGCCGCAATACCGCAATTTGACGGCTGTTAAGTTTCCGATTTCCGAATAGCTTATTTTTAAGGCGAAACAGTTTTTCCTGCATTTTAGGAAACTTTTCGATGACGAAATAAAAAATCATATTCGCAAGGGTCAGACCGATGATGGAGTAGATGGTTCCAAAAGCTGCCCCGAATAAAATGCCCCCTGATATGCAAACGACTATCACAGGTATGAATAAAAACTGTCGTAACAAATGGAAAGTGATGAAGATTAATGGTGCAAACACACTGCCGGATTGAACGTAACCCATTAAAAGTGTCAGTTTTTCATCCATGTTCTCCCTCCAGCTAATTCTTGCTGCTTCTACAAGCATATACGCAATTTCAGTAACATATGACTAACGAATGATGTTGGTGAATAATAGCACAATCTGGATAACCATTAAAGCAGGTAGCCCCCATTTAAAAGTGAAGTGCTTCGTTTTATGGCGGAAATGACGCATCCCCATGAATGCTCCCGTTCCCCCGCCCAGGATGGCCCAGGTCCAGAGTGTCTTTTCGCTGATCCGGTATTCCCCCTTACGTGCCTTCTTCTTATCGATGCCCATCAGCACAAACCCGATGATGTTGACCATGATGAAATAGGCAAGAACGAACCATATCGCTTCCATCTTCTTTCCCTCCTTACATATAAAAAGCCGCCCTCTTAAAAAAGAGAGCGGCTTATATCAGTCAGACTTATTTGTCTAATTGTTGTTTAGCAGCAGTTGCTAATTGAGCAAAAGCTTGTTCGTCAGCTACAGCAAGATCAGCAAGCATCTTACGGTTCACTTCGATACCAGCTAGCTTTAAGCCATGCATTAAACGGCTATAAGATAGTCCGTTGATGCGAGCAGCTGCGTTGATACGAGTGATCCAAAGTTTGCGGAAATCACGTTTTTTCTGACGACGGTCACGGAAAGCATAGTTTCCTGACTTCATTACTTGTTGGTTAGCTACTTTGAAAAGAATATGTTTCGAGCCATAGTAACCTTTAGCTAATTTTATAACCTTTTTACGACGTTTGCGAGTAACAGTACCGCCTTTTACACGTGGCATGTTATTTCCCTCCTATTTAACTCGATAAATCGAACTTATTTAATGTTATCTAACATATGACGAATACGTTTGAAGTCACCTTTGCTTACAAGGCTAGCTTTGCGAAGCTTACGCTTTTGCTTAGTAGATTTGTTAGCAAATAAATGGCTTGTGTAAGCGTTAGAACGCTTAAGTTTACCGGATCCAGTTTTTTTGAAACGTTTAGCTGAACCGCGGTGAGTTTTCATTTTAGGCATAAGGTATTCCTCCTCATTACAAAATACTTAATAATTACTTTTCGGCTTTTGGTGCTAAAATAATGAACATGCTGCGTCCATCCATTTTTGGATGTTGCTCGATTGTAGCCACTTCTTTACATGCATCCGCAAAACGAACCAATACGCGTTGACCGATTTCCTTATGCGTGATAGCACGACCTTTGAATCGGATAGAAGCTTTTACTTTATCGCCTTTTTCAAGGAATTTGATTCCGTTGCGAAGTTTCGTATTGAAATCATGTTCTTCAATCGTCGGGCTCAAACGAACCTCTTTCAGACTGATGACCTTTTGATTCTTACGAGCTTCCTTGTCTTTCTTTTGCTGCTCGAAGCGGTGTTTTCCGTAGTCCATAATCCGGGCTACCGGAGGCTTTGCATTTGCAGCAACTAAAACTAGATCAAGATTTACACGAGCGGCTATTTCCATTGCCTCGAATTTCGTTTTAATTCCAAGTTGTTCTCCGTTTTGGTCAATAAGACGAACTTCACGGGCTCGGATGCCCTCGTTTACCATCGCGTCTTTACTAATAGTTAGCCACCTCCAAAGATATTGGCGAATACGAACGTTTGAATCAATTAGGTCACGCTCACAACTCGCTTACAGGATATAATAAAATAAAAAAAGTGTGGATGCATGCAGCACCCACACTGATAGACTAATTTAGAAAGATCCAAATAATCAAATCATGACCTGTTAACTGCATTGCTTGCGTCAACCAGGTGAGAAGCGGGTGCCTCTTCTTTCCTCAAACCGTATTCAATTCACTTTAGAAATATATCATAAACACTGATGACTTGTCAAATACTTAATTCGTTTTAATTCGTTCGTTTTTCACAACAGAGTTAATCTTATCAAACATTAGGAGATTTGACAATACATTTTTTAAAAGTATTTTCAATAAATACTATTCCCACGAGAACGACCATTAAAAATATCTGGGATTGCCTCTTCGGAATGAACATTCCCTAACGTGGATTGGATGTCAGGTTCGTTCTTTCGCCTTCTTCTTTTTCTCGATTGCATCCCATGAAAATAGCGCTATCCAAAATAACAGAACTGGAAAAATCGCATATTGCCGGTAATCATCGAACATCAGTAAAATGATGACTAACAGAAAGGCCGGTCCAAACAAAAAGGAAAATTTCTTCTTCATGTTGCCACTCCTTATTCTTATGTGTCAGATCGTTATATATATATATCATGCCTTAATTAAAAGGGAGACACAACTATATGTGCCTCCCTTTTTTTGTTAACGACTTACTTCTGCTTTAATCGCTGAAACGAAATCTTCGAAAGAAACCGTTTCTGATTTTTGTTCGCCGTATTTACGGACGTTCACACTGCCTTCGTTGACTTCATTATCTCCAACGACAAGCATGTAAGGGATTTTCTGCATTTGTGCTTCACGGATTTTGTATCCGATTTTCTCATCACGAGTGTCCAAATTAACACGGATGCCTGCTGCCTTCAATTTATCTTGGATTTCTTTTGCATATTCAAGATGCACTTCAGGTGAGACAGGAATCACTTGTGCTTGAATCGGAGCCAACCAAGTAGGGAATGCTCCTTTGTATTCTTCGATCAAGTAAGCGACAAATCGTTCCATTGTGGAAACTACACCACGGTGGATAACGACCGGACGATGATGTTTGCCATCTTCACCGACATAGTTTAAGTCGAAACGTTCAGGAAGCAAGAAATCAAGCTGAACAGTGGATAACGTTTCATCTTTCCCTAAAGCCGTACGCACTTGAACATCCAGTTTCGGACCATAAAATGCCGCTTCGTCTTCCGCTTCAAAGTAATCAAGGCCAAGCTCGTCCATAGCACCTTTTAACATGCTTTGCGCTTTTTCCCACATTGCATCATCATCGAAGTATTTTTCAGTATTGTTTGGATCACGGTAAGATAAACGGAATGAATAATCCTTGATATCGAAATCTTTATAAACTTCCAAAATCAGATTCACGACACGTTTTAATTCGTCTTTGATTTGATCCGGACGGACGAATATGTGTGCATCATTCAAAGTCATGCCGCGTACACGTTGCAGACCAGACAATGCCCCTGACATTTCATAACGGTGCATCATGCCAAGTTCAGCAATCCTAATTGGAAGTTCACGGTAACTGTGAATGCTGTTTTTATATACCATCATATGGTGAGGACAGTTCATCGGACGAAGAACAAGCTGTTCATTATCCATGTCCATCGCCGGGAACATCCCGTCTTGATAATGATCCCAGTGTCCGGATGTTTTATAAAGATCTACGCTACCCATTACTGGTGTATACACGTGGTCATACCCTAGACGTTCTTCCTTGTCCACAATATAACGCTCAATCGTACGACGGATTGTTGCACCCTTTGGCAACCACATAGGCAAACCTTGGCCGACTTTTTGCGAAGTCATGAACAGGTCCAATTCTTTACCGATTTTACGGTGATCACGCTCTTTTGCTTCTTCCAAGAAACGTAGATGATCAGCCAGGTCTTCTTTTTTGAAGAAAGCCGTACCATAAATACGTTGTAGCATTTTGTTCTTGCTGTCGCCTCTCCAATATGCGCCTGCAATGCTTAACAGCTTGAATTCCTTAATCTTACCAGTGGATGGTACATGAATGCCTCGGCAAAGGTCAAAAAACTCGCCTTGTTCATAAATGGTTACTTGTTGCTCAGCTGGAATCGCATCGATCAATTCCAATTTATATTCGTCACCAATCTCTTTGAAACGTGAAATGGCTTCATCACGGCTTACTTCGATACGTGAAATCTCCAGGTTTTCATTGACGATTTTCTTCATTTCTTTTTCAATCGCAGAAAGGTCATCAGGAGTCAACGATTCCTCCAGGTCGATGTCGTAATAAAAGCCGCCTTCGATGACTGGACCGACACCGAATTTAGCATTTTTATAAAGGCGTTTGATTGCTTGTGCCATTAAATGTGCGGTACTGTGGCGAAGGACCTCAAGCGCTTCCGCAGCATCTTGAGTAACGATTTCGATCGTACCGTCTTCTTCGATTGGACGTTTCAAATCATATAGTTCACCATTGAATTTACCTGCAATGGATTTCTTTCTTAGTCCTGGGCTGATGGATGCAGCGATGTCTTCAGTTGTTGTGCCTTTAGCAAACTCCTTAACCGCTCCATCAGGAAAAGATATTTTCAGTTGTTCTGACATTGTAGTTTCACTCCTTCTTTTTTAAAAACCATCCATATCAAGCATTAAGAGGGACTCAGGCAAATGAATGGATTAAAACACAAAAAAGCCCGCCCCTGTATAAAACAGGGACGAGCTTAGTAATTATCATTAACCCGCGGTTCCACCCTCGTTCCATTCTGCTTTTCACGGCAAAATGACACTTGTAACTTGGTAACGGCAGCTTCCCGTCAGTTCATAATCGCAAAAATGCTTTCCGAACCGAAGTTTAAAGGTGGTAAGTGTTCCATGCTAATAGGAAGCTTACAGCCTAATGGCTTCCCTCTCTGAAAATTGGCAACTAGAATACCCGTGTCCTCATCATAACTTTTGTTTTAATAGTATGTAGGAAATTATAATTCGTTATGCATTGAAAATCAAGGTTAAATTTAAGTTTTACCCATTATTCCCAAAAAATCATTCAGTCGCCTGCCGAAATGCCGAAAGTGGCAGGACCGTTGCCCTTTCTTCGAAGATTCGTGTCATCGTTTGTATCAGACCCTCTTCCTTGTTATCGGTATAGATATATAAGCTAGTCGGAGCGATTGACAGAAGCGGTGCCAAAATGACCGTGTCGAGAAAGAATGAACTATCGGCTAACAATTTCCTGTCAATCATGCTAGTGAGTTTTCGGCGATCAAGCCGACCAAGCTCATGATCATAGAACTGAACACCATCACGATAGACAAGGTGAAGCCTTGATAATTTCGATTCCTGTTCATGTAGGCGATCCCGCAGCATCGCAATGAAATTTTGATAATCCTGTTCGAGCTTGTATTCATCAATAGCAAGACCCGCATACTTTTCCAATGCATGTCGAAAAGACCTTAACCGAAAGGTAGTAAAAGAATCAAATGAAAAGGAAACCTTTCCTGCCACTATACTCTTAAGACCATCTTTGATCGATTGCTTTTCCTTACAAAATAAATCACCCCTACCTTTGGAGTTATCCCCATCGATGATGGATAAAGCAATTTCGATTATCGCATCGATTTCTTCTTGTTCTCTGTAGAAAAATTTGCTGATGATGATTTGTTTAAGAACAGGAAGCGTTTTTTCTTCAATCAAAAAGGAATGGAATACTTCACTAAGCAGCGTCAGCCATTTCTCATCTTCTAACTCGGTCATATCAACAAGGAGACCTTGTTGTGGGAACAATTCAATATATGGTTCAAATTCTGCCCCGAAAGGATGGACAGAAATGAGTTTCAAAAGTTTTAAAGCTTCCGAATCATTTTGAAACGATATTTGCACTACGACATCCCCCCTTCCCCCTTGCTTTACTTTTTTCATGTATATGGGAATAAAGGCTTTTTTAGAAGTAGGATGCGGGCAATGAGCAAAAAAAAGCGGCCTCTTTTTAGAGACCACTTTTCCTTATCTTCTGCGATTCATTCCATCAAGCCTGACGGGCTCTGCCAAATATTGAATTCTTTCCAATACCCTCGCTGCTTTCACTTCTTCCTTCTCCCCACGTTGGGAATAGGTCAAGTGGTTCTCAAGACCTTTCAAATCGAAGTTAGATGTAAAGAACGTCGGTAAGTTTTCTAGCATTCTAAATTGGAGGATCGGACCTAAGACTTCATCGCGTCCCCAACTAGTCATCGATTCTGCTCCAATATCATCGAGCATGAGCACGGGCGCCGTTTTGACCATCTCTATCTTTTCATTGACGGTATTATCACCAATCGAACCCTTAAGCTCCCGCAGATAATCAGGTACATAGACGATCATCGAGGATATTTGCCTTTGCGCGAGTTCATTGGCAATCGCACCCAATAAATACGTTTTACCAACGCCAAATTTCCCGTAAATATACAAACCCTTTTGCCGTTTACCAGGCTCATATTCCATGATGAACGACATCGCTTTGCCTAAAACGCCTAGTCGTTTATTTTCATCGTCTGTATGTGAGAAATCATCAATGGTCGCTTTCAAAATGTCCTTAGGAACATAAAGACTGCGGATGAGTTTTTCCCGTTTCCGCTTTTCATCCTCCGCCAATTTCCTTGGACAGATCTCATAATTCAAATTAAGAGCCTTCCCTTGAACAACCAGCTTTGGATAATACCCATGCATCATATTGATGCATCCATCCAAGCTTGGACATTTATCACACTTGTTGCTTTGAGAAATAAATTCATAAAGCTTCCCTAAATTCTTATCAATCATTTCTTCTGTGACTGTTGAGCTATTGGCATTCAAAAACAGACGCACCTGTTCATTTTCGAATATCTCCTGCTTCAACTGTTCATAGCGCTGCTGAAAGTCACCCGTATTGGCCAGCTTACTAAGCGATTTATTAATCTTTTCCATCGTTCATTTCACCTCCAGCTTTCCACTGCTTCCATTTCTCTTGTAGCTCACGTTTTTGTTCATTCAGTTCAGGTTGCTCTGCTTCCTGTTCTTGTTTATCTTCATTCTGCTCAAGCCAGTCCGGAATCACTTCTTCTCTTATCGATTTTTTCCGGCCACCTTTTGCAACATTTTTACTTCCTTGTGCCCACTCTTGATATTTCCGGTGTTCATTTTTGGCTAGTTCCATCGCTTCTATGACAGTAGAGACCTTCAAGCGAGCCCAATGACCAGCCAGTTTTTCCACATAACCCTTCGTGAATTTCATGTCTGTTTTAAGCATAACGTATTCAATTAAAACATTCACCACTCCAGGATTCAGCTTTTGATTGATCATCACACCCTCGACCACTTTTAAATCACCGCCTGTCGGCTCCGCTCCTCCGGATAACTGCATGAGTCGATCTCGTGGTGAAGTAGTCTCCAAATGCCGTATCAACTCTTGCTCCTGAGTTTTAGGTTCCTCTTTTTGCGTACGTTCCCGTATTGGCTGTACACGATTAACCAAGGAAGGCATATCGGCCTGGCGTTCAATTTGGTACCAGTCCCTTGCCGCTTTTCGCAGTAACTCCTCATCAATCTCATCGTCCAACGTTACTGCATCCATCACTAGTTTTTGCATCTCAAGTGGGTTGATCCCGTATAGAAAGGCAAGTTTGGCAATCGTATTTTTTATTTTGGGCGTAAAAGCCTTTTTGGGCACAATGGAGTTCTTCATGCCTGCGAACATCAGGTCAAAGTCAAACAGCCCGTCGAACCCAGATGGCTCAACTCCGTCAAATTGGTCGACGAATCGCTGTTCAGGCAATGGATTCCATTCGTTTTTCGCTTCATCCGTCACATACAATGAATCTAGATGGTCCGATGAAAACACCTCAGCGAAGGATTTGGTCGCATGTTCAAATTCATCTGTTGCGATAGTGTCCACACAAAAGAATCTTTTTAGCCGATTGAACTGGACCTTGCCAATCTTTTTATATAAGTATATATTCAGCATTCCATCAGTGAAAAACTGCCGGGGTGTTAAAGGTGGATTTAGTTCATAAATGAATTCCTTTGTATCCCCTTTTGATTTCTTATACACATTCAGTAATCCGATTCCTTCAAGCAAAAGCCTTGCTTCGTAGATATCGCTTAATTTAAGGCCGATCGTATTCATTAATTGATAATGTGAGGAAGCCTCCGACCAAAGCCGATTCTCTTCCATCTCACTCCATAACGTCATGTATAGGCTAATACAGATCGGTCCTATAAGAGGCTGGTACAGTCGTGTCAGTATTTTCCGATCATAATCATGAAGCAGCCCCGCAGAGGAAACCAAATATGAATCCGCGGGGAGCAGTTCCTGCCAATGCATGGACATCTTCCTTCAAACCTTTCAAAAGATATAGTTAAAAAAGAGCCAAAGTAAATCTTCAGCTCTACTTTCTTTCTTTATTTATTAAATCTTTCAATTCATCGATAAAAACATTTATATCTTTAAATTGTCGGTATACGGAGGCAAATCTCACATAGGCAACTTCATCAACTTCAGCCAGTTGGTCCATCACCATTTCACCGACACTGTCACTTTTCACTTCCGAAATTCCTTGATTGCGCAGTTCCTTTTCAACATAACTTGTGATTTGCTCTAGTTCCTTTAAGGGAACAGGACGTTTTTCACAAGCCCTGATGAGTCCGCGCAGGATTTTGTCACGGCTGAACTCTTCCCGTGTTCCACCCTTTTTCACGACGATCAGCGGTGTTTCCTCGACCTTTTCAAATGTCGTGAATCGAAAACTGCATGCCTCGCATTCTCGTCGACGTCGAATCGATTTACTTTCGTCGACCGGCCTGGAATCGAGCACCCTAGTTCCATTATATTGACATGATGGACATTTCATCATTACCAGCTCCGTATTTTAAGTGATACTCCTAATCAAACTTACCTAAGGAATACTATTTAATCTTAATCTTATATAAAAGGGACAACCAGTACAAGTAAAAAGTAAAACTTCCAGTAGCAAGCATGTTTCACTTCCCCCGTAATGTCCGCTAGTTGAGCTTCACATACGGGAAGAAAAACCATTCCATTGCATCAAAAAAGAGATGCATCTATGGCATCTCTGTTAATTCGTTATTATAGTACGCTCATTTTGGTTTTTTTCATTTGTACGGGACCAAGTCCACGTGGAAGTTCGATGTTTTCTCGCGTTTGTGCATTCAAAGCCTCTGCAATATAATCAGCAGCGATATTTGGATCTAAGTTGCCACACGTATAGACGTCAATGCTGGCATACCCATGTTCTGGAAAGCTATGAATGGTTAGATGTGATTCAGAAATGATGACCACCCCGCTCACTCCTTGTGGAGCAAACTTATGGAACGCCACTTCGCGTACCTCAGCACCCGATTTCAGTGCAGCATCCACGAAGATTCTTTCAATTAAATCAATATTGTTCAGTTTTTCAAAGTCACAACCCCATAGTTCGGAAATGACATGTCTACCCATAGTTTCCATTGTGTAAGCTGATTCCATATTATGTTTCCCCCTTAACCGTGATTAAAAATTCAAAATCCTTAATAACTACCACGGGGGAAAGTTAGTCCAAAGAGGTCCTAACCCTTTAAGTAGCCATTATGCAAACTCTCTTTATTAAGAAGTTCACGATTTATAGTATATAATGTATGGTTTTCTTTTGCAACTGCATTTAGCATTTTTGGTAAATTAATCATTAATTGTTAGTGAGATATCCTATTCACTCATACTTTTATCCCTTATCAGGACACCAAAGCTATGTTCTGGATTAGTCTAATCCTCCCAAAAAAAACAGCCCGTCAAAGGTAACGGGCCCTGAAACTTTTTCTATTTCGCTGACATCTGAACTTCTGATACCTTACTCAACTCAGAAGCCACTAATTTGACAAGATCGACTACACGGTTGGAATATCCCCACTCATTATCATACCAAGCAAGAATTTTCACTTTTCTATCACCAATCATCATGGTCGACAGGCCGTCGATGATCGCAGAGTGCGGATTAGTTTTAAAATCACTTGAAACAAGCGGTTCTGTTGTATATTCCATAATTCCTTTTAGTTCATTTTCTGATGCGTCAATGAAAGCCTGATTCACTTCATCAATAGTTACATCACGGTTTAAGTCCACAACAAGATCGACTAAAGAAACATTCGGCGTTGGTACACGAATGGCCATACCATGAAGTTTACCTTTTAATTGAGGCAACACCAACGAAAGAGCCTTAGCCGCACCTGTAGTCGTAGGAATGATGCTTTCAGCAGCAGCGCGAGCACGTCTTAAATCTTTATGCGGGTTATCAATGTTATTCTGATCATTCGTATAAGAATGAATGGTCGTCATCAAGCCGTTGTCTATACCAAATTTTTGCTCGAGCACTTTCGCAACCGGTCCAAGGCAATTAGTCGTACAAGATGCGTTCGAAATAACAAAATGCTTGTCGATTTCTAGCGCTTCCTGATTAACGCCCATCACAATGGTAACGTCTTCATTTTTACCCGGCGCGGAAAGAATGACCCTTTTTGCTCCTGCTTCTAAATGCATGGCTGCTTTAGATCGATCATTGAATTTGCCCGTGGCTTCAATTACAATATCTATATCCATCTCTTTCCAAGGCAATAACTTTGGATCGCGATTATTAATCAGTTGTACGCGTCGCCCATTCACGACAAGAGAATCATCTTCGGCAATGATTATACCGTCAAACTTCCCATGAATGGTATCATACTTCAATAAATGAGCTAATGTTTCAGCGGGATAGCTTGCATTAATGGCAACGATGTCCAGACTTTCATCCAATATTGCCTTACGGAAAACCATTCTTCCAATTCTTCCAAATCCGTTAATCGCTATTCTTGAATTCATTTATCGGACCCTCCTGAGTATATTAAAGTTATACTTATTACCCTTCATATGTAATTAGTATAACACATTTAACTCTAAATGTGTTAACAAAAAAAGCGGATTTGTTCTTTTTTCAGAAAAAAAAGGAAAAACCCTTAAAGAGTTCCTCCTTTTCCTATTATATTTTATAAGATGTTCCATTTCTTAAGTACTTCTTCAACCTGCTTTTTCGTTTCTTCTATATCCCCATTATTATCGACAATGGCATCCGCGAGTGCTTTTTTGTCCTTCAGAGGCATTTGCGAACGGATCCTTGCTAATGCATCCGATTTGGTTAATACATTCCGATTCATTAACCGCTCCAATTGAACCGATTCGTCTACATATATCAAGAGTGTTTTTTCCACCATAAACGTCAGCTTGCTTTCGAACAGGAGCGGAATGTCCATAAATACGGTTTCTACTCCTGTTGCAAGGGCCTTTTCCGTCTCCACTCGCATCCAATTCCTCACAGCAGGATGTACGATACTATTTAAAAGCAGTCTTTTTTCTTGATCATGAAATATAATCGAGCCTAATTTTGTCCGGTCAATACTACCATCAGGACATAAAAGATCTTCACCGAAAGCCTTCACCACTTGTAGATAGGCATCTTCACCAGGTTCCACGACAGCACGAGAAGCCACATCCGCGTCCACTACCTGGAAACCCAATTCCTTTATATATTGGCTGACACTACTTTTCCCACTGGCAATTCCTCCAGTGATTCCAATGATTTGTCCCATAAGCTCCCCCTTTAACCCGTCTATTTATAATTTGAATAAGCCAATTAAAATCAGTAATAGGCCTGGAAGAAAGGTCAAATGCTGCACAATTCTATTATTAGAAAGTAATTTTCCGAATTGAAGTCCGCTCCCGATAAAAATGAAGCTCATCACGGCTATGCAGAGTGCAAGAATGATTGGGGAGATCCCCATCATGGCCGCCCCCACCCCGGCACCGAATGCATCGAGTGACAAGGCAAATCCGAGCACAAGCGCCTCGATTCCAGTAATTGTACCTGATTTATCAAAATCGGCATTCAATGGTTTTTGTAAAATATTGATAGCCACGCCTAGCGATTTAATTTCAAAGTTAAAGATGATCTTTTCATGATATCGCTCGTCATTCGTTTCTTTTTCAGGCTTAAAATATTGGTACACCATCCAGGAGCCTAAAAGAACGAGAATAATGCCCCCTGTTTTTTCAGCCGCCCCGACAGAGATAAGCTGACTGATGAATTCACCGATGACCATCGCCATCCCTAAACTCATTGCCGAACAGACAGATACCACTGCAATTGATTTCAAGGGTATTTTCATCTTTCGCATACCAAAAGTCATACCTACACCAAAACCGTCAATACTCACTGCAAAAGCAAGGAAAATGATTTGTAGCCACATCGGAATGATTGCTCCTTCCCATCTTATTGCTACCCTAGTATATGGAAGGAGCCCATCCGATGTGTTTTTATAAATGACTACTTATTCTGCTGACAGGACGGACATATATGTGTGCCCCGTCCGGCCACGACTAACTTCTCGAGAGGGGTATCGCAAACTTTACAGTTCTCCCCTTTACGGCCGTATACATTAAGTTCCAATTGAAACATCCCGATTTGACCTTGTGAGTTGACATACGAACGGATCGTGCTTCCGCCTTTTTCCACCGCTTCGCTCAAGGTAGCGATGATTTCGGCATGCAGCCTTGTGATTTCTTCCAAGGTAAGGGAAGAGGCCTTGCGTTCCGGATGGATACCGGAGCGGAACAATGATTCGTCCACATAAATATTACCGATTCCGACCACGACGGTTTGATCGAGAAGGACAGGTTTGATCTTCCTATTCGTTCTAGCAAGTTTCGCACTCAGTCCTTCGATAGTGAACTCGTCCGATAAGGGTTCAGGACCTAAATGTAGAAGAGGCATCTGCTCCATTTCTTCACCTTTGCGAAATAAATGCATCGTCCCGAATTTGCGGACATCCCGGTACCTAAGCTCACTGCCGTCCGTGAAAGTGAAGATGACATGGGTGTGCTTGTCGTACGTTTCTTCTTTTAAATGCACCCCGTATTTACCTTCCATCCTTAAATGAGAGACCATGGCATAATCATCCAAGGTAAAAATGAGAAACTTGCCCCGACGACCAATATTTTGAATCGTCTGCCCCTTTAATGCATCTTGAAATTGTTCAACTGGTTCAGGTGCCTTGATGATTTTCGGCCAAAGGACGGTAACCTCCATGATTTCCTTTCCCAAAACAAGTTGCTCTAATGTTCTTCTGACGGTTTCCACTTCAGGAAGTTCTGGCATTCATTATCACCTATCTTTATTTATTTGGCATCAAACCATGTTGGTCCGTATGCATAATCCACTTTTAGTGGAACGTTCAATTCAATCGCGCTTTCCATTTCTTCCGGTACGATTTTCATCAGTATCTCAAGTTCCTCCGGCGGCGTTTCGAAAATCAATTCATCATGTACTTGCAGGAGCATCCTTGTTTTAAGACCTTCCTTTTTTAGACGATCGTTCATATTGATCATTGCAAGCTTGATGACATCTGCTGCACTTCCCTGAATTGGGGTATTCATCGCTGTCCTTTCAGCGAAACTGCGTATATTGAAATTACGGCTCGTAATTTCAGGAATGTAGCGCCTTCTTTGTAAAAGCGTTGTACTATATCCGTTCTTACGCGCTTCATGAATGCTTTCTTCCATATAATCTTGCACGCCCGGGAAGCTTTTGAAGTACCTCTCGATGAACTCCCCCGCTTCTTTTCGTGTTATTCCAAGACTTTGCGACAGTCCATAATCACTTATTCCATAAACGATTCCGAAGTTTACGGCTTTCGCGTGGCGACGCATGTTCGAGGTAACCTCTTCTGAAGGCACATGAAATACATCCATCGCTGTCCTTGTATGAATATCCATCCCTGCCCTGAACGCGTCAACCAAACCGCTGTCATTAGCGATATGCGCCAATACTCGAAGTTCGATCTGTGAATAGTCGGCTGCGAAAATAATCCAACCCTTTTCAGAAGGAATGAATGCCTGTCTGATTTTCCGACCTTCCTCTAGACGAATCGGGATATTTTGCAGGTTAGGGTCCGTGGAACTCAAACGCCCTGTTTGGGTCAATGCCTGATTGAAACGGGTATGTACCTTATCCGTTTCCCGATTCACCACTTTTAGCAAGCCCTCGATATAGGTGGACTGCAGTTTCCCCAACTGACGGTACAGCAGGATTTCTTTAACGATATCGTGCTTACTTTCAAGTTTTTCGAGTACATCTGCTGACGTGGAATAACCGGTTTTTGTCTTCTTCAATACGGGAAGCTCCAATTTCTCAAAAAGAATCATCCCAAGTTGTTTAGGCGAGTTAATATTGAATGCTTCTCCAGCCAAATCGAATATCCGTCCTTCAATGCTTCTTAAGCGGACAGCCAATTCCTGTCCCATGTTGTTTAACCTTCCGATATCGACCTTAACGCCCTGCCATTCCATGTTTGCAAGAATGATGGACAAGGGCAGCTCAAGATTGGTTAACAAATCATATTGTTCATACTCGTGCAATTTTTCGACCATCGGTTCCTTTAATCCAAAAATCGCCTTCGCTTTTCTAGCAATATGCTCACTAAGCTCGGCATCTCCAGGTATCTTTCGTCTTGCTCCTTTTCCATAAAAAACATCATCGCTTTCAAGGCGGACCAGACCTTGAGTTTTTGTGATCTCCGCCACCTCATCTACAGACTCCCCGGGATCCAAGATATAGGATGCTAAAAATACATCAAAATCGATGCCCTTTATATCGATTCCGCGATGACGCAGAAGCACAACCGTGCGCTTCGCATCATAAACCGTTTTCTTTTTGGTCTCATCTTCCGCCCACGTCTTGAACAAATCAGACGTCAGGGCTATTTCACCCGGGAAATAAAAATTCCCCTGCTCATTACAGATGGAGATGCCCAATATTTCTGCATGGTGATAATTATCTTCGAGAATTTCGAGGTACAGGGCATTTTCATCAGACAACATTTCCGGCTTCAATTCCGAACTTACCTGAACATTAATGTTTTCCTGTTCTAGCGGTTCCCCCCCTGAAACGTCCAATTTATCAAGAAGTGTTGAGAAACCTAATTCTTTATAAAAATCTATGACCTTTTCCTGGTCCATTCCGTTGTACTCAGTTTCAGCCACGGCCACTTCAATAGGAGCTTCTCTTGTAATTGTCGCAAGCTCTTTACTTAGCAGGGCAAGGTCTTTATTCTCTTCAATCTTTTCTTTTAATTTCTGGCCGCTTACCTCATCAATCGATTGGAGCAGGTTTTCGACCGTTTCGAACTGATGCAACAATTTAAGCGCCGTTTTCTCGCCTACCCCTGGAATTCCCGGGATATTATCAGATGAATCACCCATCAACCCTTTCAAATCAATGATTTGCACGGGAGAAAGGCCGTATTTTTCATGGATATGTTTTGGTGTATATTCTTCAATTTCCGTAATGCCCTTCTTCGTAATCGAAACTGTCGTGTTCGGTGAAGCTAATTGCGTCAAATCCTTATCACCCGAAATGACCTTCACCTCAAAATCATCTTTCTCTGCCTGAAGGGAAAGCGTTCCGATAATATCATCGGCTTCGTAATTTTCCAGTTCATACCGTTTTATTTGGAAGCAATCAAGCAGCTCCCTGATGAAGGGGAATTGTTCGGATAGTTCAGGCGGTGTTTTTTGACGCCCTCCCTTGTATTCCTTAAAGAAAGCGTGTCTAAATGTCGTTTTACCCGCATCGAAGGCCACGAGTATATGAGTTGGCTTTTCTTCTTCAAGGATACGATTGAGCATCATGGTGAATCCATAAACCGAATTCGTATGCACCCCTTTATCATTATTCAAAAGTGGAAGCGCAAAGAATGCGCGGTAGGCTATGCTATTTCCATCTATAAGTACTAACTTTTTATTCAAATTTGTCTTCCTCCAGTCACACCCGTTTTATGTAGGTCGGCTTCTATATATTCACACAAAAAAAACCGTTCATCTTCTTTCCATTCTACCATGAGTAGAAGTGGAAAGAAAAATGAACGGCTATGTGATTATTTAGTATTTCCCATTAACAAGCTAGCGTACGGGGAATCGGACGGTAAAATGATCACCGTTTGATCACCGACCGTTTTTTTGTAAGATTCCAGCGTCCGGTACAGTTTATAAAATTCAGGATCCTTGGAGAATGATTTATTATAAATCTTGGCTGATTCTCCCTCTCCTTCAGCACGTATGACTTCTGCGTTGGCTTGCGCAGTTGCAAGCAATTCCGTTACCTTTCGATCCGTATCTGCTATGATTCCATTCTTCTTCGCGTCTCCCTTTGATAGATACTCCTGCGCTTTCGATTCCCGCTCGGATATCATCCGCTTATAGACTGATTCCTCATTTTCCGCTGGCAAATCAGTTCGTTTGATTCTGACATCGGTAAGGCTGATTCCGTAGTTGTCCTTCACTAGGAGGTCGTTCACCTTTTCTGTGATTCGGTCATTCAAGCTTCCTCTAGAAGACTTCTCATCATTGATGATTTCATCATAATCCAGTTGTCCCAACTCTGAACGGACCGCAGAATAGATGAACTCTTCCATCCTTGTTTCCGCGTTTTCCAGCGTCCTAGCATTGGTGATCAATTTTTTCGGGTCTTCTATGCGCCAGACTGCATAATTATCGATCAACATCCGTTTTTTATCTTTCGTATTGATTTCAGCTTCGGACACATCGGAACTCATTTGATACTTAGGTAAGGTCACAACACTTTGTATGAATGGTACCTTAGCCTTTAAGCCTGGCGTTTTATCAATTCTAACCACTTCACCGAATTGGCGGACGACTTTGTATTCCCCTTCTTTGACAATATACACATTCGTGAAGATGATTAGCATTAAGAGGATGAAAATAATGAAGAAAATCCCTATCTTGACATAGCCTCTCCATTGAAAGTCGCCTTTTTTGAGCTCACTGAAATCGATCACTTTTCCGCTCATGGCTGGGTGCCCCCTTTCACTGTCGACTCTTCACTAGGTGTCTCTTCATTAGGTGTCTTTCCACTATCCGGTGCTTTCGTTTCCTCTTCATCAGGGACAGGCAGTGTTTTCGTTTCTTCTTTTTCTAATGGACGAAGCGGCAAATATTTCATTGTATTTCCGTCATCGTTCATGATATATATATCCGCGTTCGGCAATACCTGTTCAAGCGTCTCTATTATCAGACGGTCTCTTGTGATATCCTTATTGCCTTTATATTCACTAAACAACTTTTCAAATACCGCCACATCACCGCGAGCCGCTTCGGTACGGGCTGCTTTATCGCCGTTTGCTTTTGAAATAATGGCGTCTTTCTCCCCTTCTGCTTCATTAATCCGTTTATTTGAATATTTATTGGCTTCATTGAATTTTGTATTCGCTGTCTCCCGGGCGTCGGTTACATTCGTAAAGGCTTTTCGCACTTCTTCATTCGGTAGTTCCACGTCCTGTAACTTAACTGCTGAAATCGAAATGCCCACATCATATTTGCCCATTAACTCTGATAGTAACTCACGAACGTCCGCTTCAATTTGCGCTTTCCCTGAAGTGAGGGCGTCATCGATTATCGTACTACCGATGATGCTCCTTAAAGCAGCGGAAGTCGTATCATATAAGATTTTCTGTGGGTCATCCGAATTGAATAGATATTTAGGTGGATCGGTAATTTTCCATTGGACAACCAAATCAGCCAGCACAATGTTCTCATCGCCGGTAATCATCTTCGTCTCCCTCGGATACTCCGTTACCTTTCCGCCTTCTTCCTTGTACCCAAATTGGAGGCTGAACGTTTCCTTGGATAGCTTATGAACCGATTGAATCGGCCAAGGCAACTTAAAGTGAAGGCCTGGTTCAGTTATCGTCTCTTCCACTTTACCAAACGTCATTATAACGGATTGATCTGATTCATCTACTGTGTACCATGTGGTTATAGCCACCACGCCAAGAATTAAAATGAGAAAGACAAGTCCCGTCATCATATAAATCCTTTTCAAGCTAACGATATGTATCACCCCTTATTTGGTGTTATATCTTATTTACGCAAAGAAAGAGACAAAGTTTCGTAAAATTTAAAATATTTACAAACCATCGAACATACAACGCAAATTATTTCACATAGAAAAAAAGCAGGGACGAGTATCTCCCTGCCTTTCCTAACTCCTTGGATGAGGGGTTGTACAATAATTGTAACCCCCCATTATGAAGTTCGTTTTAAGGGAGTGTAAATCCTGTGTAAACTCTACACTTTCCCTTTCAACTTTTTATTGAATGTCACCGTGAACGTCGTACCGGTTCCCGGTTTACTTTCTACCTTAATTTTTCCTTTATGAACTTCCACGATATGTTTGACGATGGCAAGACCGATTCCGGTGCCTCCTGAATCACGACTTCTCGCTTTATCAATTCGATAAAATCGTTCAAATATCCTCGGAAGCTCTTTTTCCTCAATTCCGATTCCATTATCCTGAATGATGATATCCACGGTTTGTTCATTCTCCCTGACTATTGCTGATACAACCCCACCATTAGGAGTATAGGCAACGGCATTAGTAATTAAGTTGATGAACACTTGTTTGATTCGATCGGATTCCCCTTCAATAAACACCTGAGTTTTGGGGACCTGGATTTCAAGGGAGATTTTTTTTCTTTGTAACTTGCCAATCAGCATCTCTTGAATTTCCTTCAGGATATTTGTGATATCCACCTTGTCTGTTTTTAGGACAAATTCCTGTTGTTCCATTTTGGATAAATTAAGAAGTGCCTGGATGAGCTCTTGAAGCCGATCACTTTCGTTCAGGATGATCGATAAAAAGTGCTTCAAAGTTTTTTCATCTTTCCAAGCCCCATCCAATAGCGTTTCTGAGAATCCTTTAATGGAAGTAATCGGTGTCCTTAATTCATGGGAGACATTGGCCACAAAATCCTTCCGCATTTGTTCGAGCCTTTTCAATTCGGTGATGTCATGGTAAATAAGCAAGATACCCTTCCATTCATCATAATCACCTATGATTGGGGCACCATAGATTTCGAAATGTTTCCGTTTAAGGGAAAGCGGAATTTTCACCTGGCGTTTAATCGTCTTTTCCGTCCTGAAGATCTCTTCGATCAGGGCTATGACTTCTTCGTTTTTAATCACTGAGTAATAGTCTTTATATAAGAATGTATGCGCGTCCACATCAAAGGTTTTCTTGAATTCCCGATTAATTAGTGTTGTATACCCTTTGCTGTCAATTAACAGGACGCCGCTTCCCATATTTTCAACGAGTGTTTCTAGGCGGTCTTGGTTCATTTCCCTCGCCATTTCCGTTTCTTGCAGATTTCTTGCCAATTTGTTCAATGAAGACGTCAACATGCCTGTTTCATCAGAATGTTGCTCGAATTTACGCGTTCGATAATTCCCTTTCGACATTTCGATGGCTGCCATTGTAGCCTCTTCAATCGGCCGGGTGTAATAGGAAGTAATTTTGCTTGCCAACATTAAGATGATAATCAAGGCGGTCCCTAAACAAACCACCAATATGCTCCACATTTGTCGATTGACTTGTTGAATCGCTTCGATTTCATTACTATGGACGACAAAACCTTCTATCTCGCCATCCTTTTCAACGGCGCCCCAATAATAGTGAAGATCCGATTCACCATCCACCACTTCGTATCCTTCCCTTTGATCTTTCCCTTTTTTTAGGGTAATCTTTCTAAGGACATCCGCATGGCTTTCACGTAACTCATTGGAAGAAGTCGAATCATATAAAATTTCTCCTTCCGCCGAGAGAATGGTTAAGTTAGATTCGAGCAATGGCGTTAATTTAGACGTTTTACCTTTTTCCAAAAAGGATATGATACCACCATGTTCTTTTATATATGTAGAAATGAAAAACGTTTCATTTTGAATACGTTCATTAAAGGTTTTAATATAGTAACTTTTGAAAAGGTGTCCCAACAATAAACCAACGGCCATAAGGACAACCATCACCAGTGCGATGAGGGTGAATAAAAGTTTCTTACGGTACGTCGTCATTCCTTTTTAGGCTCCTCAAACTTATAGCCCAAGCCCCTTATCGTTTTTATATAGAGAGGTTTTTTTGTATCCTGCTCAATTTTCTCCCTGAGGTGACTGATGTGAACATCCACAATACGTGAATCTCCGGCAAAATCATAATTCCAGACGGTGCTCAATAACTGATCTCTGGTCAAAACTCTTCCTTTATTCTTCAATAGGTATAAAAGCAATTCAAATTCCTTTGGAGTCAATTCTAATTGTTCTTCATCGAAGTATGCTTCATAACGATCCGGAAAAATTTTCAAATCACCTATTTTAAGTGATTCATTCTCTTGGTCAACATGACTATCATTACCATCAGATAACTGTGATCTTCTGAGTATCGCCTTAATCCGTGCAACTACCTCACGAGGGCTAAAGGGCTTTGTCAAGTAATCATCTGCCCCTAACTCCAGACCAAGAACCTTATCAAATTCATCATCTTTGGCAGTCAGCATCAAAATCGGGATATTGAGTTTTTGTTGACGAAGCTGTTTACATACTTCTAGCCCATCCAATTTGGGTAACATTAAATCCAATACGACCAAATCCGGACGAAGCTCAACAGCAGCCCGTAGACCTTCTTCCCCGTCCAAAGCTGTAATTACAGAATAACCAGCCTGCTCTAAATTGTATTGCAGTAAGGTAATAATTGATTGTTCATCATCCACTACGAGAATTTTCTTTGACATTAGATCCTCCTGAATTTTGTATTACCCTTAAGACTTTTCATTGTCTACTCATCCAACTCTATTATAAAGAATAATAACGAAAAGTCACACCTAAAAAGCCTCTCGCCATCTTAATCTTACCATCCAACCGAAAGCAGCCCCACCTCCATACATAAAAAGACCGCCTGGATAAATGATAGGGAACGGCTTAGCCTTCTCTGTCATTTTTGGGGCAGTCTCGAAAAGAAGAAAATGGGTTCTATTTTAATATTTGCATTACTGCTTTAACAGAATCAACCGATTTAGAAAGTGCTGCTTTTTCACTCTCTGTCAATTCCAATTCGATGATTTTTTCAATTCCATTGGCACCCAGTACGGTTGGCACGCCTAGGTAGATTCCTTCAAAACCATATTCCCCTTCAAGGTAAGCGATCGATGGAAGAACGCGACGTTGGTCTTTAAGGATTGATTCAGCCATTTCTACCAAAGATGCAGCTGGGGCATAATAGGCACTACCGTTACCAAGAAGGTTGACGATTTCTCCGCCGCCGGTACGCGTACGAGCAACGATTGCTTCTAATCGATCTTGAGGAATCAATGATTCTATAGGAATTCCGCCAGCGTAAGAATAACGTACTAGAGGAACCATATCATCGCCGTGTCCACCAAGGACGAAACCAGTGATGTCTTTAACGGACAAGTTCAATTCTTGAGCGACGAATGTACGGAAACGGGCTGTATCAAGAACCCCGGATTGCCCAATCACCCGTTCTTTAGGGAAACCTGATTCTTTATATACGGTGTAAGTCATTGCATCTACTGGGTTAGTTAAAACGATGATTGTTGTATTTGGAGAATGTTTGACCACTTCTTTCGTTACAGCTTTCATAACTTTTTGGTTTGTTTGCACTAAATCATCACGGCTCATGCCTGGCTTTCTCGCGATGCCTGCAGTGATGATAACCACGTCTGAATCAGCTGTATCCGAATAGTCGGAAGTACCAATGATAGTAGCATCAAATCCTAGGACCGGACCTGCTTCAGCCATATCAAGTGCTTTACCTTTTGTAGGGTTTTCTGCTTGTGGAATATCAACTAAAACGATGTCGCCGAGTTCTTTTTGGGCTGCAAGGAATGCTGCGGTTGCACCAGTGAAACCAGCGCCGACCACTGTAATTTTTTTACGTGTAGACATGTTAATTCCTCCTTGAAATATGCAAATATTCCGGAATACTTTTAACATCTGTATACAATTATACGCCTTCCGGAAAAGAACCGGTATCGGCTCTTTTCCTAAAGGCGTCATAAGTAAAAATTAAAGGTTTTTGATTAGTTCGTCAGCGAACTCAGAACATTTAACTTCTGTTGCGCCATCCATTAGGCGGGCAAAGTCATATGTAACAACTTTAGAAGCAATTGTTTGTTCTACTGATTTAGTGATGCTGTTAGCTGCTTCATTCCAACCAAGGTGTTCAAGTAAAAGAACGCCTGAAAGAAGAACTGAAGAAGGGTTAACTTTATCAAGACCAGCATATTTAGGAGCAGTACCGTGAGTTGCTTCGAAAATAGCATGTCCAGTTTCATAGTTGATGTTAGCTCCTGGAGCAATACCGATTCCGCCAACTTGAGCAGCTAGTGCGTCAGAGATATAATCTCCGTTTAAGTTCATTGTTGCAACAACATCAAACTCTTTTGGACGAGTTAGGATTTGTTGTAAGAAGATATCGGCAATAGAATCTTTAACGATGATTTTGCCTTCAGCTTCTGCAGCAGATTGTGCTTTGTTAGCAGCTTCTGTGCCTTCAGCTTCTTTGATTTGATCATATTGATTCCAAGTGAACACTTTGTCAGCGAATTCTGTTTCAGCAACTTCATAACCCCAAGTTTTGAATGCGCCTTCTGTGAACTTCATGATGTTACCTTTATGAACAAGTGTTAATGATTTACGACCTTCTTTGATTGCGTAGTTAAGTGCTGCGCGAACAAGACGTTTTGTACCTTCTTCAGAAATTGGTTTGATACCAAGACCAGAAGTTTCTGGGAAACGGATGTTTTTAACACCAAACTCATTTTGTAAGAAGTCGATTAATTTTTTCGCTTCGTCAGAACCTTTTGCATATTCGATACCAGCATAGATGTCTTCAGTGTTTTCACGGAAGATAACCATGTCAGTGTCTTCAGGACGTTTAACCGGTGAAGGTACACCTTCGAAGTAACGTACTGGGCGTAGACATACGAATAAGTCTAATACTTGACGCAATGCTACGTTCAATGAACGGATACCGCCGCCGATTGGAGTTGTAAGTGGTCCTTTAATAGCGATTAGATATTCGTTGATGACATCAAGAGTTTCTTGTGGAAGCCATTCGCCCGTTTGGTCAAATGCTTTTTGTCCAGCTAAAACTTCTTTCCATTCGATTTTCTTTTCGCCATTGTATGCTTTTTCAACAGCTGCGTCTAAAACGCGTACTGCTGCTGCCCAGATATCAGGACCGATTCCGTCTCCCTCAATGAAAGGAACGATTGGATTGTTTGGTACGTTAAGAACACCGTTAGTAACTGTGATTTTTTGGCTTTGTGTCATGTCTCTTTACCTCCGATTCAAATTCAAAGGCTAGCTGGTCTGCCTTATAATTCTGACAGAACCACTAACCTTTTTTACCCACATCTATTAATTTACTACAAATCCGATGAAATTAAATATAAATTTCGAAAAAACTTTTTATTTATTCGAATTTTTTATCGATTTTCAATTGGTACGTATTTTTGCATACCTGGTCCAACATACTCTGCACGTGGACGGATTAGGCGGTTGTTTGAATATTGCTCAAGGATATGAGCGATCCATCCTGATGCACGGCTCACTGCAAAGATTGGTGTGAATAGGTCATGCTCGATACCCAGACTATGGTATACGGAAGCAGAATAGAAATCTACGTTTGGCGGAAGATTCTTTTGACCAGTCACGATTTCGTGAATTTTAATAGACATCTCATAATATTGAGGTTGACCAGTAAGTTCAGTCAATTTTTGAGACATTTCTTTAAGGTGTTTAGCACGCGGGTCACCTTTACGGTATACACGGTGGCCAAAGCCCATGATTTTTTCTTTGTTTGCTAATTTTTCGTTGATATATGGCTCTACGTTTTCTACTGAACCGATTTCTGTTAGCATTTTCATAACTTGTTCGTTGGCTCCGCCATGAAGAGGGCCTTTTAGTGCACCGATTGCAGAAGTTACACCTGAATAGATATCAGAAAGTGTAGCTACACATACACGGGCAGTAAATGTAGAAGCGTTTAATTCATGGTCAGCATGTAGAACTAATGCTTTATTGAATGCTTCTTCTTCGATTGCAGTTGGTTCGTTACCACTTAACATATATAAGAAGTTAGCAGCAAAGCTTAAGTCCGTACGTGGTGCAACCGCTTCCTTACCTTGGCGGGTACGTGCGAAAGTTGTTACCAACGTCGGGATCTTAGCTTGGATGCGGATCGCTTTACGGTAGTTAGCTTCTTCGCTCATTACGTCTGCTTCTTCATCATATAGACCAAGAAGAGAAATCGCTGTGCGAAGAGCACCCATTGGATGTACTTTGTCAATTGGGTATGTTTTGAAATGGTTAACAACTTCTGCAGGAATCTCTGCATTTTCAGCAAGTTGTTTCGTTAATTCAGCTAATTGGCTTTTGTTCGGAAGAGCTCCATGCCATAATAGATAAATTACTTCCTCAAATGTGGCATTTGTAGCTAAATCATCGATATCGTACCCAACGTAAGTTAGTGTATCATCGATAATGGAGCTTACGGATGAAGTGGTTGCTACCACGCCTTCTAGACCTTTTGTTGCTGTCATATAAAATCTCTCCTTTTTCTAAAATTCCCCTATACCCTTGCTCATTACGTATAAATATAGCGCTTCCAAGAGTTAGCTATCCTACCCAACCATCTATTTTTTAGCTGAAGGCATGCATAACCGAATGAAAGTGTTCACACAGTGTGACACAAACAATAGTAACGTGCACGACTTATTATAATCGCTTATACGAATTCTAAAAATTAATGCTTGTAGTACGCTTCCTAGTGAGCGCTTGCTCAATAACTACACTCTTTTAAGATTTTTTAAAAAAATTAATATTTTTTAATCCTAATATAATGACTCGGCATAGTTACAACATCATTATAAACAATAATCACTTTTTTGGGAATGAAAAGCGCTTAAAATATGAAAAAATTATTATTTCATTAGAAAAATTCCAATTGCTAAACCATCCATTTTTTTTAGTTTTTTCAGAGGGTTTTTCGTAAAAAAAGAATCCAACCAGAATATATACGACATAAGGGAGATAAAAAAAATCCCAGAAGAATGAAAAAATTATTATTTATTTATAGTATGATCATTTAAAAAAATCGAAGATCTGCATGCATAAATAAGCAATTCCAGCCCCAATCAACGGACCTACCGCAACACCTTTGAATAATGCGACCGCCAGAATCGTCCCAAAAACCAACGCGGTAGTGATATGCGGGTCATGAGAAAGTAAGGTGATTCCATTTTTCGCTATCAATGCAACCGCTATTCCAGAAGCCAATGCTATCCATGCATAAGGCGATTTAATCGCATCCCCAAGTTCCTTAAAACCAATCGCCCCGTTAGCAATCGGGATCAGCACTGAAATGGTAATGATCGTAACCCCTAAGTTGATCCCTTTTCCTTCTAGATAGGGGAACACTTTTGTATCAAGACCAATGACTTTCATAAGTAACAAAAAACCTGCAGCTGCAATGAGTGATGTGTTTTTCCCAAACCATCCTATGGCAGCAAGTAAAATTAAAAATATGACTGGACCGTTTACCATACGCCCCCTCCTCTCCCTTTTTTGTTATCTTACCATAACAAACTACCCCTTTTCCTCATTCTAAATCCAGGTATTTATCAGGACGCTGAAAGAAAAAGTTCAAGATGGATCCTAAAAGGAACTTTCCTTTCTTTTCCAACACCGTTACAATTATAATACAAATGCAATGTAAGAAGGAGGGAATATCTTGAACCCTGTTTTCATCTACCGATTCATCCGATTCTTGTCAGTCATCGGGAGTATCCTTCTAGGCGGAATGGCATTATTTTATTTATCAAAGTATACGTATCCATTTATCATTGCCATGATCATCGCTTTCTTGATGAACCCCCTTGTTACTTTCCTCGAAAAGAAAGCTCACTTGCCGCGTGGTCTTGCTGTATTTGTCTCTCTATTACTCATTTTTCTGGTTTTTGCCGGACTTATTACCCTCTTGGTTACCGAAATCATTTCAGGCACTAATTACCTTGCGGGTGTGATCCCCGAACATATCGAAACCATCGTGGACTACATAGAAAAGCTCATTTCCACCAAGATTATCCCCTTGTACAATCAAACGGCTGCCATGTTCAATACGTTAGATAACGAGCAGCAGGACACCATCATCAAAAACATCCAAAATATTGGTGAATCAATCACTACCGGGGTCAGCAGTTTCATCCAAACATTCTTAAAGAACATTCCGGCCATCATCGGCTGGTTTCCTACTACTGTAACAGCACTTCTGTTCACTTTATTAGGCACTTTCTTCATCAGCAAAGATTATGACCATTTTGGGCGAATGACAAGCAACGTATTACCGAATAAGGTGTTTTCCGGGGCCAAGCGTTTATTTCGTGATTTAAAACGAGCATTATTCGGGTTCATTCGTGCTCAATTCACACTCGTCTCATTAACGACCGTCACCATCTTGATTGGATTTCTTATCTTGGGCGTCAAATATTCGATAACCATTGCGTTAATTTGTGGCTTAGTCGATATCATCCCCTATTTAGGGACAGGTACCATCTTCATTCCGTGGATCATCTTCGAATTCATTTCAGGGAATACCAGTCTTGGCATTGGGTTGTCTGTGCTGTACATCATCGTTGTTGTCCAGCGCCAATTGATAGAGCCAAAGGTACTTTCTTCTAGTATTGGCTTGGATCCACTTGCCACTCTCATCGCCTTGTTCATTGGATTTAAATTGATCGGGTTCCTCGGATTGATTGCCGGTCCAGTGGCACTGGTCATATTCAATACGCTTCAACGGGCTCATGTCTTTAAAGCCATTTGGTCGTACATCATGGGTCCTGATACAAAAAAACCAACCCCTAATAAATTCCTTTAAGTTTCATAGAAAACGGGCTGTCTCATAAGTCCTTTTTCGAGTAAAATAACGCAAAATTGAAGAGGCAGAAATGTTGTTAAATCAACATTTCTGCCTCTCTCTATTCATTCAATTCAGGCTTAACTACCCTTTTTGGGACAACCCCTTTTCTAGCTATTATTTTGATGTTTCGAACTGTTCTGCTTCCGTAGAACCAGCAAGTGCCGTTGTAGAGGAAGTTCCACCCGATACAACTTGTGCCACTTCATCAAAGTAACCAGTTCCAACCTCACGTTGGTGACGGGTTGCCGTATAGCCATCCCCTTCACTAGCGAATTCTGCTTGTTGTAGTTCTGAGTATGCTGCCATTCCACGTTCTTTATACCCAAGAGCAAGGTTGAACATGCTGTGGTTCAATGAATGGAAACCTGCAAGTGTAACGAACTGGAATTTATAGCCCAATTTACCTAACTCGATTTGGTAGCTAGCAATTTCCTCATCACTTAATTTAGCTTTCCAGTTAAAGGACGGTGAGCAATTGTATGCTAGTAGTTTACCAGGGAACTCAGCGTGAATCGCTTCCGCAAAACGGCGGGCATCTGCAAGGTTTGGTTCGGATGTTTCACACCAGATAAGGTCGGCGTATGGTGCATATGCAAGGCCCCGGGCAATTGCTTGGTCAAGACCTGCTTTCGTACGGTAGAATCCTTCTGGAGTACGTTCGCCCGTGATGAATGGAGCATCGACTGGATCGATATCATCCGTGATCAAGTCTGCAGCGTCAGCATCTGTACGGGCAATTAATAGAGTCGGAGTTCCCATTACGTCTGCAGCCAAACGAGCAGAAATCAAGTTACGAACGGCAATTTGTGTTGGAAGGAGAACTTTACCACCTAAATGTCCACATTTCTTCTCGGAAGAAAGCTGATCTTCAAAATGGACACCGGCTGCTCCAGCTTCGATCATCCCTTTCATCAGTTCGAATACGTTAAGGGCCCCGCCAAAACCTGCTTCTGCATCAGCTACGATGGGAGCGAACCAGTCGATATCATCTTTCCCTTCAGCAAAGCTGATTTGATCGGCCCGTTGTAGTGTTTGATTGATACGTTTCACGACTTGTGGTACAGAGTTAGCTGGGTATAAGCTTTGATCAGGGTACATTTGTCCTGCGATGTTAGCATCCGCAGCAACTTGCCAGCCGCTTAGGTAGATTGCTTTCAAACCGGCTTTTACTTGTTGCATGGCTTGGTTACCAGTTAGTGCTCCTAGTGCATTAATGAAATCTTCTTCTTTCAGGAGATTCCATAGTTTTTCAGCTCCACGGCGTGCTAAAGTATGTTCGATATCGAGGGATCCTCTTAATTTGATCACTTCTTCAGCCGTATACGTCCGTTTGATCCCAGTCCATCTTGAATCATTTTCCCAGTTTTGTTGTAATTGTTCTACTCGTTCATTCGTCATTATATTTTCCTCCTAATTTATATTAGATCAATAATTAATTGAATATTAAGTCAATTTTTCGTATGCAGGATTTGTTAGGAAATCAGCAAATTCGTCAGCCACAATCAGTTCTTCAAATAGTTTAGTAGATTCTTCAAATTTCCCTGATTGGAAAGCTTCTTCCCCAATTTCGGATTTAATGACTTCCAACTCTTCCTCTTTGATTTGATGGAATAATTCTTCCGTTACTTTCCTGCCATCTTCCAATATGCCTTTAGGATGGCGAATCCACTGCCAAACTTGAGCACGGGATATTTCTGCTGTTGCAGCATCTTCCATTAAGTTATTGATGGGAGCCGCCCCTCTACCACATAACCAAGAAGCGATATACTGAATGCCGACGTTTATGTTCGTCCGTAAGCCAGCTTCCGTAATCGTGCCTTCGGGTATTTCCAGCAAGTCTTTAGCAGTTACTTCTACATCCTCACGTTTGCGGTAGATTTGATTCGGTTTCGGAACAAGAAGGTCAAACACTTCCTTCGCGGTACTTACCATGCCTGGGTGAGCAACCCATGTACCATCATGCCCATCTCTTGCTTCACGTTCTTTATCGGCACGGACTTTCGCAAAAGCCTCATCATTCTTGGCTGGGTCATTCTTGACCGGGATTTGGGCAGCCATTCCGCCGATTGCCGGAGCATTCCGGGTGTGGCAAGTCTTGATTGCAAGTAAGGAGTAGGCTCTCATATTAGGAACAGTCATTGTAACCTGTAATCGATCTGGGAAAATTACGTCTTCTGAATGACGGAATTTTTTCAGGAAGCTGAAGATGTAATCCCAACGACCGCAGTTCAAGCCAGCGGAATGATCTTTCAACTCATACAAGATTTCATCCATTTCAAATGCTGCAAGAATGGTTTCGATTAAGACAGTCGCTCTAATTGTTCCCTGCGGAATTCTTAAATCATTTTGGGCATATACAAAGATGTCATTCCATAATCTAGCTTCGAGATGGCTCTCCATCTTCGGCAGATAGAAATACGGCCCGCTTCCTTTTTCAAGTAATGCCTTCACATTATGGTAAAAATATAGACCGAAGTCGAAAATGCTGGCGGAAATAGGCTTTCCGTTTAAAAGAACATGTTTTTCCTCTAAATGCCAGCCCCGAGGCCTTATTTTTAGGACTGCCGTTTTTTCATTCAATGTATATACTTTGCCATTTGGGTTTTCAAATGAAATGGTACCACGGATGGCATCCCGCAAATTCAGTTGACCATCTATACAATTTTCCCAAGTAGGTGAATTGGCATCTTCAAAGTCGGCCATAAAAACAGAAGCACCCGAGTTTAAAGCATTTATAATCATTTTACGATCAACCGGACCCGTAATTTCAACCCTGCGATTTTGTAAGTCCTTCGGGAGGGGGGCAATCGTCCAATCGCTTTCACGGATATGTTTCGTTTCCTCCAGGAAATCAAGCTGCTTGCCTTGATTTATTTCCTCTTGAACCGTTTTGCGTCGTTCTAAAAGTTCCCTTCTTCTTTCCCCGAACTGCCGCTCAATTCTTTCAATAAATTGAAGGGCTTCCGTCGTAAGTATTTGTTCATATCCTGGCTTGATATTCCCTGTAATTTGTAAGCCTTTGGCTTCAGTAATCATGTTGCTTTCCACATCCTTCCAACCCTTAATGTTATAATACAGTTATTTTAATTCCTGTTTGTATTATATAACACACTGTATAAATTTGTCACCTAATTTTCTTTTTTTTTTTAAATACAGATTAATTCGACTGAAAAAAGCTTGGTCTATCAACATTCTAACAACAAAAAATAATAAATATTCAGTTTTCTTTTTTCAATTTCCTTCTTCAGTGACTAGTTTGTCGAATGATACAGAAGAAAGAAGCTACATTCCTATCGTCAGACGGAATCTAGCTCTTTGCCATGCAAACAAACACGATTGGAAGCGGAAGGGAATTATCCAGTTAAACAAAAAAGGGCTGTCCACGTTGTTACTTGTGGACAGCCTTTTACTATTTATGTTGGATGATTGTTACTTTTCCTTTGTTCATCCTGTTCATCATGAACCGAATAACAATTGGTTTTAAAAGGTTACGCGTGGGTGGAAACACTAGGATTAATCCCAAAATGTCCGAAATCAGTCCCGGTGAAAGCAGCAGAGCAGATCCAATGAAGATACAAATCCCATCTATGATTTCATTTCCGGGCATGATCCCATGACGAAGTTGTCCCTGTGCCTTTTTCCATGTTTCCATTCCTTGACGTTTAGCCAAATAAACTCCGATTAAACCAGTGGCAACAATAAGGAACAGCGTTGGCCAAAAACCAATTAGATTGCCAGATAATAAGAGGACAATGATCTCAATGATAGGCATTGCGATGATAAACAATAAAAAGTACTTCATTTACATTCCTCCTGCACAGCCCACTTCTGGTGCGGTACACTTATCTTACATCATCGATTGGATTTCATCCAAAATTTTGTTTTATAAAACTTTGGCGTGACCATCGTAAATGATTCCACGGCTAGCATCGACCGTGATTCTCTGTCCATCCTTAAAGACTTTCGTGGCATTTTCTGCCCCGACAATGACAGGAATGCCCAAAGTGACACCGACAACTGCTGCATGGCTAGTCAAACCGCCTTCTTCAGTAATCAATGCGGCACATTTTTCTATTGCCGGCATCATTTCACGATCTGAACCGAGAGTAACCAAAACAGATCCTTCTTTTACTTTTTCCACGGCTTCCTTGGCATCCTTGGCAACTATCACTTCGCCCTTCGCCGTTTTCCTACCGATCCCTTGAGCCTTCAATAGAACCTCTCCTAACACATGAATTTTCATCAAGTTAGTCGTTCCTATTTCACCTACAGGCACACCAGCGGTAATCACTACTAAATCGCCGTGGGAAACAATTCCGGATTCAAGGCTTTGATCAATCGCTGTTTGGAGCATATCATCCGTCGTTTCTGCTTTAGGTCCCATCTGTGGATAAACTCCCCAGACCAGTGCAAGCCTTCTTGATACGCTTTCGTTTGAAGTAACAGCGATGATAGGAGCTTTTGGACGATATTTAGAAATCATTCGTGCCGTATGACCGCTTTCAGTTGGTGTTATGATCGCACCAGCATTAAGATTTAGAGCAGTATGTGCAACCGATTCTCCAATAGCATCGGTTACGTTATGTCTGTCCACCTTGCTATTTCTTGTAAGAATGTCCCGATAATTCAGGGCAGTTTCTGCACGCGAAGCAATGTTATGCATAGTTTGAACCGCTTCGACTGGATATGTCCCTGCAGCTGTTTCGCCGGAAAGCATGATTGCGTCCGTTCCATCGAAAATCGCATTGGCCACGTCACTTGCTTCTGCACGTGTCGGACGTGGATTACGTTGCATGGAGTCAAGCATTTGTGTAGCTGTTATGACTGGTTTCCCAGCGTTGTTACATTTCTTAATCATATCTTTCTGAACTAGTGGCACTTCTTCTGCTGGGATTTCAACGCCTAAATCACCACGAGCTACCATCAATCCATCTGCTACTTCCAGAATTTCATCGAGGCGATCTACCCCCTCTTGATTTTCGATTTTAGGGATGATTTGAATATAATCTGCTCCATTTTGCTGTAATAACTCACGAACTTCCAGTACATCTGAAGCCCTGCGGACGAAAGAGGCAGCTATAAAATCAATTCCCTGTTCGATACCAAAAAGGATGTCCTTTTCATCTTTTTCCGTAATACCCGGCAATTTAACTGAGACGCCAGGTACATTCACGCCTTTTTTATTTTTCAATGTACCACTATTTAAGATTTTCGTATGAATTTCTTTTTTTACTTCATCAATTTTCAACACTTCAAGACCAATCAAACCGTCATCCAGTAAAATTCTAGATCCAGCTTGTACATCATATAATAGACCTTCATAGGTAATGGAGAATTTCTCTGGTGTCCCTAAAACCTCTTGCATGGAAATGGTTACTTCGTTACCTGCCGTCAATTCCATGGAGCCATTCTCCATATTGTTCGTCCGAATTTCCGGACCTTTTGTATCAAGCAAAATAGCAACCTTTTTCCCCGTTTTCTCTGCAGCTTCCCTGATGTTGCGGATTCTTGCAGCATGCTCCTCATGATCACCATGAGAAAAATTCAGCCGTGCTACATTCATTCCTGCCTCGATTAATTGAACCAATTTTTCTACACTTTCACTTGCAGGACCAATCGTACATACAATTTTAGTTTTGCGCATGGTGTCAACCTCCTATAAAGATACTGAAGATACTCGTCGTCTACCGATTTCAATGACGGAGAAGGACGTAGTATTTAACATATTTTTTTAATGCTCATTTTCGCATCATATTCCCATTAAATAGATAGTTCCTCTGATAGGTCATACATTTTCTTATCAATCGTGTGCTGCTTTCCTAAGGCCTCAATGATATCATAATCAACTAGTTTATTTTTTTCAATTCCGACAGCCCTGCCTCCCAATCCTTCAAGAAGCAATTCGACCGCCCGTGCACCAAGCCTGCTTGCCAATACACGGTCAGCTGCAGTAGGAGAGCCTCCACGCTGAACATGACCAAGAACCGTCACACGCGTTTCAAATCCCGCTTTTGCTTCTATTTGTTTGGAGATTTCCATGGCACTGCCTACGCCTTCCGCAACAACAATGATACTATGCTTTTTGCCACGTTCATGTCCACGATTAAGCTTCCCGATCATCTCTTCCATGTCGAAATCATATTCTGGACAAAGAATCGTTTCGGCTCCTCCAGCAAGACCTGCCCAGAGTGCAATGTCCCCAGCGTCTCGGCCCATCACTTCAACCACATATGTTCTTTCGTGGGAAGTTGCTGTATCCCTGATTTTATCAATCGCATCGATAACCGTATTAAGCGCAGTATCGAATCCAATCGTAAAATCCGTTCCCGGAATATCGTTATCGATGGTGCCTGGAACGCCAATGCAAGGAAACCCACGTTCAGTCAATGCCTTCGCTCCAAGATAGGATCCATCGCCGCCAATGATGACAATTCCTTCAATGCCCACTTTATTCAATTGTTCGATTGCTTTTAACTGTCCTTCTTCCGTCTTGAATTCGGGACAGCGAGCAGTATGTAGCATAGTGCCTCCGCGGTGAATGATATCCCCGACAGAGCCAAGTTCTAGACGTCTTATGTCACCATTGATCAGGCCTTGGTATCCATGGTAGATGCCGTAGACTTCCATTTCATGAAAAATTGCCTTCCGTACGACTGCCCGGACTGCCGCATTCATGCCTGGAGAATCTCCTCCACTTGTTAATACACCTATTCTTTTCATAATGGTCACCTCTCCTACCGATCTCATGAAATATACTATTTGCTATCATTGTACCCTTTTTTCACTTAAGATAAGCAAGGAACTCTTCTATGCTTAAACTCAATATTCTAAGACTAACTTATTCAGTTCATAAATTGAAGTAAATTGCGTTAAATATTGATTTGTTTACCAAATTAGGGACATTTTTCGTACAATGGGCATTAAATACTTAGGTCAAGGTTGAAAAAACGCGTTGCCGGTTGGCAGCACGTTTTTTCAATGGCCATGCTTTTATGAATGTTGTTCTACTTCCAGTAACTTTCCTTCTGGTTGTCCTTCCAATTCATACTCACCGATTTTTTTGAATTTCTGATAGCGCTGATTAATTAATTCATCGCTACTTAGAGAAAGTAACTCGTTTAGCGATAGATTTAACATTTCTTTAATCGCTTTTGCTTGCTCATTGGCATCGCGATGGGCTCCGCCTCTGACTTCAGGGATAATTTCATCAATGACACCCAACCGATTTAAATCGGGAGCCGTGATTTTCATGGTTTCGGCTGCCCTCTTCGCTTGCGAAGCATCTTTCCAAAGAATAGCCGCTGCCCCTTCTGGAGAAATTACAGAATAGGTTGAGTTCTCCAGCATGTATATGCGATCGGCCACTCCAAGGGCAAGAGCTCCCCCACTTCCACCTTCACCAATGACGACACTGATGACAGGTACTTGAAGCCCTGCCATTTCAAAAAGGTTTTTCGCAATGGCTTCGCTTTGTCCGCGCTCTTCCGCGGCTTTGCCAGGGAAGGCCCCTTTTGTATCTATGAAACAAATAATGGGGCGATTGAATTTTTCGGCCTGTTTCATCAAACGTAATGCTTTTCGATACCCCTCAGGATGAGGCATACCGAAATTACGGCGAATATTTTCCTTCGTATCCTTACCACGCTGATGACCGATGATGGTCACAGCAAGTCCATCGAATTCCCCGATGCCAGCCACGATAGCTTCATCATCACCGTAATAGCGATCACCATGGAATTCCATGAACTCATTAAATATTAGAGGAATATAATCGAGTGTGGTCGGACGAGCTGGATGCCGAGCTATCTGCACACGATCCCACGGTTTCAAGTGGTTGTAAATGTCCACTTCCAACTTCTCAAGACGGTTTTCCAAGCTTTCTATCTCAGCAGCCAGGTCAACATCGGCTCCCTTCGTTATTTCCCTAAGTTCTTTAATCTTGTTACGAAGCTCTGTTACAGGACGTTCAAACTCTAATTCATAAATCATAACCATTCACCACCCGGGGCATGAATTTTAAGGATCGTTGTCAAGGTTTCTTTCATTTCCGTACGTTTAACCACAGCATCCAATTGGCCATGTTTCATCAAAAACTCGGATGTCTGGAAGTCTTCAGGAAGATCTTCGTGAATCGTTTGTTCAATGATCCGTCTACCTGCAAACCCTATCAAGGCGCCAGGTTCAGCCAAATTGATATCACCAAGAGAGGCAAAGCTTGCTGAAACCCCACCAGTAGTTGGATGGGTCATCATCGAAATGATCAATCCACCTTCATTACTGAACATTTTAAGGGCAGCACTGGTTTTGGCCATCTGCATTAGGCTCAGAACACCTTCTTGCATACGTGCCCCGCCAGATGCGGTAAAAATGATGAACGGTATCTTCATTTCGCCAGCCCGTTCAATCGCCCGTGTGATTTTTTCACCGACGACAGACCCCATACTCCCCATACGGAAATTGGAATCCATGATAGCCGTTGATACCTCATACCCATTTATGCTACCTACCCCTGTAACGACAGCCTCATTTATTTTGGCTTTTATTTTATCCTTCTCCAATTTCTCCAGGTAATCCGGGAACTCGAGAGGATTGACTGAAATCATTTCTTTATCATATTCAGTAAAACTATTGACATCGAAAAGAAATTCAATGCGTTCATGAGAGGACATGGAATGATGGAACCCACAATGTAAACAGACTTTCTTATTTTTCACTAATTCTTTTGTATACATGATTTTTTTGCAACCAGGGCATTTCGTCATGATTCCTTCGGGTACATCTTGTTTTTCACGATCTAAAGGAACCGTTGCATATTTCTTCTTAGATTTTGCAAATAGCTCTTTAAGCAAACTTAATCCTCCCCTTTTGGATACTTGGCCCAAACTATATCAGAAATAAAATTAGGTTCGTGTAAAAAGGTGTAACTCGCCCTTCGACATATTTCTAATTTTAATTAGATAGGTTTCGATGGCTTTCTCTTCATCTCTTTCAAGCAAGTATGTAAGTAATGTATGGTAATCTTCTTTTTTTGTGTCGGCTAGTACCTTATCCGATGTCCTAGCATAGCTATTGACGATACGCCAAATTCTTTCAAGCAAACGATTGCGATTTAATATGGCAATCCTCAAGAAGAAATCATCGTCATGGAATTCCTCTGTCTGGACCCAGTCGATTAACGATTTAATCTCTTGGGCTGAGGCGAAGAAGGCCACGATCTTCAAACAATCGATTTCAATTAACCTTTTGGTTTCGGCTAAGTCTTCTTGAACCTTTTTATCTTGCAAAAAAAAGGTTCCCAGAAGCTCCACTAACTTATGCTCCTGGAAATCCCTGATAAACGTCCCTTCACCACGTCTAGTTTCTATCAATCCTAAAAGCTCTAGTGCTCGCAATGCTTCTCGGACAGAAGAACGTCCAACATTCAGACGGTCTGATAACTCCCGTTCAGAAGGGATTTTATCGCCCGGTAGGAGGTTATCTGCTTTAATCATGCTACGCAGGCTCTCCACAACATCGAGATAAATTTTGGATGAAGAAGTACGATCTGCCAAATTAGTTATTCCTCACTTTTTCCAATGTTTGCTAGTCTTCTTGTTTTTAATTTAATTTCCTCTGGATTCGCTTGAATCCTTGCCACTCCGGTTTCCATAGCCGCCTTTGCCACAGCTGCAGCAACTGCAGGTGCTACTCTAGCGTCAAAAGGGGCGGGAATAACATAATCTTCATGAAGCTCATGCTCTTCTATTAAACCGGCAATCGCCTGGACAGCCGCCACCTTCATTTTTTCATTAATATGTGTTGCACGAACATCCAAGGCACCTCGGAAGATTCCAGGAAAAGCAAGAACATTATTAACCTGGTTTGGGAAGTCCGAACGGCCTGTCCCTACTACTTTGGCGCCCGCAGCTTTCGCTTCCTCCGGCATGATTTCCGGATTGGGATTGGCCATGGCAAATATGATCGGGTTTTCGTTCATGGAAGAAACCATATCCTGACTTAACGCCCCTGCAGCAGACACACCGATGAAAACATCCGCGCCCTTGATAACAGTAGCGAGATTTCCTTGAACTCTATCCCGGTTGGTTACTTTAGCTACTTGTTCTTTTATATCGTTCATGCCTACCGTACGCTCTTCATATATGGCACCTTTCGTGTCACACATGATGATGTCACGTACTCCATAGCTATAAAGTAACTTGATGATGGCAATGCCTGCTGCACCGGCCCCACTTGCCACCACTTTAATTTCGGTTATCGATTTCCCTACAAGGCGCAAAGCATTTACAAGACCTGCCACGGTTACAATTGCTGTACCGTGTTGATCATCATGAAATACAGGGATATTCATTTCTTTTTTTAGTCTTTCTTCGATTTCAAAACAATTCGGTGCTGCAATATCTTCTAGGTTCACTCCGCCGAAAGTTGGTTCAAGTAATTTAACGGTCTCTACAATTTTATCCACATCCGTCGTTTTTAAACAGATTGGAAACGAATCCACACCTGCAAAACTCTTGAACAAGACAGCTTTGCCTTCCATTACAGGCAATGCGGCTTCAGGACCGATATTACCTAGACCCAACACTGCCGTTCCATCAGAAATAACGGCTACCGTGTTGCCTTTCATTGTATAGTCATAGACGGTTTCCGGTTTTTCGTAAATCTCTTTACACGGTTCCGCGACACCAGGAGAATAAGCCAAGCTTAAATCTACAGCATTCCTAACTGATACTTTTGAAACGGTTTCTAATTTCCCTTGATTCAAGCGATGCATATGTAATGCTTCTTCTCTCAATGTCATATTCTCACTCCTAGAACGAATTGGGCAACCCGGAAAATTATGTTGAAATCTAGTGGTCAGACCACATAGGCCTGCATTCAATATAACATAACTAGTAAGGTTGTAAAATAGTTATTCTCTCTTATAAACCACATTCCCTTTTCCTAACAATCCACTCAAAAGATCGATTAGGTTATCGGCCGGGTTGACCCAATCCCAATAAGATAGCTGTACATAGCGGTTTTCCCGCTCATAAAATAGCATGACCTTCGTATTGCCACTATGCTGGATTAATATTTTTTTTATTTTTTGAAGAGTGTCTTTTGTTTGCTTTTCGGATTCAATTTTCAAAAAAAGTGTACCCGTTTTTTCCTGCGCCATATTTTTCACTTGCTCCAACGGGTATACATTTTGAATAATGAGCTGGGTTTTGCCGTTCCGCTCCTCCAATGTACCTTGCAGCATCGCTAATTGGCCGTGATTCAAGATGGCCGAATAGTTTTTGTATACATTCGGGAATACGACGGCTTCCAGGTCACCTTCTTCATCACTAACCGTCAAGAAGGCCATCACATCGCCCTTTTTCGTACGAATGGTTTTAACTGCCGTGATGTACACACCAAGCATGATCTTTGCCTCTTTTTTATTTAATGCTTCATCGATGGTCAGGCAACCAAAGTGCCCAAAGAGTTCTTTGTAGCTCGTTACAGGATGGTTGGAAAGATACAGGCCAAGGACGCTCTTTTCAAAGATAAGTTTGTCCTCTACTGGGATTGGCTCGACGTGATTGTATTTAGGCTTTAGCGAGAACTCATCATCTGAAAACATATCGAATAAATCATCATCCGGATTGACCAATTCAGTATGATTGATCGCGATGTCCAAACTGGCAAGCAAAGTGGCTCGATCTTCGCCGAACTCATCAAAGGCACCAGAGTGTACCAAGGCTTCCAATACCTTTCGATTGACGATCTTCCCAGATACCCGTAAACAGAAATCGAAAAGATCGACAAATTTCTTTTGTCTCCTGGCCGCAAAAATCTCTTTTAATACCGTCCCCCCGATTCCTTTTATGGCCCCAAGGCTGAAGCGAATCCCCTCTTTCACCGGTATGAATGGATATCCGCTTTCATTGATGGAAGGCGGCAGCACAGAAATGCCTTTCTTTTTAGCTTCTCGGGCATATTGGGAAATCTTTTCATCATTTCCGATGACAGAAGTCATAAGTGCGGCCATGAAGTACTCAGGGTAATGGGTTTTCAAATATCCAAGCTGAAAGGCAATGACGCTGTATGCCACTGCATGGCTCCTGTTGAATCCATAATTGGCAAACCGAACGATCAATGTATAAATTTCGTCGGCTGTTTTCTCGGAATATCCTTGTTTTAATGCCCCATTCACAAAATGGTGCCTCTCTTGATCCAATGCTTCCTTTTTCTTCTTTGAGACGGCCCTCCTTAATAAATCGGCCTCTCCAAGTGAGAATCCGGCAAGTCGCGATGCAATTTGCATGATCTGTTCCTGATATACGATAACGCCGTAGGTAGGATCGAGAACCTCTTTCAGATCTGGATGAAGGTAATCAATTGGGGCTAGCCCGTGTTTTCGCTCAATATAAAGCGGAATGTTTTCCATTGGACCTGGACGATATAAGGCATTGACGGCGACTATATCTTCGAACCGGTTCGGCTTCAGATTAATCAAGACCTTCCTTATGCCATCCGATTCAAATTGGAACACGCCTGTTGTTTCCCCGCGTCCCAAAAGGGATAAGGTCTTTGGGTCATCCATAGGTATATGGGCTATATCCAGTTTTTTTCCGGTTCCTTTTTGAATGTTTTTCAAAATATTATCAATGAGCGTTAAATTACGAAGTCCCAGAAAATCCATTTTGAGAAGGCCGAGTTCCTCGAGAAGGTCCATTGGATATTGCGTCAGATGGATGCCATCATGCCCTTCTTGAATCGGGATATGCTCAGTGAGTGCCTGATCGCTTATGACGACACCAGCTGCATGCGTCGAAGTATGACGGGGAAGACCTTCAAGAAGTAAAGCTGTATCGAAAAGCTTTCGATTCCTCTCACTTTCCCTTATGAACTCCTGAAGCCGTTTGGATTCTTCTAACGCCTCAGGCAATGTGATGCCCAGTCGGCCCGGGATCATTTTCGATACCATTTCCTGCTCTTTTGAATTCAAACCGAAGACACGCCCAGTATCCCGCAACGCTGCTTTGGCGGCCAGTGTCCCAAATGTAATGATTTGGGCCACATGTAGCTCCCCATATTTCTTCGCGACATAAGCGATCACTTCTTCGCGCCGGTTATCCGGAAAGTCAATATCGATATCAGGCATCGACACCCGTTCTGGATTAAGAAAACGCTCGAACAACAATGAGTGTTCAATTGGATCGACATCCGTAATGGACAACACATAGGCGACCATCGACCCTGCTGCAGAGCCCCGTCCAGGTCCCGTCAATATCTGGTGGTCCCTTGCGAATTTCATGAAGTCCCAGACGATTAAGAAGTAATCGCTGAATTTCATTTGTTTAATGACGTCCAATTCAAAGCGGAGACGCTCTTCATATTCATGAGATGGTTCAGGCCGTCTTTTCTTCAGGCCTTGGAAACAGATGGTTTCAAGAAATTCTTCGGCCGTCACTCCAGCTTCGGTAGGGTACTTGGGTAGCAGGGAACGATGAAAAGGAATAGTGAGATTGCATTGCGCGGCAATATGTAGCGTATTTTGAAGTGCATCCGGCAAGTCACTGAACAGTTCAACCATTTCAGCACGGCTTTTCAAATAAAACTGTTTGGAAGGAAGCACCACCCTCGTCTCGTCTTCCAGCTTGTCGCCATTTCCGATAGCGAGTAGTACTTCTTGCGCTAACGCATCACTTTGATTTAAATAAAAGACTGGATTCGTCGCTACAAGCTCGATTTCCAGCTCTTTAGCCAACTGTCTTATTGCTTGTACTTGCCTCTCCTCATTGGCAACCCCAAGCCTTTGGAGGGATAAATAAAAATTATCCCGTCCAAACACATGCAGTAATTGCTCGGCTGCTTTCTTAGCTTCCTCTGGTTTTTCTTTTTCCAACAATGTTTCTACTTGCCCTTCTACACCAGGTGAAAGGGCTATCAATCCCGTAGAATAGGCCTTAAGCCAATTGAAGGGAATTCCCGATGGGGATTTGGTTTTGATTGCACTGCTTATTTTTAGCAGGTTTTGATATCCTTGAAGATTTTTTGCTAATAAAAGAAGGGGGTGTGCAGCTTCTTGATCGTCAAGAACATCCGCGAGAATCCCGATAATCGGTTTTATCCCCTGTTTCTTACATTCCTTATAAAAATAAACCGATCCATACATCACGTTTCGATCGGTTAACGCAAGGCTCGTACAGCCATCCGCTTTCGCTTTAGCCACAAGCTCATTAATTTTCACCGTACTGCTCAGCAGGCTATATCCGCTCTGAATATGGAGATGTGTATACACGTTTTTTTCTCCCACCTTTGAAAGGGCATGTTTCTTTTTATTATAGTGTTTATTTCAAAAAAAGAAAATATGTTCTCATTGCCAATGCTAGTCATCTACCTTGATTTTCACCGGCTATCATATTCCCTCCATCCTCCCCATATAAATAGAGTAGAAGAATATCAAGCAAAAAAAGGATGATGATACATGAATGAAGCCTTTGTTCCGGCGTTTATCAACAGTTTTTTCATAGCCCTCGGCGTTTTGCTAGGCGGGTCGATCATCGGCGGGCTGGCGGCTTTTTTCACGGGACAAGCCCCCATGACCACGGTGTTCCGATTATCAGACAGCCTCAGGATTTGGGCGATTGTCGCAGCCATCGGAGGAACCTTCGATATGGTTTATAATTTTGAACGGGGCATTTTCCATGGCGAAACGAAGGATATCGTCAAGCAGGTGCTATTGATCCTTTCCGCCCTTGGGGGGGCACAGACAGGAGCGTTGATTATCAACTGGTTCACACAGGAGCATATTTCACCATGAGGATCCCTCCCTATCATCGACTACCCACCTGGCAGCGTTTTTTTGCGGGGGCAGCGTTGGGCGGGCTGCTCAGCTGGGTGATTTTCTTTTACATGTATGGGGTACAGCAGGAAACGCAAATTCGGATCATTCATGAGCAGAGAGAAGAGATGAAAGATTTAACCGAAAAAATTGCAATTTGGGAGCAGGATTACAAAAAACTCAATCAACAAAACGAAGAAATCTTGACGATTCAAGAAGTAGAGGTGAAGATCTCCAACGGGGAATTCTATAGCCTTGACCAGCTGAGTATCGCTGATGCCGAGGATGTGATAGAAGATGACCTCTCTTCCCTTCTGGCAAAAGACGTCGTAAGCGTATATAACGGAAAAACGCTGTTAAAGAAATCGATTGAAAATAAAATCATCGAAATCAACAAGAAACGCTACGAACTGGAAGTCTACGAAATTATGTTTTATACAAAAATGAATATCGAACTTAAAATCAAGAGGGCGAAATGACGGAATGAAAGAGGTGAATGATGAACCCAATCTTAAACCAAATCGGTACGGTCTTTATCCCTGTGCGCAATATCGAAGTCGCCCGTGATTGGTATTCCGACTTGTTGGGCATCCCGGTGACAGGGGATATTCTATTCGGACACTTATATGTGTTGCCCATGGTCGGAACGGGAATTGTACTGGACAGTAAGATATTTGCCGAAGATCGCGTTTATAAAGTCCCTCCCTTTCACTTTAACACGACGAACGTCACGGAGGCCTACGAATATATGAAAGATAAAGTTGAATGTACAACAGGCATCGAACATGATCGATGGTTCAATTTCAAAGATCCGGATGGCAACCAACTAAAGATTTCTCAACGTGAATACCTAAAAGCCAAAAGACCAAATTCAAGGTGATTTGGTCTTTTGGTTATTGTTATTCAGCTTGGTTTACCTCTTCTAGATCAGCCAAGATATGATCTACCACATCCCAAGAATAAATGGAGGCCCCTGCCGCGAGAGGATGTCCGCCACCATTGTATTTCCTGGCTATCGTATTGATGATTGGACCTTTAGAGCGGAACCGGACTCGTATTTCCTTGTCTTCTTCGATGAAAAAGACCCAAGATTTTACGTTTTTAATTGATCCAAGCGAGGAAACAAGCTGAGAGGCCTCTGAAGGCGTTGCATGGAATTTCTCCAGGATATCCTTCGTGATGATCATCTTCCCCGTGCCGTTTGGCAAGATCTCGAAATGTTGCAGCACATACCCATTCAGCCTGACAATACTTTCATCGACGTCATACATCTCTTGATATAACTGTGGACGAGAAAATGAATAATGAATCAAGTCACTTGCATAAGCGAATGTTTTTTCCGTCGTGCTTTGAAAAAGAAAACGGCCAGTATCACCCACGATTCCTGCATACAATAAACGAGCTGCCTCATCACTCATCTTCAAACCTTGATCTTTTCCAAACTGGTAAAATTCATAAATCATTTCACTCGTAGAGCTTGCGGACGTATCGACCCAACGCATGTCTCCATATGGATCTTCGTTTGGGTGGTGATCGATTTTGATCAACTTATCCCCTGAGCGGTAACGGCTGTCATCGATGCGATCCGTATTGGCGGTGTCACAAATGATGACCAAGGCCCCTTGATACATTTCATCCGAGATCACATCAAGCCTTCTTAAATAATTCAATGAAGGCTCCTCTTTTCCGACTGTGTAAATATGTTTTTCAGGAAAAGATACTTTCAGGATTTCTGCCAATCCCCCTTGGGAACCGTAAGCGTCGGGGTCCGGCCTGACATGCCGATGAATTATGATGGTATCGTAGTGCTTTATATCTGCTAAAATTTCAGCTTTCATACAATTCTCCTTTTTACATATGTATTCTTGTGCAAATTAACTGGATATATTTTATTTAATCAAAAAATTGGGTAAATAGGAAGGCTCATCTTGTTTTACGGTGGCATTCTCCAAAGATTCCCGCTACAATAAAAAGGTACATATGTTAAAATGGGGGAATTATTAACAATGCCTATCCTTGTCACTTTGATCGTTCTGTCACTAGGGATTTATGTGTTTTACAAGATTAAAACCGTACGGACCAAGTTACCGATGGAGAAAAAATGGATTTCAGGAAAATCCTCCATGGCCCTTGGTGCCTTTGTCGCTTTATTTGGAGTCAATCAGCTTTTCCTTTTCCAGACGACCGTTACGTATATTATTGCCGCGGTATTCATCTTGGTCGGACTATTCAGCGTCTGGGGCGGATATAAAATGTATAAATTTTATCTTCCCCATGCAATCGAAGAAGCCGCAAACGAAAGAGGATAATCGAATTCGATTATCCTCTTTCGTTATTTAAGAACGATCAAGCAACTGACATGTCAGCATGGCTTTTCCAACAAGCTTCCCTTGGTTAAATACCTCAACATCCACTTTTCCGAATTTACGGCCCACATCAAGAACACGGGGATGAATTTCAAGCGTACTGTCGATTTGAACCGGCTTGATGAAATAAATCGTCATGTTTTCGACGACTAAGTCACCGCGCTTATAACTTCTGAGCGCACGATTAGCAGAATCGGTAACCAATGTCGTGAATACCCCGCTTGAAATCGTTCCAAGATAATTGGTCATTTGTGGTGTAACACCGTAGCTATACACTTCTTGACCCTTGCCTTGGCTAGAGGTCATTACCAGTTGACTTGTAATCGTGTCATCTATCGTTTCACCAACCTGAGGTTGTCTTTGACTCAATTGCAGCGCCTTCAATACATCCTGCCTGCTTACGATTCCCTTCAGGATATGACTGTCACTCACGACTGGTATCAACTCGATGCCTTCCCACACCATCATATGGGCAGAGGAAGCGACACTCATTTTATCGCCTACGGTCATCGGGTTTTTCGTCATCACCTTTTCGATGAGCGTTAATTCTTCTTGGCCCATGATATCTTTTGAGGTGACCATGCCTTGAACCTTCATGTTTTCATCAACGACAGGGAAACGGCTATGCCCCGACTCTTGATTCAATTCATGCCAATTCTGTACTCGATCTCCCACGGTTAAGAAGGTCGTTTCCTGAACAGGCGTCAGAATATCCTCAACCAATAAAATTTCCTTTTTAATTAATTGGTCATAGATTGCCCGATTGATCATGGTCGCTACTGTAAATGTATCGTAACTCGTTGAAATGACCGGCATTTCCAATTCATCGGCTAATTTTTTCACTGATTCTTCCGCATCGAAACCACCGGTAATCAATACCGCTGCACCCGCTTTCAACGCGTGCTCATGAGCCTGGGTACGGTTTCCCACTATTAGCAGATTGCCTGCATCCGTATATCGCATCATCGCCTCAAGCTTCATCGCTCCGATTACAAATTTATTCAATGTCTTATGAAGACCCGTTTTTCCGCCTAGAACTTGTCCGTCAACTATATTAACTACCTCGGCAAACGTGAGCTTTTCAATATTCTCTTTTTTCTTTTTCTCAATACGAATCGTGCCTACCCGCTCAATGGAACTTACATAGCCCTGATTCTCCGCCTCTTTAATGGCACGATATGCCGTACCTTCACTTACATTCAAGACTTTGGCAATCTGGCGGACGGAAATCTTTTCACCAACCGGGAGTCCATCGATATGTTTTAATATTTGTTCATGCTTTGTAGCCAAGCGCTTCACCCTTTTCACGGTATTCCTTATACCATTATAAGGTCAAAGAGCCTAGATTATCAAACAACTAATAATATTCACGCAACCTTTTCATTTCCCGTTGACGCTTCACTTTCTGTTTTTTAGGAGAATACAAAATACCGGTCAAATTACCAGCCACCGCTAACAGGGCGAATAACAGCCAAGTCCCCCCGAATATACTCTCCAAACCGCCGCTTTCCAACGACAGACGTGGCACCGCATAATACAACATCACCCCGCATAAAAGCAAACAGAGCAATAATCTTTGCTTCATCGAACTCCCTCCTTCAGTCCTTCCCTACATTTTATGTCCGATGAAGAGTAAAAAGAATCTTGGCCTTGTTGCAATTTTTCTCTTACCGTCCGGCTGAAACCATTCGTAATCCTACCATATAAAAAGGAGCATTCAATGAGGCCCCTGTTGAGTTCGTTATAAATCGATTTCATCTCCTGCTTCCATCACTACACCATTTTTAGCTTCAAGCAGGTCAAGAAACTTGTGGGGATCCTGTTTGATGACCGGGAACGTATTGTAATGAATCGGTACCACCTTTTTTGCCTGGAGGAATTTCGCCGCAAGCGCTGCATCTTCCGGTCCCATTGTAAAATTATCCCCAATGGGTAAAAATGCCAGGTCAATCGGATGTCTTTCCCCAATCAGTTTCATGTCGGAATAAACTGCCGTGTCACCAGCATGATAGATTGTTTTTCCTTCCACCGTTAACAATACGCCGGCAGGCATCCCTAAATAGATGATCTGACCATCTTCGGTATTGAATCCTGTTCCATGAAAAGCAGGAGTCAACTTTACTTTGCCAAAATCAAATTCAAATGCCCCACCAATGCTCATACCATGTGTCCTGACGCCTTGATTCCCTAAATACGCAGCAATCTCCGCAATTCCGATAACAAGGGCATCATGTTTTTTCGCTAGTTCCACCGTGTCACCAATGTGGTCATTATGGCCATGTGTTAAGATGATTACATCTGGTTTAACATCATCCACCTTCAAATCCGTTAATTCGTTTCCGGTAATGAATGGATCAAAAAGAATCGTCTTACCATTGGTCTCCACCTTCACGATGGCATGTCCATGAAAAGATACTTTCATTTACTGATGCTCCCTTCTGATACACACAAATTTGAAATTTTTCAAAAGCTTTACCATTTACTATTTAAATAGTTATTGCTAAGGTAATTATATCCTATCTATGGAGGTATCGTCATGAATAAACATTTGAGCGAATTACAAAACTGGTTGCAAACCAATGAGCTGGATGCAGCCATCCTTACTTCTACCGAAAACGTCTTTTATTGCAGTGGATTCTTTAGTGACCCACATGAAAGATTGCTTGCACTAGCTATATTCAATCATGCAGAGCCATTTTTGGTCTGCCCGCAAATGGAAGTGCCAGATGCGAAACAAGCTGGATGGCAAGGAGATATCATCGGCTATACCGATATCGAAGATCCTTGGGAAAAGATCCAGAAGGCTGTTAGTCAACGTGGAGTAAACTTGAAGAAAATTGCCATTGAGAAAGAGCATATGAATGTAGAGCGCTATGAAAACATACAGCGACATTTTGACGCACCGACCCTTGTTTCAGCCGAAGAAAAGCTTCAACGGATGCGGATGATTAAGTCTGAAGATGAAATGGTCAAGATTCGGGAAGCCTGCCGACTTGCTGACATGGCCATTGAAATAGGAGTCGGCGAAATTCGTGAAGGCAAATCCGAAATGGAGATCCTCGCGACGATTGAATATGAAATGAAGAAGGTCGGCGTTAGCGAGATGTCATTCTCTACAATGGTCCTGACTGGTAAGAACGGCGCTTCGCCTCATGGAACTCCAGGGACAACCAAAGTTCAGCGTGGCGACCTTGTTCTCTTTGACCTAGGTGTGGTGCATGAAGGATATTGCTCAGATATCACTAGAACCGTCGCTTTCGGGGACATCAATGATAAACAAGCAGAAATCTATGAAACGGTCCTTAAAGCACAAGAAGCTGCCGTTGCAGCAAGTAAACCAGGTGTCGCTTGTTCCGAGATTGACCGGATTGCAAGAAGCATTATCCACAACGAAGGATACGGCGACTATTTCCCACACCGTCTTGGGCATGGGCTTGGCATTAGTGTGCATGAATATCCATCCTTAAAGGAAACGAACCCACTTAAATTGCAATCTGGAATGGTTTATACAATCGAACCAGGCATTTACGTTCCTAATGTTGCAGGTGTCCGAATCGAGGATGATTTGTATATTACAGATACAGGCTGTGAAGTCCTGACTAAATATCCGAAAAGCCTCCAAATATTAAGATAGATTTAATCAAAGATTCGCAAATTTGTTACAATTAACCAAGTGGAAATATTGTATAATAGGAGTGAAGCTGAAGGAGGAGATTCATTATGGGTACTATAGATTATAAAAATATCCTAGTAGCAGTAGACGGTTCTGAAGAAGCAGAGTGGGCCTTAAAGAAGGCGATTTATCTGGCGAAACTAAGCGACGCGACCCTAGTGCTAGCACATATCGTCGACACAAGGAACTTCCCGACCATCGAAGCTTATGATATGAACATCCGTGACCGCTCAGAAACCTTCGCCAATGAACTATTGGAAAAGTACAAGACAGAAGCGATTGCCTCAGGGATCACTAATGTTATTACGGAAGTGGAGTACGGTTCTCCTAAAGTTAAAATTCCGAGAGATTTAGCCAAAAAACATACCATTGATTTAATCGTGTGCGGTGCGACAGGACTTAATGCCGTTGAACGTTTCTTAATCGGTAGCGTATCGGAAGGTATCGTCCGACATTCAAGTTGTGATGTCATCATTGTCCGTAACGATAAAAACTAAACCATGCAAAAAGCTCGTACACAAAATGGGTGTACGAGCTTTTTTTACGTGTTATTCACTTAAGAGTTTCTCCGCTTTTTCAATCGCAAGCTGCACTTGGGCAAATCCAGTTCCACCTGCGCTGTTACGACGTTTAACTGCTTCATATGGATTCAATGCATCGTAAATATCCTCTTCAAACAACTCGGATGCCTCCTTGAATTGTTCCATGCTAAGGTCCACTAAATAGCAGCCGTTTTGGACACAGAATAAAACAAGTTTGCCGACGACTTCATGGGCTTTACGGAAAGGCATGCCTTTCGAAGCCAGATAATCGGCCAATTCGGTTGCATTGGAAAAGTCATTTTTCGTTGCTTTTTCCATTACATCTTTTTTCACTTTCATCGTTGAAATCATGCCAGCGAAAATTTTAAGTGAACCAACAATCGTTTTAACCGTATCAAAAACGCCTTCTTTATCTTCTTGCATATCTTTGTTATAAGCAAGAGGCAGCCCTTTTAATACTGTCAGTAACCCTGTTAGATTCCCGTAAACCCTTCCTGTTTTACCACGGATCAACTCCGCCATATCAGGGTTTTTCTTTTGCGGCATGATGCTACTGCCCGTCGAGAAAGCATCGTCCAGTTCAACGAATTGGAATTCCTGGCTTGACCAAAGGATGATTTCTTCGCTGAAACGGGATAAATGCATCATCATCGTTGCGCTGTTACTCATGAATTCCAGGGCAAAGTCACGGTCGCTCACTGCGTCCAGACTGTTTTCATAAATTCCATCAAATCCAAGCAATTCCGCACTTAATGCACGGTCAATCGGAAAGGTCGTCCCAGCAAGCGCGCCTGCACCGAGTGGTGAAATGTTAATTCGCTTGAAACTTTCGGTGAAGCGCTGTTTATCGCGCTCCAACATCCAGAAATAGGCCATTAAGTGGTGTGCGAATGATATCGGCTGGGCACGTTGTAAATGCGTATATCCTGGGATGAGTGTTTCCACATTTTTCTTTGCCTGCTCCAAGATTGCTTCTTGAAGGCCATTGATGAGTTCCAGAATCACTTTCGTTTGGTTACGCATGTAAAGGTGCAAATCTGTGGCGACCTGGTCGTTACGGCTTCTGCCGGTATGCAACTTGCCTCCAACGGGACCGATTGCTTCAATAAGCATGCTTTCAAGGTTAAGATGGATATCTTCCATCTCCACTTTGAAAGTCAGTTCACCCTTTTCAGCTTTTTCCTGTAAACCTTTCAGGCCCACAATAATTTGATCAGCGTCCTCTTCAGGCAAGATATTACACTTCTTCAGCATCGTGACATGTGCCAAGCTGCCTTGAAGATCTTCTAGGACAAGTTCTTGATCAAAGGATATGGAAGCCCCAAATTCATCTACCCATTCTTCGGCAGATTTCGTGAATCTTCCTCCCCAAAGCTTGCTGCTCACACTGTCACCTTCTTGTTGTTGACCATGCTGTTCACTTTCGTTGGAAGTCCCCATAATTTAATGAAGCCAACTGCTGCCTCATGATCGAATTCATCAGCTTTTGTGTATGTTGCCAATTTTTCATTATATAGAGAGTACTCAGATTTTCTACCTTCCACAATGGCATGGCCTTTGAAAAGTTTCACACGGACAGTACCCGTAACGTTCACTTGTGTCTCTTTCAAGAATGCAGCCAATGCTTTTTGAAGCGGAGAGAACCAAAGTCCTTCATAAATCAATTCCGTCATTTTCTTTTCAATCACTGGCTTGAAATGAGCCAATTCTTTAACCAATGTGATGTCCTCTAGCTCTTTATGTGCAGCGATCAATGTCATGGCGCCTGGAGCTTCGTATACTTCACGGGATTTGATTCCTACTAATCTATTTTCTACATGATCGATACGGCCGACACCATGTTTACCAGCAATTTGATTCAATTCGACAATCAAATCAGCCAATTTGTAATTCTTATCATTCAATGTAACCGGTACACCTTGTTCAAATCCGATTTCAATGATATCGGCAGTATCCGGTGTATTTTCAAGGCTGTTTGTCAGATCATATGCCTCTTCCGGCGGAGCCGCCCATGGATCCTCAAGAATCCCACATTCATTACTTCTTCCCCATAGGTTCTGGTCGATCGAGTATGGACTAGCTAGACCAATAGGAACAGGAATTCCATTTTTCGCAGCATATTCGATTTCCTCTTCACGAGACCATCTCCAGTCACGAACTGGGGCAAGAACTTTCAGATTAGGATTTAATGCTGAAATGGATACTTCAAAACGCACTTGGTCATTTCCTTTTCCCGTACAACCGTGCGCTACCGCTACCGCATTTTCTTCTTCAGCCACTTCCACTAACTTCTTCGCGATAAGTGGACGCGAAAGAGCTGATACTAAAGGATATTTTCCTTCGTATAATGTATGGGCTTGAAGAGCCGTCAATGCGAATTCATCGGCGAATTCGTCTTTTGCATCAATTACATATGAACTAACCGCTCCAACAGTGATTGCTTTTTCTTTAATGAAGTCTAAATCTTTTCCTTCACCGACGTCCAAGCAGCATGCCACAACGTCGTATCCTTGATCTTGTAACCATTTAATTGCAACAGAGGTATCTAATCCTCCAGAATATGCTAAAACTACTTTTTGATTTCCCATATTTTATCGTCCCTTTCGTGTGAATAAAAATTCATTCGTTGTTATTTTTATTCAATCTATGAATAGTACTTTATCATTTTTATACAAGGAATACAAGGGGTATTTCGTGGATTTCAGTAAATATTTTTCGATATTCCGTTTAATTCATAGAATAGATGCAGTCGTTATAATATAGTACACTAAGAGTATGAAAACTGTGATTACGGAGGGACTTATGAAAAAGCTTTTTAAGTATGATGAACGGCTTGGGATCTATGTCCCTGACTTACCTCAGGAATGGGATGATTACGCCAAAGGCGAGCAGCATAGCATACTCGCATACTGGGAAACCATTCGGGGACGCATCCCTGATCGTATACAGGAATTGGAATCGACCATCAACCGGAAACAAACGCAGCTCTCGGATGAAAGTGATTTCGTAGTTTCTTGCCAGCTTAATAGTGAAATTGCCGATCTCGCTTCTGTGATCAATGATCTTTGGCTCTGGTATCGTGCCGATCAAGGGGTAAGCGAAAAGATGCATAATTAAGCCCATTTCCATGCAAAAAAACCTCCGTTTTAAAAACGGAGGTTTTAACATTTTTTCTTATATGTCTTTCCTAAGTTCACCAACAACATGACCTAATTCAGGAAGTATTAATTTATTCATTGCCAGGCGAACCGCACCCGAGGAACCCGGAGTCGAAAAGATCGCTTTGTTGAATGCCACTCCAGCAATGGCCCTTGATAAGATGGCTGCCGATCCAATGTCTTCTTGATAGCTCAGCATACGGAACAGTTCACCGAAACCAGGTATCTCCTTGCTCATCAATTCTTTCACTGCCTCGATCGTCACATCTCTTTTGGCTATGCCGGTGCCGCCATTGGTTAGGATGACATCGACTTGACAGCTTTTACAGCCAGACGTTACCGCCCCTTGAATCGCGCTCCGTTCATCTCTAACGATTTCGTATTCTGTCACTACATGTCCCTGTGACTTTAAAAGGTCCATCATCAGAGCGCCACTTTTATCCGTATCTTCATTCCGCGTATCACTGACGGTGATCACCTTACAGCGAATCGGCTCCGAAATGATTTTTTTATGTTCGTTGACGCTCACTCTTCATCTGCCTTCTTTCCCTGTAAATATCGGTATTGATAGAATTTCTGGGCAAATTCACTGACATGGCGAGTCATCTGGTAATTAGACCCAGCCCCAATAGCCATACTGATAAGTGGAATTCCGCCCATTAGTTTTTTTCTGAAAATGGTGATGGATACAGCTTTCAACAGTTGTTTTAGGGGCTGTTCCATCCATGTCGGATTCGTCAGTTCCTCTATGCCCATATACCAATAGTCATCTTCGGCAGTCTGAAGTTCCCGTAACAATTCTTCCCAGGCCGCTCCTTGAAGCCTCTTGGGCATGGCTCCTGCATTGAAAACCTTCAGGGCCATCATCATTTCAAATGGTGTATTCACTTCAAAGCCATAAGACATTGCAATCAGCTGTACGGTGCGGACATTAATGACTGTCATGGCCGGGATATCGCTCCCAAGTAGGATCAGCCCTCCACGACCACTTATCCCCCCCTGCACAAACGAATATAATCGGTGCTTGGCAATATGCTGGTTGGCAATATAATTCAATTGGTCAATCGTTAAAAGTTGTAGATCCCCAATCACTTCAATCTCTTCATTGAAAACACGTGCCGACGCTAAAATATGGTCCCTTGCATCTATTTGAATGGGTGAGCTCTGCACCATTGCATGCAAATGAAACAGCCAAGTATCGAGCTTTTCGAAAAACTGCTTTTGAACATCTTCAGGCAGCAATGAAAAGCTATGTTCTAACCATTTATCATACAATGATGCCAAGTCGGTCGGATCATTTTGGTTTAGTTTATCTTGCCATTCACTAATTTCATTCCAAGTTTTCGTGTCCCGATTTGTGAATTCCATACATCAAGCCTCCTTTATAAAGAATTGGTGGATTCTCCCTTCAAGTATACCACATAGGAGCATTTTTCAAGCATTCGAAAGAATGCATGATCCTGCCTAGAAGGTCATGAAAAAAGGAACCAGGGAAGGGCCATAAAAAACCTCCTTACACACCACATCGGTAAGGAGGTTTCTTAAGTTTAAGAAAATATATCTTCTAAACTTTCATTCATTATAATATTCATCGTATCTCTGACGATCATGATTTCTTCATTGGTAGGAATGACCATGATTTTCACCGGAGAAAATGGTGAATTTATGAAGGCTTCCACCCCTGAGGTACGATTTAAGTCCTCATCGTAATATACCCCCATAAATTCAAGCCCCTCCAATATTCTCCCACGGATGGTTTGACTATTTTCGCCAATCCCGGCTGTGAAGATGATTCCGTCCACACCGCCCATTTTCGCTGTATAAGAACCGATGTATTTATGTATGCGACCAGCAAACACCTCCAGTGCAAGTTCAGCCCGTTCATTTCCGTTATCAGCTTCCAATTGAATATCTCGTAAGTCGCTTGAGAAGCCAGACAGTGCGAGGATGCCACTTTTCTTATTCAAGACATCCAGCACTTCATCTGCAGTTGTCCCAGTTTTCTCCATGATGTACGGAATCAAAGCCGGATCGATATTTCCTGAACGTGTTCCCATCGTCACACCTGCCAAAGGGGTGAAGCCCATCGATGTGTCGATTGACTTTCCTTCCTTGATGGCCGTGATGCTAGCACCATTTCCCAAATGACAGGATATTAACCGTACCTGTTCAATAGGCCTTCCAATCATTTCTGCTGCACGTTGGGATACATATTTATGCGATGTCCCATGAAATCCATATTTCCTAATACCGTATTTTTCATAGTACTCAAATGGCAAGCTATACATATATGAGCTTGGTTCCATGGTTTGATGGAAGGCCGTATCAAATACAGCAACCGCCGGAACGTCACCCATTATTCGCCGGAAAGCCTTGATTCCCGTAACATTAGCAGGATTATGAAGGGGAGCTAGTTCCGAGAGCTTCTCAATTTTTTCTATTACTTCCTCTGTAATTAAGACTGAGTCGCTAAACACTTCACCACCATGCACAACTCTGTGGCCCATGCCATCTATTTCGTCGAAAGAGCGTATGATCTGATGATGAATCAGTTTTTCTAGCAAAAGTCCGACAGCCGCTTCATGGTTTGGGATGCGCAACGTTTCAGTAATCTTCTCGCCTTCAACACTCAAAGTGAATGTGGAATTTTTCAAACCGATTCTTTCCACAAGACCTTTCGTAATTACATGTTCACAAGGCATCTCAATAAGCTGAAACTTCAAAGAAGAGCTACCTGCGTTTATTGCCATAATTTTAGACATCCAACCTGCTCCTTTACTCTAAGCTAGTCTACAAACGTGCAATATATTGTATATATCTTATCATGGGTAACGGATTCTACCAATAAATATTTAATAATTATAAAAACTCTTTATATTCAAAAAACAAATGCTTTTTTACTGTACCCTATGTAAAACGCTTTAAAAAGTTTGGCATGTCCCTATGTTCTTGAGTTGCTTTCATCATTCTCCGATAGGTCCCGAGCACTTATAAAAGGGGTAGTAGAAACTATCCATTATCATCCTCACTGTAATTCTACTAGTTTATCATGAAATCCATTTCTATTTCACTCTCAACCTGATCAAAAATAAATAAGTTTCCTAACCAGACGAACTGCCTCTTTCAAAAAGAAAAGCTTTCCAAAAGACACGTTCACATGCTTTTTAAACAGCCCTTATATCTAAATGTCGATTGAAAACACAAAAGAAGAGCATCCCTTTTTGGCGAATCCATGTTTAATCTATGAAGCCCCCATCAGATTAAGCCGTATCTGGGAAGGGTGCATCCAATACACCATTATAGTTCTTTGTATTTAGATTAAGATATATTCTAGGTCTGCTTGTGTTTTCATAAAAGGTGAACTGTTTATAAAGTTACGGCGGCCTCAATCGATATACTCCCGTTAAACGCTGAACCACTTGCTTATATAATCCACTATTTGAAGTATAGTGCAACAAAGAAACTATAAAAACCAATACAAAAGAGCCTTACTACACGCTATGTGTAATAGGGCTCTTTTGGTTAGCTAAAACTTGTTCTTAGAATTATAGGGTTGACCAAGTATATCGGTTGAACTTTTTATTCATGATTTCTCAATTAACATTTGCATAATGAAGTTTTGCATCGGCCCATGTCGCATGGTCCGATCCGTTACCATTTCCACCATCCGTTACGACGAGCTTCAATTCTTGAGCACCCGCAACATCCACTTCAACATATTTCTGAACCATATTGGATGTCATCAAACCGCTATCGAATTTCTTCACACCATCCACGAATACTTGGAAATCAACGGAACCTACCGTGTTATACATTTGTCTGTCTATCCCAACAAATGACGAGAAGTAGGCGGCATCTTTGTCCGTTAGGTCATATATGATGGTTGATTTAGAATGTGCTCCGATTCCTTTTTCATACGAAATAATGTTGCCATTTTCACCTGTTAGTCGTAAAGCATTGCCACTCGTTGCTTTATTTTTCACAGGAGCTGCATACGTATGGCTTTCAGATTTCCAGTTGTAAGAAGATAGATATTTGTAGTCTTTCATATCAACTACGGACACTGTACGAATTGCTGTCATTTCATTTCCATCACTATCTGTTACGGTATACGTAATGTCATACTTCCCTGGATTATCGAAATCAACTCGATCTGTTCCTGTGATTTTAACTTTAGATGTCAAATTGCCATCCTCTACGTCAGTAGCTGAATAATCCCCTTCGATATCGATAGGTGCTCCAACCTTAGTCGCTTCAGATTTAACCGAAATCACCGGTTTGCTATCATCTTTCGTAAACTTCGCATCCGCCCAAACCGTATGGTCCGATGTGTTATGGTTTTCAGCCGCATCCGTCGTGACTAAACTAACCGTTTTAGTTCCGTCTTTGATGGGCACCTTGATAAACTGATGCTCTGTTCCCGAACCGAATACACCGCTAGTGTAAATCTTCTCATCATCTACCCAGACTTCAAAGGTAGCAGAAGCATTTTGACCTTTCATTGCTTGGTCAATACCAATATAACTTTCAAAATGATTATAGCCCTTCCCGGCAACGTCATAGACAATCTCAGAATTAGCATGTGCGCCAATTCCTTTTTCATATGTTGCCGCTACACCATCGCGTAGAAGCTGGATGCTTCCTCCTTGCGGCGCTTTATCTAATTTCAAACCACCCCAATCGATTTTATATGATTTTGTTTTAATATCAGATAGGTAATCGTAGTCACTGACCACTTTAACATCAACCGTTTCTGTTTCTGTGACACCTTGACTCGTCACAACAAAAGTGACTTGATAGTCCCCTCTTTTTGTTATATCCAAATTTGAGGACTGTACTTGTACATCACTTGTGATGTCCGCTCCGTTATGATCATACGCTTTTACAAAATCAGGAGCGTTAAATGCTTGATTAAGTTTAAGCGTCAGTTGATCAGATACAGAAAGAGTTGGCTTGAATGCCTTCACACCCACTGGATCTAGCGTTTTTAACTTTTTATCATATGCCACAACTTGATAATCGTAATTCTGCTTTGCATCTACATTTTTATCCGTAAATGAGCCACTGGATGTAAATCCAATCAGTTCACCATCGCGAAGAATTTCATACCCCAATGCATGGCTCTTATTTGCATTATCCATGGCGAATGTTAGCATATTTGTCTTTTTGGACTCATTGGTCGCAATGTTTACATCCACTGAAGCATCTTCTGTGAACCCATTCCCTTTATAGTTGATTACACTATTGTTCAAGTACCAATACTTGTCCGGTTTTTCATATTTTCCCGTGTACGCTTTCGTTGCTTCGGTAATGTTGAAGCCATGACGGGCAAAGTGAGTGCTTAGATCTTTTTTCAATACGTCCGAAGATATTTTGACCATGTTTTGCTGTTTTTGCGCTTCACTAGCCGACTGGATATTTCGTTCACGATATAAGTTCTCTAGTTCTGCCCAATAACCGGGATGTGCCATTTCCAACTGCCAGAAAGCACCTAGCTTTTCTGCAAGGCCAAGCGAATCGAAGTCCACTTTATTTTCGCCGATGACATATTGATAAATATCGTTGTACGGGATCCGGTTATCAATCGATTTATACTTAACGGACATCCCCATAGATGTCATGTTATTGGTCACTTCTCCCCACAACCTTGCCCCGTTATCGATCCTGTGGCCGATTTCATGATTCAACCCCCATCCAGGATACACCTTGCTCAAATCATTGAAGAGGAGTCCTTCTTCATTGAGCTGAATGCCTGTATGGTCACCTGCTGCATACATGAAGCCATACGGTTGCATCAAACGAATGTTTTCTCGGATGCTTGTTGACTTGCGGTTTTGGTTGGTGCCATCTATGCCGTGGAAACTGAAGATGCGATGCATCCACTTGTCATACCCATCGACCGTAGCCTTTGGATCTTTTCCCTCCGTTATATAGGCCTTGTAGGCCGCTGATGTCGTACCCGAATAGATGATATGGTCACTAACCAACTCTACGACATCCAACATTTCACGGTCTGCTAGATTGGCATGTTTCGCTTTGTCCGCATCTACTTTAGCTTTATGATTAGCCAATTCCGCTTTGAACGCATCCGGATTAGTATCCTTTGTCATCACCGGGAAGTCTTGCGCGCCTTCGATGCGGATGACAGGCGTTCCACCCTGCTCGCTCTTCGTATAAGGATTGGTGATATAGATCGCACCACCGCTCGTTACTGCATATCCATAGCCATCTTGCGAAACCTTCGGCACGGTGATGACATTTTTCCCTTTCGTCAGCTGCACGCTTCGATTCCAACTAGACCATGACCCTTGGGTCTGAGAAAACACCATGGCGGGTAATTTAGTGGCCCCGTTCGCTTCGACGTACACAGTGATCTTCGCTCCGGCCTTTGCTGCTAACCCTGTTGATTGCAGATTGGAGCCGACATTTGATTTTAGCCGACTAGACGCATAGCCTCTCCGGTTCCCCACCTGCTCCGCCTGAATGATCGTACCCTCGATCTTCACTTGACCTTGTACAATTTTCTTGGCTAACTCTAAGTCCGGCAACAAATCGTTATACAGCAAATGGTTCTTAGCCTTAGTCTCCAGCTCATTAATCTTAGTTAACGAGTTGTAGGCTTCCTTGATCGCACTTTGGGTACCGTCTGTAAATAAATCCTCCACTTGGTCGGCTATCTCATCTTTTGTAAAGAACGCTAGCTCAGACAAGGTTGCCCACGCTTGATCGGAGTCTGTAACCACGAGCTTTACACGTTTTGCCTTTGCAGGATTGAATTTGGCCTCGATCAGCCCACTCACTTTACTATGACTTCCACTCGAAACCAATTGATAGGTCTCACCTGCAGATGTTGGAGAGATATACACATCAAATCCAGTAATGAATCCTTTATTATCGCTCGGACGGGCCCCGTACACTAAGCGGTCGATTGTAACGGCATCCTTAAACTCCACTTCCACTGTGTTTTTGAAATCAGCCGTATTAGCTCTATTTGTTTCCCAGTATGTATCTGTGTTTCCGTCCACAGCGTTCTTCAAAACGGACTGTGCATAATGACCACCGTTGTTTGTAATACGTTTAAGATTAGTCAGTGGTATCATGAAATGCTCTTTATAGGCAGCATTACCATAATGTTTAAACGCTTTTGTCTTTGTCGTAGAAGGAAAGATCTCTTCCATGGCTAGTACATTTTTTGCGTCCTCAATACGCTCCATGAAATCCTCTTGGAATGGATGCGCTGCTATTTCTTTCTCTAAAGCTGCTAATTTTTCCGGTGTGTTGTAAGCATCGCTAACCTTTGTCAGCTTTTCGTCTTCAAACAGCCCGTTCATCTTTTTAGCGATCGCATCTTCCTTGTAAAACATAAACTCAGATGCCGCGGCCCATTGTTCATTCGCTTTTTTAAACACAAACTTCAATTGTTTGAACTTTGTTGGATTGAACTGTATTTCGATAGCATCTCTTACATTCCCTTTATATTCACCTGAAGCGACCAATTCAAAGTCGTCACTATCATTTGTTGTTGATCCATAAATTTCAAACTCTTTTGCGAAACCCTTACCAGAGGCACCCGTTAATCTCGGTGCATATACCACTCTATCTAATTTGGTCGCTTTATCAAACTTGAAGGTTATTTCATTCGTAAAAGAGGTAGCGTTCGGTTTTCCGGTTTCCCAATGCGTATCCAAATTACCATCAAGCATATTGGCAAGAGTACTAGTAGAATAACTCCCACCATTGTTTTCCAAGGATTGAATGTTACCACTGGCCATTTTGTACATGGCATTGTAAGCATCTAATAATGACCTATTGCTAAATAACTCAAATGTAGTAACACTAGTAGATTTCGTTTCAGTGGCGTTATTCTCTGAAGCTACCTCTATACTCCCCATAGTCGGAGCTGCCAAGACGTTGGCCGTACCAGAATAACCAACAAGCAACGTCGTAGATACGGCAACCGCCATCATTTTTGGCAGCCTCCGTCTCCCCATTAATTTCTTCATGCTTTTCCCCTCCGGATGTTTTTTCTATTGGATGATTGAAAAAACTAATTGGAGCTGGATTCATTTTACATCCAGAATTCAACTATACCTTACTAACCGGTTTTAAGAACCTCTAGTCGTTATGAACCTTTAGTGTATTTAGTCTGGTTTCTGTACCGTTATATGCCAACAAACCAATTATCTCCATCACAATTTAAATCAGTATAGCATCGACTATAATATATAAAAATAGTGTAAATTTCACAATTTATAAAAATTAGTTACTATCGGATCCGGTATTCATTTTCCCCTTCATCTGGATTGCTTTTTTCGATTTTTCATGAGGGGCCTTCTTTTACCGGCTGCCTGTACCCGGTCCACACCTGCACTCTCCATATCAAAGCCCCACTTCGTACCTTACCGATTTCATTTTCAGCGATAAAGTTCTGGTTACTCATTTATTTTATGTTTCTCCAATCCCCTGTATCTTCTGAATACAAAAAAGTACCCTATAGAGTGACTTTTTAAAGTGTCCACTCTATAGGGTACAGGTTAATTTAGCATGAGCTTTTTTTATTTTTCCTCTATAAACCAATTGTCCATCTGGTTCATGACAGATCTCGTTGCATCGAAGTCCGATAACTTCGGAAGTTGTACCAACAACGCTTTCTTTGGAGCCTCGACTCCGTCTTTTTTCTTTTGAAGAATTAAAATGCTCTTTCCTGCTGCTTCATTTTTAAACATCGAAAGCGGGAGTTGCACCATCCCTTGGATGTGGGTATATTTTTTCAAATAACCATTGAGGTTCGGCGCTTCTTCCGAAACAAATAGATTATTAGGGACAATGAAGAATAAATACCCGCCGTCCTTCACATGATTAACACTTTGCTCTATGAATAAATGGTGTGCGTAAGAGTGACCCTTTTCCGCCTTCAGTTCATATTCCGATGCACGAACATCATTCGGATAATAACCAATCGGCAAGTCACTAACCACAACATCCGAAGGGTCAATGAAGAGCGGTTCAAGGCTGTCCTGATTGAAAAATGACAGTGGATGCTCTTGAAGATTAGCCCCTGCATAGGCAAGCCTGATTAAAGTCTCATCAATCTCAACGCCAAATGATTCAATATTTTTATCGGTCAACTGGTTCATGATGGCAAATAGTAAGTTGCCCGTTCCAACAGCTGGATCTAACATGACAAGCTCTTTTTGGTTGGCCGTGAATTTGCCGACTAAATAGCTGACGAAAATCCCCACGGCGTCCGGAGTCATATGATGGTTCGGTTGTACACTTTGCTGCATGCCTTTCAGAATAGAGAGTTGGTAAGCTTTACGTATGGCTTCCTTCTCATACTTCTCCAAGGAAAATTCCGTATAATGCTTTTTTAAAACTTTCTTCGACTCTTCACTGATCTCTTCCTGCATCACTTTACCTTGGAAGAAGTTCTCTCCTGTTTCTCCCAATGCATCGAGATATGTACATGATAGTTCTTCTTGCAGTATTTTGGTCGTTTCATCAAATTCATAAAATAGTTCTTCAACTAGGGTAGACTTCACTTATTTATTCCTCCTGTTTGCTTCTGTCCTTATTTTAAAGGTAAGGAGTAAGAGTTACAAGTCGTATGCCCTGTTTATCGCCCCTGGGTCATTTAACAGAATTTTCCCTAATTAAGGATGCCTATTTCCGTTCAATATTACATCTGGTGGATTTTCTACGTTACCTTGTTGAAGGCACTTCCACGTCAAAAATAAAAACCAGGCACAATGCGCCTGGTTAGAAAATAATCTTTTCTTATTTTGCAGTTTTAGCTGCCTCGATGGCACCTTCATAATCGGGATGATCCGTACCTTCACTTACATATTCAACATACGTAATTTCATCGTTGCTGTTGACCACGAATACTGAACGAGCCAATAAACGAAGTTCTTGCATCACGACACCGTAAGCTTCTCCGAAAGAAAGGTCGCGGTGATCGGAAAGAACTTGGACATTGTCCAATCCGCTTGCTGCACACCAGCGTTTTTGTGCGAAAGGAAGATCATTGCTAATCGTCAATACTTTCACATTATCCAGTTTAGACGCTTCTTCATTGAATTTACGTGTTTGTGCGTCACACACACCCGTATCAACGGAAGGCACTACACTGATAATGCGGACTGAGCCTTTAGAGTCGCTTAGTGTAACCGGTGTTAAGTCATTAGCCAATACTGTAAAATCAGGAGCCTTGTCCCCAACTTTAAGTTCTGGTCCCACTAAAGTGACCGGGTTGTTTTTAAAAGTAACTGAAGCCATTAAAAATTCCTCCTTTATATGCTTATATACAAGCCTTATGATATTTGTTTTATCGTAATTTTGCAATTAATTGAATTTAAGAATCTAAATTACCCAAAAGAAAAACTCGGCGGACGCCGAGTCGCATTTAGAAATCCAAGTTCTGTTTAGGCTGCTGTTTAGCTTGTTGACTGTTCATTGAATTTCTTTGACCGCTATCTTTGTTCGATTGACTATCTTTCTTGGCCAGCATGGACTGAATTTTATCAACAACCTGCGGGGCCAAATCCAGCATTTTCTCCAGAAGGTGGGTACCTTCATCTAAATGAATCATCTTCACGCCATGTGTGCCAACTATTAGGAATGCGATAGGCGTTATCGATACGCCACCACCACTACCACCACCGAATGGTTGTTTGGAAGTACCTTGTTGCTGCCCTTGATGGTTTCCGTCGATCACGAATTCACTGCCTCCAGCTGCAAAACCGAAACCGACTTTAGAAACGGTCAAGATGACACTTCCATCAGGGGTTTCCACCGGATCTCCGATGATCGTGTTAACATCCACCATTTCTTTCAGGTTTTCCATGGCTTCTTTCATTAACCCTTGTATTGGGTGATCAGACATATAAACTCCTCCACTCTACATCGATTGTTGATTCGAATCTCCACTAAACTTCGCTAATGTCTTAGACTTGAATGACACTTTACCGCCCTTCCAATAACGAAGCAATTTTATCCCAGTCAGTATAGCTTGCCCGATTCTGAATTCTGCTATGCAAGTGATTGACGTATTGGCCTGTTTTCGATAAAAATCCGGAGTTATCGTATAGATTGGCATGACCCGAAAATCCAGGTAGGTGGTCAATAACCCGATGATGGATCCTTTAAGAGCCCAGCAGTTCCCTGTAAGTATTCCCGTTTGGGCAGCATTTTTCGTACCTACCACACTATGCCAGGCAAACTCTTTTACTTGGATTTTACCAAGGAAATTCCGGATGATCCGATGTAAATCAACTATGTGGTGAATCAGAGTCCGCATGTCGCTTAAACCGTTCAGGAGATTTTCCACTGTAACCTTTTCTGTTGATTCTTTTTTCTGTTCATCCAACATGCCTGTTTCTTTCTCTACGATGAGGGACGCCGATTCGTCATCCTTTTTTATGACCGGTACCTTCATTATGTAATGGAAAAGGCCGAACCAAGCCGTCATTCTCATATGAATAAGATCGTCTTTTTGAACACGTTTATAGGAAAAGTGCACTCTGATTTTCGTGAAAACGAGCAGGAACAACACCGCTATGAGGATAGCCATTATGATTAAAAACCATTTCACACGTCCACACCCTTTCAGCCATTCATTATCGGCCTGGGCAAAAAAAAATAAACCTGTTGGACCAAAATGACAGTCCGACAGGTTTATGAATTAAAAAGACTACCTTCTAATTAAAACAACGCTCGTGTCTGCAAAGATATCATGCAAAGCCTGTTTCTTAGGTAAAAGACCAGCAAGTAGATAACCTACCCATGTGACCTTGGAAATATAGCGGCCAAACAATTCCCTGAATAATACCGTACCCCACGAAATCGTCTCTTCCTTCAAGCCGACTACCTTCAAGCCAAAAATCATTTTCCCTAACGTCTGGTTAAAGAATTTGGTCATCAAGATGAAATAAAGGAAAAAGATAATGCCCGTTAATAAGGCTTCTGCAGAAAACCAAAGGTTATCCGACCCTTTATAAAACTTAAAAATGGGATGAATCAATATGCGATTCAAACTCCCGATGACGAATAAGTCTGCTAAATAGGCCCAAAACCTCATCCAAAAGCCAGCAAAGAACACCACTTTCACTTCGTCATCTTTCTCAATCGGCTGGGCTGGCAATGCCTCAGTCCGAATGGTTTCTTCCTGTTCTGATAGATTGGATGGTACGATTCGTTCATTGCTTTCATATTGTTCCGTCATCCTTCAGCCCCCCTATTCCGCATACAAATACATCAAGCGTGGAGAATTTGAAGAGGAAAGGATTTTTGTCAATACGGCCGTTTCCACATCATTCCCCATCATTTTTTGTGCTCCCATACTGAACAGCGAACCGAAACCGGCTTCTCCTGTATAACGAATGACCTGCGCATCTTGTTGATCGATATCTTCTTTCATTGCAGCGATCACATCATCCAAATGGCCGAATTCGTCAATTAAGTTAACTTCTTTTGCCTGGCGTCCGTCATAAATCCGGCCATCGGCAATCTTCCTTACTTCTTTCTCAGACATGTCACGGCCATCGGCGATGATTTTAACAAATTGATCATACGAATTATCAATCATATTTTGGAGGATTTTCCGTTCGTCCTCGGTCATTTCCCTCGTTGGGCTCATGATGTCTTTGTATGTACCGCTTTTGATTGTTTCAAATTCGACACCATATTTTTCGGCTAACTTCTCGTAATTGTACCCTTGCATGATGACACCGAGTGAGCCGGTCATCGTTTCAGGGCTGGCAAAGATCTTATCGGCTGGTGCAGAAATATAATATCCGCCGGAAGCAGCCATGGAACCCATGGAAACATAGACTGGCTTTTTCACATCTTTTATATCAAGGATTTTGTCATGGATTTCGGCACTTTCCACTACGCCGCCACCGGGAGAATTCACTCGAAGGATGATTCCCTTGATATCGTCATTCTCTTCAGCCATTTGCAGCTTATCCATGAAGTCACGGTGATTGTATGTTTCTGAACTTAACAGGGAAGCCTCACCTGTATCCTGAATCGTTCCATCCACATCCAATACCGCTATCACATTCGTAGGATCTGAACCTTCTTCTATAACCTCTTCGTAAAAACCGCTATCGGATTCGAAAAATCCTTCTATAACACTTTCTGTATCGGTTGCAAATAAAGTGGTTGCCAAATTCACACCAATAGATACAACAAATAAAACGGCTGCAATTCCCAAAGCAGCCCAACGCTTTCCATTCATCTGTGTTCCCCCTTAAATTTCTTACCCTCTTAATCTTACGAACTGCAAACAAAAAAGTTTCAATTCATGGTAAGATGAGACCATCTTAGAATTGTAGCAAATAATCCTCTAATTGGAAATGAGAAGCCAGCTTGTTTTGTCAACTTTTTTCTTGAATTTTGTAAAGAAAACCTTTCAACACTATACATATTGACTGGGGGAATCAAGATGAACAAACGCCGAAACATTTATTTTTTCCATGTACAGAACGGTGAGATGATACAAAACATGAAGAGATTGGCATCATTGGCGAAACAGTATTCATTTGAAATCGTTAAAGACTTTTCAAAAGCCAACATTATCGTAAGCATCGGTGATGACGGTACTTTCCTACAGGCAGTCCGCAAGACTGGTTTTCAGGATGGCTGTTTATATGCGGGCGTCTCTACCACAGGCAACCTGAACATGTATTGCGATTTTCACATGGAAGACATCAACAGAATGATCGTAGCCATGACAAACGAGCAAATCGAAGTTCGTAAATATCCCGTCATTGACATCCAGCTTGATGACCAACCTTTCTTGCATGCCTTGAATGAACTCAGCATCCGCACATCCGTCATCAAAACCTTCATCATGGATATTTTCATCGATTCCAACCATTTTGAGACCTTACGGGGGGATGGGATCGTCGTCGCGACACCTACGGGCAGCACCGCCTATAATAAGTCCGTGAATGGTGCTGTTGTCGACCCTCTTCTCCCTTGCTTTCAAGTGAGTGAACTCGCCTCAATCAACAATAATACCTACCGGACATTAGGCTCTTCATTCATCCTGAGCGGCGATAGAACATTGACCGTCCACCTAGGTCAAAACGGGCCAAGCTACCCGATCATCGGTTTGGACAATGAAGCGTTGAGTATAAGCAATGTAGAGAAAATCAAGGTGCGCTTAAGTAAAAAAATCATCAAAACCGTCAAGTTGAAGAATAATTCCTATTGGGAAAAAGTAAAACGGACTTTTTTATGAACACAGTAAGCTTGGAGGATATCCACTTCCAAGCTTTTTTTATATTTCCCTTCAATGTTGAGTGAGGGTGAACGCCCATTCTCTAGGTCTAACACTTTTACACACATCCTCATATACATAATATGAACTGTAAAAACCCCTTATATTAACCATACCAAAAGGCGGATATTATCATGATAAAAATCAGTCAGAAACCGATCAGTGTTAGTCAGCTACAAGCTGGGATAACATCCAAGAATCTATTAACCATCCTCCAACTTATGGCAAGATACCCGACCGTTTTTGAGTTTGATACGACAGAAGATTTTCAGTTTGACCTAAAGATGCGGCTGAACGTCATCCAAGCCGCTCAATTGTTAGACCAGAGTGGGGCAGAGTTCACCATCCTTGAAGATTCTATGTGCAATCCACGAGTATGGCGACTCACTGGAAATCGAGCTTTCGAATTATGGCCGAAGATCCCTCCACACGTTGCACTGAATGATATTTTCATCAACGGTCAACTATATGCTTTCGAGTGTGGAACGGCGATATTGGTCGTATTTTACAAAGCCATATTGGAATCGATTGGACCTACTAATTTTGACCGCATTTTTCCTGATTTATTTCTTTACAACTGGCACTATCATCAAAACCTATCGATTCTTGTCCACGAAGGGTTCGATTATTTGCCTGGGGACTGTTTATACTTCAAAAACCCGGATTTTACTCCATATGCTCCCGAATGGCAAGGGGAAAATGCCATAATGTTAGACGAGAATCTCTTTTTTGCACATGGAATCGGGGTAACGGATCAACAAGAAATCATAGACGAATTAAACGGAAACAGGATTTTGGGATCCATGATATCCGCATACCTCACAACGCATATCATCTCTATCGATAGTTCGCTCTATAAGCCCTACTCGATAAATAAGGCACGTGACGACACCGATTCCCTCGGCTCAAGCCTCCTTAAACAGATAATTTTCGGTGAAATAGGATCCAACACCTATCTAACCTAAAAAACGCTTGGAGGAATTCCTCCAAGCATATTGTTATGCACCAATATTCCTTTTCTTTTTCAATCTATGAGCACCCATTTTACCCCATTTGGTGACGGATAGTGTATAAACGGCCAAAGCAGACCAAATGAAGATAAAGGCCAATAGATGCGCTTTTGTAAAACTCTCATGATACACGAAAACCCCGATGATCAGAGTTAGGGTCGGCGCAATGTACTGCAGGATACCTAGCATGGATAAAGGCACCTTTTCTGCACCTTTTGCAAAATATAAAAGAGGGATTGCCGTAACGATTCCGCCCCCAATCAATAGCAGACTCGTTCCACTCGATGCTGTGAATTGCGACTCGGACTGAAACAGCAAATAAATCCAATAACCCAATGCAAGCGGGGTTATCATCATCGTTTCGAGTGTTAGCCCTACAGCAGACTCCGCCTTGATCATCTTTTTCGCCAATCCGTACAGGCCAAAGGTGATCGCCAAAATGAGAGAAACCCAAGGGATCGTACCAAAATGAATCCCGAGAATCAGGACACCGATTCCAGCGAGGATGAACGACATAACCTGTGCTTTGTTTAATTTTTCCTTCAAGACGATAACACCCAACAAAACGCTGACAAGCGGGTTGATATAATAACCTAAACTCGTGTCAAGAATCCGTCCTGAGTTAACAGCCCAGATGAATATGCCCCAGTTGGCTGTAACCAATAGTGAAGCCGTCAATAAGGCGGCAAATAATTTCGGATTACCCATGATTTTTTTAATATACGCTACAAAAGCCCGCCATTTCTTCATGAATATCAATAAAACCATCATGAAGACGAAGGACCATAACACTCGTTGAGCTAAAATCTCCACTGCTCCAACGCCCTGGAGGAATTTCCAGTATATCGGGACAACGCCCCACATCATATAAGAAACGGCTGCATAAATAGCCCCTTCTTTTTGTTCATCCATTTTCATAAGCTGCCTTCTTTCTATTGAATCATTCCATCTACTTCGTGTACGCTTTTTTGGAAGAATTTTCTGAAATTCTATTAAATCTTTCCATGGGACATTAATGGCAATGGCTAGCCGCCGGAAGCAAACTTTGTCCATTCAGGTCGATTTCCCAGGAAATATTGCGAGAAAATTCTTTTATCTAGATATGAATCCCACCCACAAGTGTTTGTTGATAAGCTTTTCCACTCCGGCTCTTTTTATAAAACTGATCAGTCTTTTCGAACATCCTCATCCCCTTTATGCACTCTTAATTATCCAATAATATTCAGTAAGTGTAACACCACATTTCTTTAAATCCTATATTTTTGCTTCAATAAAAAAACGCCAGCATAATCGCTGACGTTCATGGTTTATTCATTATTTTTCAAGAAGTCCTTCTTCCCTCTTCCGTAAGTCAATTCGCTTGATCTTACCGGATGTCGTTTTCGGTAGTTCTTGTAAAAATTCTATTTTTCTTGGGTATTTATAAGGTGCTGTCATAGTTTTCACGTGCTGCTGAAGAGTCCTAATTAAATCAGGTTCATTCGGGTCCACATTATCCGTTAGGACAACATACGCTTTCACTACATTTCCCCGCACTTCATCAGGGCTCGCAACGACTGCACATTCTTTGACAAATGGATGTTTAACGAGCGCATCTTCCACTTCAAAGGGTCCGATTGTATAGCCGGAACTGATGATGATGTCATCGGATCGACCTTCAAACCAGAAATAACCTTCTTCATCCTTTTTAGCTTGATCGCCTGTTACATAATAGTCACCGCGAAATTGTCTGGCCGTACGTTCTGGATCTTTAAAATACTCTTTAAAAAGGGCAGGCGTATCTACATGTACCGCGATATCCCCTACCACACCAGGAGGACATGGCTTACCGGCGTCATCGATGATTTCAACATGATTTCCGGGCGTAGGTTTACCCATTGAGCCCAGTTTAATATCCATGCCTTTTACTACGCCGACCAAAAGCGTGTTTTCCGTTTGGCCATATCCGTCACGAACTTCGATATTGAAATGACTTTTGAATACCTCGAACACCTTTTGATTCAGTGGTTCTCCAGCCGATACAGCGCTATGAAGAGCGGACAGGTTGTATTCATCAAGATTGTCCACTTTGGCCATCAAGCGGTACTCTGTAGGCGTACAACAAAATGCATTCACTTTATAATCCTGTAGCAACTGTAAATATTTTTTCGGTTCAAATCTACCGTGATAAGATAGTCCTGTCGCTCCTGTTCCAAGGACTGCAAGGAACGGGCTCCAAATCCACTTCTGCCACCCAGGTCCAGCAGTGGCCCAAACGATATCGCCTTCGCTTATCCCCAACCAGTTTGCGGCGGATGTTTTTAAATGGGCATATGCCCATCCATGAGTGTGAACGACTCCCTTAGGATTGCCTGTCGTACCTGAAGTGTAGGATAGGAAAGCCATATCCTCACTTTTCGTATCCGCCAAAGCAAGCTGGTCGGATTCCTCTTCGGCTAGACCATTCAAATCATTCCAACCGTCCACTTGTTGCCCAATCGAGAATTTCAAGAGGTTTTCCGCTTCTTTTACGTCATTGAATTCATTCGTATATTCATGATAACTAACTATTGCTTTTACATCGCCATGGTTGATTCGATATTGTAAATCCTTGGCGCGAAGCATCTCGGAGCATGGAATGACAACCACGCCGATTTTTAGAGCAGCTAAATATACTTGATACGCTTCCACTAGACGAGGAATGATGATCAGAACTGTATCACCTTTTTTCAGTCCCATTTTTATAAAGGCATTACCGAATTTATTTGCGCTTCTTAATAAGTTCTCATATGTAAGTTGTTTTTTGTCCCCGGTTTCATTTTCCCAAAGTACAGCCACTTTTTCCGGATCTATTGCAAAACGTTCCATTTCACTCACTAAGTTATAATGTTCCGGAGCTAATAAATCTTCACGTTTCATTCTCTTCTCCTCCAATCACGAACTCTTAGTACCTACTCATTATACAAGATACTTCTCCATTTTAATATCATAACGGTTTGTTTTTAGAAAATAAATAAAGAGAGCGGGATAACACCCGCTCTCTGTAGCCATATTTATTAAATTATCTTATCGTTTGTATCCTCCGCCTAATTGTTGTTCAGCCATTTGAACTAGACGTTTTGTGATTTCTCCACCAACTGATCCGTTAGCGCGAGCTGTAGTATCAGCACCAAGTTGTACTCCAAATTCTGAAGCAATTTCGTATTTCATTTGTTCTAGAGCTTGTTCCACTCCAGGTACCAATAAATCGTTTGAGCTGTTGTTGTTTGCCATGTGTTTTTCACCTCCTTGTGATTATAGAGTGTGTTAAAACACGTGGCTTCATTCAAACTTATTTATTGGTAATTGTAGGGTTTCAGAAAAGGTCTTCCATCGCTTCCTTATCATCGAATACCTGCCCAGGTTGGACAGTCACTATCTCTGTATCAGATACCGCTTTTTCGATTAACGTTTCGAAGTCAACGAAGCTTTCATAATAATTGACTTTTTCCCGTTTTGGCTTGGTTTTTGGACTTGCCGGCGTGAAGACCGTACAACAATCCTCGAATGGCAAATTCGAAATTTCAAACGTATCCAGCTCTCTCGCCAATTTAATGATTTCAGTCTTATCCATCGTGATTAACGGACGAAGGATGGGTGTATTCGTCACTTCATTGATGGCATACATACTGCTCATCGTCTGACTTGCTACCTGCCCAAGGCTTTCTCCTGTAATCAGTGCCATCGCTTCTTCCTTTTCACGGATTTTGTCCGCAACGCGCATCATTAAGCGGCGAGTTGTCGTCATGGAGTAGTTCTCCGGAATCTGCTTCTGAATCAATAACTGAATTTCAGTGAAAGGAACGATATGGACCTTCATACTACCACTTATTTCAGCAAGCTTCCCTGCCAAGTCAATCACTTTTTGACGTGAACGTTCACTTGTGAAAGGAGGACTGTAAAAATGAATGGCTTCTACATCCAACCCACGCTTCATTGAAAGGAATCCAGCAACTGGACTATCGATTCCACCTGAAAGCATCAACATTGCCTTACCGCTTGAACCAAATGGCAGGCCACCGGCTCCTGGAATAATTTCACCAGTTAGATACACCGCTTCACGACGCACCTCTACAAGCAAGTTCAAATCAGGGTTCTTAACATCAACCTTTAAATCTTCTGTATTACGCAGCAAATGGCCGCCTAGCGCTCGATTTATTTCATCGGTATTATATGGGAAATCCTTGTCAGCCCGTTTTGTCGTAATTTTAAATGTAGCGACTTCCTCAAGGGTGTTGTTCAAGTAATACAAAGCCGCATTTTTCATAACTTCCAGGTCACGATCGATTTTAATCGCAGGACTCAGGGATTGAATCCCGAAAATCCCTTTTAAGCGTTCAATGACCGGTTTGTGATCGACTCCGTTTAACAGGACATACATCCGTTCCCGATTGGAAGTCAGCTGCACACCTTCGATATCCTTTAAACTCCAGCGGATATGTGCCTTCATCTTGTCCACAAAGCCTTTGCGGTTTCTTTTTTTCGTGGAGATTTCGCCATAGCGAATAATTATATGATCAAATTTCATTTCGCAACCCTCATTATTTTTTCTAAATTAGCGACTATTTTCTGGATCGCTGCCAGGACTTTCTCTGCTTCTTCTAGTTCATTGCTGTAAGTGGTACTGATTCGTATCACGCTCTCGGAGCGGTTCGGGTTATGGAACATCGCATCGACTGTCTTGCTTGCCGTCCGTTTTTTCGAAGAGCAGGCACTTGTTGTCGAGACGTATATTCCATCTTCTTCAAGCGCATGAAGCAATACTTCCGATTTAAGACCAGGCACGGAAAAATTCAAGATATGAGGAGCGCCTTTTAATGGACTGTTAACGAATACCCCATTCATTTTCATAAGCCCGTTATATAAATAATTCCTGATTTGCTTCAATTTATCGTGGTATAGAAGCTGATTATTCATACTTATCCGTAAAGCTTTGGAAAGGGCGACAATACCAGCCACATTTTCTGTTCCACTTCTGATTTTGGTCTCTTGGTTGCCTCCATGAAACAAAGAATGAATGCGGACACCCTCGTGGATATAAAGGATGCCTGTACCCTTTAACCCATGAACTTTATGGCCGGAAACGGTACAAAGATCTACATTCGCATCCTTTATTGGCAAATGGACTTTACCTGCTCCCTGTACATGGTCGACATGGAAGAGTATTTTTGGGTGTCGCTTCAGCAATTTACCGATCTCAACTATTGGCTGTATGGAGCCCACTTCATTGTTCACATGCATGATCGATACCAGAATCGTATCTTCACGCAAGGCGAGCTCGAGGTCGGAAAGGGAAATTTGCCCATTCTCGTCGACAGGCAAGTAGGTCACATCAAATCCCTGTTCCTCCAAAGAGTGGCAGGCATCCCCGACAGATGGATGCTCAATGGCCGTCGTGATAATATGTTTTCCCCGGTTAGCGTATGCGTGAGCCACGCCTTTAATCGCCAGATTATTCGATTCGGTCCCACCTGAAGTGAAATAAATCTCCGAGCTTTTCACCTTTAATAATTCAGCTATCTGCTTTCTCGCCGCCGATAGCAATTTTTCCGACTGTACCCCCATCCCATGAAGGGAAGATGGGTTACCAAAGTAATCAGTAGAGACCTTTATAAATGACTCAATCACTTCTGGATATGGTTTTGTTGTTGCACTATTATCAAAATAAATCATGGTTTCACCTTCCATGTTTTGTATCTATATTGGTAAATCTTCTATATGCCGTTTCGTATGTTGCACTAGCAACTTCTAATATTAACATAATTGAAATTGAAAGAGAATGGAAACCCCTAGTAATCAAAAAGATGAAACCATGGGCAACAATAAGGAAATTCGATTTAAGCCCTCTTAATTTTATTCTAATGCATCAATAGATGGCCATAAGCCTTCTAGCGATTTTTCGGTTAGCCCAGAGCATTTGGGGACCTTCAGGCAAATTACTCTATCAGGAGTTCCCATAGCGCCTTGATGACCTTTTTTAGCCTTTATTAGGAACCTGTCTTTCAAGGGAACCTCACCATTCGTTTTACCACACGAAAAAACCCGCCATAGCGGGTTTTCAGGAAAGGACTTCTTCTAAATTCGCTCCTATTTTTCGTAAGCTGCCTGGGTCGACCTTTTCAATCGCCGTGGCCGCAGTTTCCAATGCAGCTTGATATTCATAGCTTCTGAATTTCGCCTCGGCTTCCCTCAAGCTTTCGGCAACCGTATCATGACTGCTTCGGTAACGATTCCCAAACTGAATCACCTTTTCTGCCAGATACATATGTTCAATTAGTTCATGTGCCTTATCATACACCTTGTTTACCTGTTCAACTGCTTTTTCCAAATAGATATAGACAACCGACATATCAAGTGGCTTTTCCTCAAGTTTCCCTTGAACGTCAGCCACGCTCTCTTTGGCATCCTGAAGTACCAATTTATACTCTTCCGGCAAACCAGGAATATTACTCTTAGTGAGTAAACGGCTCGTTTCAATCATTTTACGCTTCAGATCCGATAGGGAATCCCTTGCATCCATTTCATCTTTTCTTAAATCCTGTAATTTAATCGAAAAGTCTTTTTGATGTTCTTGCAATTCGTTCAGCTGTTTGGCCAACCCTTGCATTTCTTCACTGATAAGCGAGCTCGCCAATACGTTATCTTCTATTTTCAAGACAAGTAATTGGTACCGTTTCGCAATCTGGGCAATCTGCTTTTCCATTTTCCGTTGCGCTTCCAATTCATTTTCCGTTAAATGGTAGGTTTGTTGGACATGGACAGTTTCCGTTTTTTGCTCTTCAATCTCGTCTTCAAGATCATGAATCATGTTCCGGATCACTTCATCATTTTTCATGACATATTGTTTGGAAAGCACTTCTTTTTCCAGAAGGTCATATAGCACCTCTATGCTTTCCCTTACATCCCTGATTCCCGTTTCCACCGTTTCGGTTTCTGCATTTTCCAGTTGAGTTTTGTACAGCTCCAGCTCGTTCTCCAAGCGGGTTACCTCCTGCTCGAACTGAATGTGACTCAATAGGTAACCCTGACCGGCCATTTCCTGATACCCGTCTTTTAATTCGCTTATTTGGGAATGCAACTCAGACTGACTATCGACCAATAACCTCGGGAGCATCTCCATTTTACTGGCCAAGACAGTAAGCTTTTCTTTTATGGAAAGAACGAGTTCCCTCGCATTCAGATAATTTCCATTTTCCGTTTCTTCCTCATATTGTTGAAGGATCTGCAGTACTTCATCTAGGGAGGCTTCAAGCTTCTCTGCCGCTTTTCCGTAGTTATGGCGATGGGCAAGTAAAGTTTTTTTCAATTGACGATACGATTCCTTAATATCCTCAATTTCCAGACGATTCTTCTCTTCACTACCAACAAGTTCATTCAATTCGTACAGGATTTTCTTAATCATTTCTTCAATTTCATCTAGCTTCAATGTAATTTTTCGCTGAGTCTCTTTTGAACGACTGAAACGGAATTTGTCGACAAATTCCTCTGCATCGAACAAGAGCTCTTCGACTTCTGGCATATGATCCGTAATGATAGCGTCCCATTCCACGCGCCAGTTTTCAAACATTTCTTCTGTTTCACCTGTCATGTTCAATTGTTTAACTTTTGATAGTTCGTCCAAAACGGGGCGATGCATGATACTGATCTTCCAGGATTCCAAACGATCAATTTCTTTAAAGTATTTTTTTTTGAAAAAATAGCCCCAAATTATGAAAATTAAAAATAACACGATTAATATTCCAAGTATGTATATGTATACCATGGTAAGCCCCCTGTTCTAATCCTTACAGCCACGCTCTTTTATATATAAATGTAAAAAATGTTCAATTTAATGCTTTTATGATACCATGTTAGCAATAATTTTTGACGAGAAAAATATAATTTTTGTAGAAAATTGCTACAAATACCGTTTATATGGGAGGGAAAGAACATGAAATCTGATAGACATGTCCACACTTCATTTTGCCCACATGGTTCATCGGATACATTCAATGATTATATTACAAGGGGAATCGAACTAGGGTTAAAAGAAATTACGTTTACGGAACATGCCCCTTTACCACCGAATTTCGAAGATCCCACCCCAGAAAAGGACAGCGGAATGGATGCCACCCTGCTCCTCGATTACTTTCAAGAGCTCCACGTATTAAAAGAGCATTACAAAGGCAAAATCCTCATCAAAAGAGGCTTGGAAGTTGATTTTATAGAGGGATACGAAAAGGAAACGACAGAATTCCTCAATGAAGTTGGCGAATTCCTTGATGACAGCATCCTATCCGTCCATTTCGTCAAGGAGGAACATAACTGGCACTGCATCGATTTCAGTGATGATACATTCAATGACATCGCAACCGAATTGGGGTCCATCGATGCTGTATATTCCAAATATTACGATACGTTAGAGAAATCAATCCACGCCAATTTAGGGCTTTATAAACCAAAACGAATCGGGCATATTACCCTTGTACATAAATTCCAGCACCGATTCCCGCCCGCAAATAACTTCGACGACCGTGTTTACCGAGTTCTGGATTTAATCAAGGAACAGGGGTATTCACTTGATTATAACGGAGCTGGATTTGTAAAACCACTTTGTCGTGAGCCATATCCTCCTGAACGCTTTGCGAAACGTGCCATGGATCTTGGCATCCCACTCGTATATGGTTCCGACGCCCATCAGGCTAAAGATTTGGGACAGGGTTTCGATTCGCTCATTTCGGAATTCAAAGACTCATTCAATTAAACATTTCGGGTCTTCCCGCTAGTAGCGGTTGTAGATCTTCCGTGATGAATAATGTATCTTCCAGGAAGCGACCGACTTCTTCTGCATATAGATTCGTATAATAGGCTTCCTGCGGGAACACATGCAGAACCTCCATCGCATAGTGGGTATGAAGGACAGGAGCGGAGAGTAAACCCTTTAACTGCAACATGAACATGGGGATGGAGACCGACTGAAAATACCGGCTTTTAATCCCTTGCTCTAAGACATATTGAAAGTAAGACTTTTCTTTTGTAAAATAGGTCGAATGAATTTCTCTGTTCAAGTTCGAATCAAGAGAGGATTCTCCATAAATAAATCGAGCCGCTAAAAAGTTCTTTCTCTGGAAAGTGAGGATATCCTTCACTAGATCCATTAAGCACTCTTGCGGTCCTTTAATTTCCAGCTGTTCCATGTTCCTTTCAAGGACAATAAGGTATTCTTCTAAATATGAAATGAAACAGAACTCCAACAGTCCCTGCTTATTCTTAAAATAGTAGGCAATATTAGCCGGATTCACTTTTGCTTTATTCGCGATATCCCGTATGGATGTTGCATGGTAGCCCTTTAAATGAAATAAATGCAGGGCAGCTTCCACTATAGCTTGTTTCGTTGGCGTCTGGCGATTCATCAATAATCCCTCGCTTTCTTTGAGACAAGTCTTGTGGATTAATTTCTGTATGAATAGCCCAACTCCTTTAGTAAGTTCTCGACAATTTCTCTTCAACCAGTGACTTGGAAAGAAAGTCCTGTAATAAAATGCGGAAGACAGGTGAATCCTTTTGTTTAATGTCGAAATGTATCAAGGAAAAAAAGATGAAAACTACGCACTCGTTCAAAAACAGCTCGTAGCCCTTATTGAAGACGAACCGAATATGATTGCCAACTTAAGTAATTCGGCAGCCTTGCTTAACCAATTTCTTAGTGATATCAATTGGGTCGGATTTTATCTAGTCGAAAAAGACCAATTGGTTTTAGGACCATTTCAAGGACTTCCAGCTTGCGTCCGCATTTCGATGGGCAAGGGTGTGTGTGGGACTTCTGCAGCCGAACGCAAAACCATGAGAGTCGAGGATGTTCATAAATTCCCGGGACACATTGCCTGTGATGCAGCTACAAGATCCGAAATAGTCATCCCCCTCATCAAGGATGGCAATCTAATCGGCGTGCTTGATATCGACAGTCCCATCACAAACCGATTTGATGAAAGTGATCAGCAAGGTTTGGAAAAATTCACAGACACACTTAGCAAGTATTTATAATAGAGAAAGGGAGTGACAGCATCAGCATGTCACTCCCTTTCATCTTGTTCAAAGCCGCAATTCCTTTACATTCACCCTGTTTTTCCCGGAATTCTTAGCCATATATAAAGCCTCGTCTGCCCGCTTGAACACTTCTTTCACGTTATCGAACTGCTCTTGTGCCCAGTAAGTTACGCCACAGGAGATCGTCACTTTCGGATTGGATTCTTCCCCCACCTTATCCTTTAAACGTTCCGCAATCATGATGCCAGTTTCTAGAGGAATGCTCGGAAGATAAATCGCCATTTCTTCGCCGCCCCATCTGGCCCCGATATCTGTATCGCGAATGTTATGCTGAATAAGATTGGCAACCTGTATTAAAATTTCATCCCCAACTTGGTGCCCATACGTATCATTCACTCTCTTAAAGTTATCAATGTCAATAAGAATGAAAGTACCTTCTTCATCCACTTCCATAGATTCAGACATTTTATCATCGAGATAACTTCTGGAATACAATCGAGTCAAATGATCGGTTATGACCATCTTTTCTAGTTCTTCACGAAGCATGGAATTGGCCATCGCTAAACTCGAGTGATGAATGAGTGATTGCAAAAGCTTGAACATCTCGAAGGAAAAGAAATAGGGTTCTTTATGTAGAACGAGAGCAAACCCTTTAACATCATTGCTTTCCATCATAGGAACAGCCATCAGGGAATGGTATTTCACATCAACATTCGGACATTTCACGCTTAAATCACCTATAAATAATGATTCTTTATCTTTATTAATCTTCTCTTTCAAGAAGGATACGTATACCCCCGATTCTTCAGAGTCAAAAAAATCAGAGCTTCCTGTCAATAAATTCACATTTTCCCCTGGCAAAAGTAAAATAAAACCTGTCTGATCGGCACCAAAGGACTTCATGATTTGTTTTTTCATATATTCCATCGTTTCGCTTAAACGCAAATTGGAATTCAAATGATGGGACGTTTCGTTAATCAGCTGCAAATCTGATACGAGCCTTTTCGATTGCTGATACAATTTGGCATTTTCCAGAGCGCTTCCGGCCGTATTCGCCAATAAAGAAATGAACTCGATTTCGCTTTCAGGAAACATTAGTGTATTAGGGGCAATGACTTGTAGAACCCCATACACTCCCTGCTTACCTTTTAATGGCGCATATAAAATTGAATGACTTTCTGATGGATGATCATCGAACTGTATCGTGCCTGTTACATAAGCCTGTAGGGCTGCTACATTCTCGCTATCATATTCAAGATCCTTGATGGGCAGATTTTCATGACTGTCATTGTCATGGGAGAGAAGCAGAAAATAATCAAAGGATGGGTACATGGTATGCAGGGTAGAAATGATTTCCCCTAAAACCGCATCCATATTCATCGAAGAATGAAATTTTTCCGTAACTTTAAATAGTTGCCTATTCCGTTTCTCCTCTACTGACATCTTTGAAATCGATAAAGCCGCTTTTAAAATGGTTGCTAATTCCTTGGTAAAAGCAGCTCCTTCCTCAGGAGTCAAACAACTAAAAGAACTCCCCTCCTGTTCTTTCAAGGCTATTAATCCAGTGACGTTCCCATTATCCCAAAATGGTATAATTATATGGAAATCCAGCGTTTCTGGCGGCATAAACACAGGGGACTCTTCATCATTCTTCATTTCTTTCAATAATCTTTCAATATACTCCTGGTCGGAAGACTTCATAATGTAATTCTTAAGACTGCCAGTCGAGGCCTCTTTATAAAAATGCTGCTTCCACTCATCAAATTTAAAGAAAATTACCTCTTCCATATAAAGCTGTTTCTTGGTCTCCACAAGAAAGCCCTCTAAAAATTCTTGGTCCCTTTCCACATTTTTCATATACTTAAAGAAAAGTATCCTTAATTCATTTAATAACTGCACTGTTTTAATCTGCATCTACATCATCCCTATATCAAAGCCTATTTTCTCAAATGATCCTCATTAAATAAAAAATATTCGAAAAACAATTGGTTCTAAAGAACTAGTAATAATCAAAACCATAACATATTTCGCTCGGATTATGGTAACTATTTACATAAAATATTCTAACTTATCACTATAGTATAACGGTTCTACCTAAAATTTTCTCCCTATTTCTAGGATTTTTCATAGGATTTTGAAATTTCATCTCTTTATTACTCCATAAATTAAAGTCCGATACCGCTTGACTCACTTAGCAGATTATTATACAATATTCCTTGTGTAAAATATTGCAGCCTATGTGACAGCCTTTATGTTCTCATTTTGTTCCTCCATTCAGAGGTGTATCTCGTAACTCTCTGCTGCTAGGGCGAAGGTACATGAAAACAAAATGGTCATGATTGTTCATTCACACACGGTTTTTATTTTACCAAAATAAAAACATTTAAAGGAGGAGTCATCCTATGGCTCGTTATACTGGCCCAAGCTGGAAACTATCCCGTCGTTTAGGAATTTCCCTAACAGGTACTGGTAAAGAATTAGAAAAACGCCCTTACGCACCAGGACAACACGGTCCTAACCAACGTAGAAAAATTTCTGAATACGGAATGCAACTACAAGAGAAACAAAAACTTCGTCACATGTACGGAATCACTGAACGTCAATTCCGTTCAATGTTCGACCGCGCTGGCAAAATCAAAGGTGTTCATGGTGAGAACTTCATGATTCTTCTTGAATCACGTCTTGATAACCTTGTTTACCGTCTTGGTTTAGCTCGTACACGTCGTCAAGCACGTCAACTTGTTAACCACGGTCACATCACTGTAGATGGAAAGCGCGTTGATATTCCTTCTTACAAAGTGTCCCTTGGACAAGTAATCGCTGTTCGTGAAAAATCACGCAACTTCTCAATCATCAAAGAATCAGTTGAAGCAACTAACTTCGTTCCTGATTTCTTAACTTTCGATGCTGAGAAATTAGAAGGTACATTCACTCGTACACCAGAACGTTCTGAATTGCCAGCTGAAATTAACGAAGCTCTTATCGTTGAGTTCTACTCTCGTTAATCACTTCGGAAAAACCATCCTCGGATGGTTTTTTTTTTGCAATGGAATTCATTCTAAACGAAAGCCGGCTGATCTCCAGCCGGCTTTTTCTCTATCTTATTTCACTAATGTGTATTTCTTTTTCCCACGACGAATTAGGATGAATTCCCCTTCAATCTTAGCCGCTTCGTTTACGATATATTGTAAATCAGTGACTTTTTCTCCATTGATGGAGATGGCCCCGTTCTGAATATCTTCACGTGCTTGACGTTTAGATGGAGATATCTTCGCTTCTACAATTAAATCCACTAACGAGATATCTTCGTCACTTTCACGTTCAAAACTTGGAAAATCTTTAAACCCGACTTTAATTTCGGCCGCACTTAAATTCTTCACATCCCCACTGAATAAAGCAGCAGAAATTTTGATCGCTTGATCTAGAGCTTCTTGACCATGAATCATCCGTGTCATTTCTTCTCCTAGAGCTTTTTGCGCTTTACGTAAATGCGGTTCATTTTCCATGGACTTCTCTAAGTCTTCAATGACTTCACGTGATAAGAAAGTGAAGAATTTCAAGTATTTCACAACGTCAGCATCTGCTGTGTTGATCCAGAATTGGTAAAACTCATAAGGCGTCGTTTTTTCTGGATCCAGCCAAATTGCCCCGCCTTCCGTCTTCCCAAACTTCGTGCCATCCGCTTTAGTTACAAGTGGAATCGTCATGCCGTATGCTTTTGTCTCTTCATCATGAGACTTGCGGATCATCTCAAGGCCTGTCGTGATATTCCCCCACTGATCACTTCCGCCAATTTGCAACTTACAGTTATGATTGTCGTACAAGTGGTTGAAATCGATGCCCTGTAAAATCGTATACGCAAATTCAGTAAAGGAAATTCCCGTTTCCAAACGAGAAGCAACCGTATCTTTGGCCAGCATGTAATTCACACCGATATATTTTCCGTAATCACGCAGGAACGTCACCATATCAATTTTACCGATCCAGTCATAGTTATTAACCATCACTGCACCATTTTCGCCTTCAAATTCGAAGATTTGGGAAAGCTGCCCCTTAATGCAGTCTGCATTATAAAGAACCTTCTCCAACGTTTGCAGTTGTCTTTCTTCTTTCTTACCACTTGGATCTCCGATAAGACCAGTCGCTCCGCCCACAAGCACAACTGGACGGTGTCCATGCTTTTGGAACCTGCGCAATGTCAAGAAGGGAAGCAAATGCCCAATATGCATGCTATCTGCAGTTGGATCCACCCCGCAGTATAGGGAAATCTTTTCTTTATCCAAAATATCCTTGAGTCCCTCTTCATCCGTTTGTTGGTACATAATTCCCCGCCACTCGAGGTCTTTAAGTAAATCCATTCCAATTTCCTCCTTCATATCCTGAAAAATTCCGCAAAAACCATACAAAAAAGCCCCTTCATCTAAAATGAAGGGACGAATAAATTCGCGGTACCACCCAACTTGAGGACAAATTAAGTCCTCCGCTCAAGACGAATAACGGTCGTCACCCGTTTGTCGCTACTATTAGTTCACAACAAATGCTCAAGGAGGTAATTCATCTCACTATTTGTACCGATTTTCACCAACCACCGGCTCTCTAACACAGGGATAGTTTGACTACTGGATCCTATCATCGCTAATTCAATAAAGATAATACTAAATTTTTATCATACCTACCGACCATTGTCAACAGCACCTAAACAGAAGTTTGTAAAAAGTAGAAGTTAGCTTTTCACCTAGTTGTTATATGCTATAATATATGTGATTTCAGGGGGTTGATACGATGAATAATAAACTAAAAGGTAGAATTCAATCGGCGTGGAACCAAGTGAGCCGATTTTTCCAAAGTGAAAAAACAATAAAGAATGCAAGGGTTTCATATCAAGTGATTTGGAATTTGACATTGATTGTAATTATTGTTGGAATTCTAGGCTTTTCATTCGCCGGCGGCGTTGGAGCCGGATATTTCGCTGCCCTCGTCAAAGATGAGCCAGTACGCTCAAAATCAGATTTAAAAAAGGATATTTACAATTATGAAGAGACCTCTGAGATATATTTTGCAGATAAAGTATATTTAGGCAAGCTCACAAGCGATCTTGAGCGAGAAGAAGTGTCCATTGATAAAGTTTCCGACCACCTTAAGAATGCCGTCATCGCTACGGAAGACGAGTATTTTTATGAACACGATGGCGTTGTACCAAAAGCGATTCTTCGTGCTGTTTATCAAGAATTTTCGAATGCTTCCGTCCAATCCGGGGGAAGTACATTAACACAGCAACTCATCAAAAACCAAGTGTTGACAAACGAAGTATCCTTCGAAAGAAAAGCAAAAGAAATCTTGCTGGCTCTCCGGGTAGAAAAATTCTTTGAAAAAGAAGAGATATTGGAAACGTATCTCAATGTCTCCACTTTAGGAAGGAATTCTTCAGGACGGAATATCGCTGGTGTCCAAGCGGCTGCCGAAGGAATTTTCGGCATAGATGCCAAAGATTTAAATCTAGCTCAATCTGCCTTCATTGCGGGATTGCCACAAAGTCCTTTCGGCTATACACCCTATACGCAACAGGGGGAACTCAAGGATAATCTTGATCCTGGTATCAACCGGATGAAAACCGTATTGAAAAGAATGCACAGCAATGGATACATAACGAAAGAACAATATGACAAAGCGAAAACATATGATATCACTAAAGACTTCATTGGCAAAAAGACATTGCCTGCCGAGAAATATCCATGGCTCACCTATGAAATTGAAAAACGCTCCATCGATATTTTATCAGTCTATCTAGCAAAAGAAGATGGATATGAAGAAAAGGATTTAAAAAATGACGATTTGCATGAGCAGTATCTAGCGTTAGCGGATCGAAACTTGCGTCAGAACGGCTATAAAATCTATTCAACTATCAATAAAAAAATCTATAACAAAATGCAAGAAGTCACGGAAAATTATCCGAACTTCGGTTATGACAAAAATCAAACGATTATCGATCCCGATACAAAAGAATCGAAAATCGTACAGGAACCTGTTGAGACCGGAGCCGTCCTCATCGAAAACAAGACAGGTAAGATCATCAGTTTTGTCGGTGGACGTGACTTTAAACGTGAACAGACCAACCATGCGACAGCGTCACTACGACCAAATGGCTCGACGATGAAGCCCCTTTTGGTATATGGACCAGGAATCGACCTTCGTAAACTGTCACCAGGAAGCGTAACGGCCAATGTTCCCGTTTCCATACCAGAAGGAAGCGGGAAATTGTGGCAGCCAAGGAATTATGGCGGCGGTAGCCTTACTGGCCTTGCGACAGCCCGAGATTCTTTAAAGAACTCATATAATATTCCGGCTGCACTATTTTATATGAAAATCATAAATCAGAACCCAGTTTCCTATCTAGAAAAAATGGGCTTCACGAGCCTTACAAAGGCTGATCACTCGAACCCCTCCTTGTCATTAGGCGCAATGACAAATGGTGTGACTGTAGAAGAAAATGTCAATGCATATACTACCTTTGCCAACTCAGGCGATTTCATCGATGCCTACATGATCGATAAAATTGTATCAAAAGACGGAGAAGTCATTTACAAACATAAAACGAAGCCAGTGGAAGTATTCTCTCCGCAGGCCGCTTACCTGACACTCGATATGATGCGTGATGTCGTAAACAGTGGTACGGCCGCCTCAGTCAAGAACCGTCTAGCCTTCTCCAGTGATTGGGCAGGTAAAACCGGGACAGGACAGGACTATAAAGATGCTTGGTTCGTAGCCACTAACCCGAATGTGACGTTCGGTACTTGGATTGGTTATGATACCCCTAAATCTTTACAAGGAACATACAACGGTCTTGAGTACAATAAACGAAATATCTATTATTGGGCCGATTTAATGAATGCTGCCTATGCAGTGGATTCGAAACTTGTCGATCCCGATAAGCGATTCGAAATGCCTGGGGGAATCGTCAGTCGTTCCTTCTGTGCCGCTACAGGACTTCTGCCGTCGGATTCCTGTCAAAAAGCTGGGCTTGTCAAGACAGATTTATTCATTGCAGAACAGGCTCCAACTCAGGGAGATACTAGTTTAATGGATGGTCAATATGTTTCGGTCGGAAGCAGGCGCTATACTGCCCTTTCTGAAACACCAAGGGAATTTACAAGTGGAGGATTTATGTTGAACCCTAAGTCCATAGAAGACATGGGATTAAAATACGTGAATGATCCCAACTCCTTGATTCCAGGCGGTGACAAATGGGGAGATGTCGTTGGAACAAGTTCAACTCTAAACGATAACGGAAAAGTGCCTGAACCACTTTCCATCACCATGAATGGTAATACCATTTCATGGGGGCTTCATCCTGAAGGCGATGTTGTTGGCTACCGTGTCTATCAAAATGGGCAAAAAGTCGCCAGCATCAGTGCAGGTTCGGATTTGGTTTATACAGTAGGATCAAATGGTGGATCTTATTATGTAACTGCCGTAGACATTGTAGGTAAAGAATCCGCTCCATCACAAAGCGTTAAAACCGTCGCTGCAAAACCGACTACCTTCGTGGATAAGAAGGATTCAAAACCTAATTCAAGCAAACAAGACAAAGACGGTAAAAAAGAAGACACAAAAAACAACGAAGATAAAAAAACGCAACCAGAAGACGATAAAAATCAGGACATGACAGAGAAAGATGAAAAGGATATAGCGGAAGAAGAGGAATGAACCAACACTTTTTCTTCCCAATGAAAAAAGAGGCTATCGGAAAATTTCCGGTAGCCTCTTTTTTGTTTATATTCAATGCCTTTTTAGTCTTCCATGGATGATAAATCACCGGTTGGCAAATCTAATTCCCAAGCTTTCAAGACACGGCGCATGATTTTCCCGCTCCTTGTTTTAGGAAGCTTATCACGGAATTCTATTTCTCTTGGTGCCGCATGGGCTGCTAAACCAAGTTTAACAAATTGGCGTATTTCATCGATTAATTTATCGTTAGCCTCATATCCGTCACGAAGGGCGATAAAAGCTTTAATAATCTCCCCACGGACAGGATCTGGTTTTCCGATGACACCTGCTTCTGCAACGGCCGGATGTTCAAGCAGCTTACTTTCCACCTCAAATGGACCGACCCGTTCCCCAGCCGTCATAATGACATCATCAACACGACCTTGAAACCAGAAATACCCCTCTTCATCCATAAAAGCTGAATCCCCTGAAACATACCAGTCACCTGGCATAAAGTAAGATTCAAATTTCGATTCATTATTCCAGATGGTCTTCATCATGGAAGGCCAGCCTTTTTTAATAGCAAGGTTCCCCATTCGATGCGGAGGCAGTACCTTTCCTTGATCGTCCACGATAGCCGCTTCCACACCAGGAATCGGTTTGCCCATTGAACCTGGTTTGATTTCTAGGCAAGGGTAATTACAGATGAGTTGGGCGCCAGTCTCCGTCATCCACCAAGTATCATGTATACGGCGATTGAAAACTTTCATGCCCCACCGCACCACTTCCGGATTCAAAGGTTCACCAACACTCAGGACATGACGGAGTGACTGTAAATCGAAACGTTTGACGATCTCGTCACCTGCACCCATCAACATCCTGAAGGCAGTCGGTGCACTATACCAGACTGTAACTCCAAATTCTTCAAGCGTCTTGTACCAGGATTCAGGCTTGAACCGCCCACCCACGACGACATTGGATGTTCCAGTCAACCACGGTCCGAAGATACCGTAGGACGTCCCTGTCACCCAACCTGGATCCGCTGTGCACCAGTATACATCATCATCCTGAAGATCAAGGACCCACTTTGCCGTTTGATAATGCTGGATCATCGCATTGTGTACATGAAGCACTCCTTTCGGCTTCCCTGTAGACCCGGATGTGTAATGAAGGATTAGTCCATCTTCACGGTCCACCCATACCGTTGCAAAATGTTTATCTGCTTCTTTCAATTGTTTATTAAAGTCATAATATTTCCCTTCTTCTTCGATGTTCTCCCCCACTAGGAAAATATGTTTCAAATGGGGTAACTCGTCTACCGGTACACGCGGCAACAATTCGGGTGTCGTCACCAAAACGCTTGCTTCACTGTCTTCAAGACGATCTCGTACCGCACCTTCCATAAACGCTTCAAATAAAGGACCGACTACAGCTCCTGTTTTAATGGCGCCGAGCAACGCAAAATAAAGTTCCGGGGACCGAGGCATGAAAATGAATACACGGTCGCCCTTTTCCACTTTAGCAATGTTTTGAAGCACATTAGCCGACTGGTTTGAATATTCTTTCATTTCCTTGAAGGTGTACTTTTCATTTCTTTTTTCGTCTTTAAAATAAAGGGCAATTTTGTTTTCTCTGTATGTTTCAGCATGTCGGTCAATGGCTTCATAAGCCAGGTTCACTTTTCCCGTTTCGGACCAGGAGAATTCCTTTTTCGTTTCAGACCAGTCAAATTGCTTGTACTTTTCTTCGTAATTCACTAAATTATACTTGCCTTTCACCACTGGCAACGCTTTCATATTCAAACAAAAATCCCCCTTCATTTTCGATTTATACCTTTTATTATAGAACAAAAAGATATTTTTCTCAATTTTTAAAATATTTACCTTTTAATGAGCCAAGGAAAATATTTCTTGAATTTTTTGATAAAACCAGGTAAATCTTGGTATAGTTAGTTTGATTCACACTTTTATTTTCCAAGCTCTAGAGATAATTGTAACAAAAGGTTCAAATATAAAAGGAAATTTCAAAATCTTGTCGGTTGTTTTTTATGTATAATTCAGGTAGTAATTCCATTTGTTTGGATGATTATTAGATTACTATTTTACTAGGGTGGTGAAGAAATGGAATATAGCAAGACCTATTACAAAAAGGAACTTCAGACATCAAGCGGGACACTCCTCATTGAAGGACCGCTTACCGGTGAAATGATGGCCGCTTATGAGTTTCACGAAGACTTGGTCGCCTTTCGCCCTCCCGCTTTACAGCATAAGGCATTGATTGAAATTGCCGACCTTCCTGAGGGACGAATCTTTATAGCCCGCGAGGAACAGACCATCGTTGGTTATGTAACCTATCTATATCCCGACCCATTAGAGCGCTGGTCCGAAATCAAGATGGATGACCTGATTGAGTTGGGTGCGATTGAAGTCATTCCTAAATATCGCGGTGCAGCGGTCGGAAAGAATTTAGTTCGCCTGTCTACGGAGGATGATTCGGTAGAAGATTTCATTATCATCACGACTGAATATTATTGGCATTGGGATTTAAGAGGAACCGGATTGAATGTTTGGGACTATCGAAAAGTCATGGAAAAAATGATGAGTGCAGGTGGCCTTGTTTATTATGCAACGGATGAACCGGAAATCAGTTCACATCCAGCCAACTGCTTGATGGCGCGTATAGGAAAAAGAGTGCCACGTGAATCCATCGAAAAGTTCGATCAATTACGTTTCATGAATCGTTTCATGTATTAAAGAGGCGAGTAAAGAGGAGGAACTACGTATGATTGTTGAAAAAATAATGAATGAAGATGTCATTGCCCTGACTCCAACAGATACAATTCATAGTGCTGTCTTAATCCTTAAAGAGAAACGGATTCGCCATATTCCTATTGTCGATGACAGCTTTCACCTCGTCGGATTAGTTAGTGACCGTGACATACGGGACGCTTCTCCTTCCATTTTCCGCACCGAAGAATACAAAAAAGATTTGGAAAAACCACTGGGCAGTATCATGAGGACCGATATCATCACAGGGCACCCCCTCGATTTCGTGGAAGAAATCGGTGCCGTCTTTTGTGAAAATAACATCAGCTGCCTTCCTATCTTGAAGGAAAAAAGGTTAGTAGGCATCATAACCGGAACTGATTTGCTTCATTCTTTCGTCGAACTGACGGGAGTCAATCAGCCCGGTTCTCAAATTGAAATAAAAATTCCCAATAAGGCTGGAACACTCCATGACATCGCTCATATTTTCAAAAATCGCAATGCGAACATCCTGAGCACCCTTGTATATCCAGAAAAGGATGAAAGCGATTATAAAATCCTCGTTGTCCGGGTACAAACCATGAATCCATTTATGGTAGTGGAAGACTTAAAGAAAGAAGGCTATACCGTTCTTTGGCCTAGTCTGCCAGGTATTTCTCATGACTGATAAATCATTGTTTGTCTATTCCGATGAGTTGCTGACCTATAAATTCAATGATGAGCACCCATTCAATCAAAAGCGGCTTCAACTAACGCTAGATCTTCTAAAAAAACACCATGCCATCCGTGACGATCAAATCATCAAACCGCGAATGGCGACCGATGAAGAATTGGAACTGGTTCATGACCATCATTATGTAAACGCTGTCAGGTTGGCAGGCCACGGAAAGCTTCTTCCTGAAAAAGCTGTAAACTATGGTTTAGGTACAGAAGATACCCCGATCTTTCCAAATATGCATGAAGCAAGCGCCATGCTTGTTGGCGGTACCCTCACAGCCGTTGATGCCGTCATGACCGGTCAATCCCTCCATGCACTTAACCTTGGAGGGGGCCTCCATCATGGTTTTCGAGGCAAAGCTTCAGGATTTTGCATTTATAATGACAGCTCGGTCGCCATTAAATATCTACAAAAAAAATATGGCGCACGTGTCCTGTATGTCGATACAGATGCCCATCATGGTGACGGTGTCCAATGGACTTTTTACGATGACCCTGAAGTCTGCACTCTTTCCATTCATGAGACAGGACGCTACTTGTTTCCCGGTACAGGCAATATCAATGAACGCGGTCAAGGAAAAGGCTATGGCTATTCCTTCAACATCCCCGTGGATGCATTCACGGAAGATGAATCCTGGCTTGAATGCTATACAGCAGCATTTCAAGAAGTCATTGAATTTTTCAAGCCAGACGTCATATTAACACAAAATGGTGCCGACTCTCATTATTATGACCCGCTTACCCACTTGTCAGCTACCATGAATATCTATAGGGAAATACCTAAATTGGCGCATGAAATGGCCCATAAGTATTGTGAGGGTCGTTGGATTGCCGTTGGTGGCGGTGGATATGATATATGGCGCGTCGTACCAAGAGCCTGGTCCAGGGTCTGGCTCGAAATGACGAATAATGATTTATCTGGACCCTTATCAAGGGAATGGATCGATACGTGGCAGCCAGAGGCTTCTGTGACCCTTCCAAGTGAGTGGGATGATCTACAGGATATATATGAACCAATTCCTAGGAAACCAGCCATAACGGAGAAAAATGCCCAAACGCTTGAAAAAGCACTCTATCCCATACGCTCAACTAAACAAACATCAACAAGCAGTGCGGATGACTAAATCGTGAACAGTGATTGGATTATGCATTTTCCCCAATAAAAAGAGAGTGCCCATATGGACACTCTCATACTGATTATTTCGTTGATTGTCGTTTTTCGATCCGGTGCGGCAGAATCACTTTTTCTTGACCCTCGACCAATTCTTGGTTCATCAATTTAGTTAGCAACCTCATGGATACTGCCCCAATATCATATAAAGGTTGTACGACAGTCGTAATCTGCGGGCGGACCATCAGGGTTAACCTTGTATTGTCAAAGCTGATTACCTCAAAGTCTTCTGGTACATTAAAACCTTTGTCCTGGGCGGCGTGAACGATACCAAGGGCCATTTCATCAGCTCCGACGATGATGGCAGTCGGTCTCTCTTCGGCTTCAAGAAACTTATCAAAGGATTCAATACCTGAATCATATGTATAATCGCCTTCAACCACATAGCTTTCATTAAAGGAAAGCCCTGCTTCTTTCAATCCCCGTTTGTAACCGGTTAATTTCATTTCATTAATAGGCGCAGATAGGTTGCCCGTTACATATCCGATTTGCTTGTGACCATTTTTAGCGAAGGACATAACAGCATCGAAGGCAGCCACTTCATAATCAATATTAACCGAAGGCACTTGACCGCTTTCTTCAACGGATCCTGCCAATACGATTGGAACCGGCGAGTTCTTGAATTCTTTGACATGCTCTTCCGTGATGTTTCCGCTCATGAATACGATACCATCCACTTGTTTGCCTAGCATTGTATTCAATAAATGCAATTCCTTATCTATATTCTCATCGGAACTGCTTAAAATGATATTGTATTTATACATGGACGCTATATCTTCAATACCACGCGCCAGCTCGGCAAAAAAGATGCTAGAAATATCCGGAATGATGACTCCTACCGTCGTTGTCTTCTTGCTGGCTAACCCGCGCGCCACTGCGTTGGGACGATACCCTAACCGGGTAATCACATCTGCTACTTTCTTTCTTGTTGCAGGCTTCACATTCGGATTCCCGTTTACTACGCGGGAAACGGTGGCCATCGAAACATTTGCTTCGCGTGCCACATCATAAATGGTTATGTTATTCATTATTTAATTCCTCCACTTTGTTTCATTTTTTCCAATAAAGCATCAAATATTTCAAAGAAGATTCTTTTATACGTATTTTTCTTATACGGAAGATCTATATAGGAATGATCAGACTACAAAAATGCAGTCCATTTCTTTTAAAGTAATCTTTCATATTTATACGAGTATTGCTTCCATTGACATCTTCCTTATGTATGATCCCAATTCAGAACAGTCCTCATCTTGTTACTTATCATACGATAGTAGAATCTTTCCTGCAATCCAATAGTGCCTATTTCAGTCTTTTTTCTGCAAAAACAAGCATTTTACCATTAAAAAAAGCCCTTGCCAAGATGGTAAGGGCCGAATGTTGATATTTTTTAAATATTCTTTCTTAAACTGTGACCCAATTCAATCGTTTAATTTCGTTATAGAAATCGTCGAATTGTTTGAAATCCATCTGCTGCGCAGAATCAGATAATGCTACGGAAGGGTCTGGATGAACTTCCGCCATGACTCCATCCGCACCGATTGCAAGGGCTGCCTTTGCCGTTGGTAGCAGAAGGTCTCGTCGACCGGTTGAATGGGTAACATCCACCATGACAGGTAAGTGTGTTTCTTGTTTCAGAATCGGAACAGCAGAGATATCAAGTGTATTTCTTGTTGCTTTTTCATATGTACGGATTCCCCGTTCACATAGGATAATGTTTCCATTCCCCTGAGACATAATGTATTCCGCTGCATGGATGAATTCTTCGATTGTAGCTGCAAGTCCGCGTTTTAGAAGAACCGGTTTGTTTACGGCACCTGCCGCTTTCAATAAATCGAAGTTTTGCATGTTTCGCGCTCCGATTTGGATGACATCGATATGATCAATCGCTGCTTCGATGTCATTTGCACTTACGATTTCACTGATGACTGCCAAACCATATTCATCGGCAACACGCTTAAGGATCTGTAATCCCTCTAAACCAAGTCCTTGGAAATCATATGGAGATGTACGTGGTTTATATGCACCACCACGCATAAGCTTCAGTCCTTTTGCTTTGATGACTTCAGCTACTGCAGCAGTTTGTTCGTAAGATTCCACGGCACATGGACCGAAAACGAAACTAGGAATGCCATTCCCGACAAGTTCTCCTTTGATGTCAATGATTGTATCTTCCGGTTTTTGTTTTCTCGAAACAAGAAGTGTCTTCTTCTGATCATCTTTTTGAAGTTCTAAGCCAAGTTTAAAGATTTCCTTGAAAATATGTTTAATCGAACCAAGATCAAGAGGTCCTTCATGATTCGCTTCGATAAGATCCAACATTATTCTTTCGCGGACTGGATCGTAGCGGTTTACACCCTGTTTTTCTTTAACGCGGCCGATTTCCTGCACTATTTCTGCACGTTGATTAATCAGTTGTAATAACTGAAGGTTTACATCATCCAATTGATTACGCAATCCATCAAGTTCTCTGTTGCTCATTCCAAATCCATCCCTTCATTTTTTAAATATCAACGATTCCATGATAAAAAACTCATACTTTAGACCTGTGCGAATTTTCACTCATTTCAATCGATAATTTTAGCTTAGAAAATTTAATACTAAATCATGTATAATAAAAACAATTATAAATGAAACTCTTGTAAATGTCACTACTTTTTTCTTTAATAATTAAACGCTTTTAAGCACTAAAGTAAGAAATACATATAAGAAGGTGTTACTGATGCATGAAAAACTGTTTGCCTTAGACATTGGAACGCGTTCCGTTGTTGGAATTATATTAGAAAAAGAACAGGAAAGCTATAATATAATCGATATTTTATCAGAAGAGCACTCAGAACGTGCCATGCTGGACGGGCAAATCCACGATGTATTAGCAGTAGCCAAGGTCATTTCCCACATTAAGCTCAAACTGGAGGCAACGCACGGACCCTTAAGACAGGTTTCCGTCGCCGCAGCCGGAAGGGCATTAAAAACGGAACGGGCGAAGATGTCCATCGATATCGTTGGCAAACCGATGCTGACTCATGATGATGTCCTCCACCTCGAATTCAGTGCTGTCCAGGAAGCACAGGCCCTCGTAGCCGAACAATCAGACTCCCAATCCGTTTATTATTGTGTTGGTTATTCGGTTTTATACTATCGCCTGGATGGACAGGAAATCGGAAGTCTAATTGATCAGAGCGGTATGGAAGCATCTGTCGAAATCATTGCCACTTTCCTTCCGAAAGTCGTCGTGGAGTCCCTTTTGGCTGCTTTAAAAAGATCTGATTTGGAAATGCAGGCTCTTACGTTGGAACCAATTGCTGCAATCAATGTCCTGATCCCCCCGTCCATGCGTCGCTTGAATGTTGCTTTGGTCGATATTGGTGCAGGGACATCCGATATCGCCTTGACGGATTCCGGTACCATCATTGCTTATGGAATGGTCCCGATCGCCGGAGATGAAATCACGGAGGCCATTAGCGACCACCTCCTCCTAGATTTCCCGCTCGCGGAAAAGGCGAAAAGGGAGCTACTGGATCAAGATTCAATAACGGTCACCGATATCCTTGGATTTTCGACTGATCTTGCCAGGAGTGATATTATCGAGCATATTCATCCTGCACTCGATAGATTGGCAGAAGCCATCAGTTCTGAAATTCTCGCCTTGAATAATGAAAGCCCGCCAAAAGCGGTCATGCTTGTTGGAGGTGGGAGCCAGACGCCGGATTTGTGCCGACTTTTAGCTGAAAAATTAAACTTACCTAGTAACCGAGTCGCAATCCGGGGCACTGAGGCCATCCAGAACCTTCGCATTTCGACCACCATCCAAAATGGGCCTGAATTGGTCACGCCGATCGGCATTGCCATTGCCGCCGATAAAAATCCAATTCAATACTTGAGCATCACTGTTAACGGGCACCCCATCCGTTTGTTTGACATGAAACGAACATCAGTAGGCGATTGCCTGCTCACTGCGGGTATTAGAATGAGTCATTTATATGGAAAACCGGGCATGGCCAAAATCGTCCATATCAATGGAAAGCAATTTACCCTTCCCGGAAAGCACGGAAAAAAAGCGCTCATTACCTTAAACGGGGTGGAAGCTTCCTTGGACGATGCTGTGAAGAATGGAGACGTCATCGTAACCTCAAAAGGGGAAGATGGTGAACCGGCCATTTTGCGTATACTCGATGTACTAGATGACATCCCTAGAAAAAAAGTGGTCCTTAACGGTACAGAGTATACCATTGAGGCTTCCATTACTAGAAATGGGAAAGCAGCGACCGTTCATGAATTCATAGAGGATCATGACCAAATAACTTGCCGTATGCCCGTAACGATCCTAGAGTTGCTCAAAGAGCTTCACCTATCCGAATTACTCACTTGCCTTGAACCGTTTTCTTTTAAATTAAATGGAAAACCATTTCTGCTGCCCTCCTGGATTGGGGAAATCAGTAAAAATGGACTTGCAACTAAACTGTCGTATTCCTTTGAAGATGCAGATAATATTGAACTGGTCAGTCCGCCCCTTCCTACACTAAGCGATGTGATGGAAGTTTTACAGATTGAGGATACCTTGAACATACCTGTTTTTTTCGAAGGCAAACAAGTCATCCTCACCAAGAAACTGACTGAAATCCGTCGGGGCGAGGAATTATTAAAAGATACGGACATCATTCACCCAAATGATGATCTCACAATGATTGAACGTAAAGCGGAACCGTTTATTTTCCAGGACCTTTTCCGCCATGTGGAAATCTTCATGCCTACAACAGGAAACAGCCGTTTCATCCTCATTAAAAATGAGCAGGAAACTACTTTTTACGATGAAATTTCTCCTGGCGATCAATTAAAAATCCTTTGGCCTACCAATATTTAACAGGGACTGCTCTCATACGTACCCAGGTCATCAAAAAAAGAGGCAGAAATGTTGGTCAGTCAACGTTTCTGCCTCTTACTATTTGTTCGCTTACCGATAAATTACTCTTTAAAGCTATTTAGAAACCACTTTGTCTAAAGAGTCATATGTAATGCGCCAATGGGATTCATTCCATGCAGGCTTGCCATTTTCAAAAAGTATGGCTTGCGGTGATTGATGTTTGATTTCATAGGTTTCTGCCACATGGTTGGAAAGCGGGCGCGCTTCTTGCACGGCTAAGTAGGCCGTTTTCACCTGTGGGTGCTCTTCGACGTATTTTTGATAGTGATCAAAAGCCTCTGCGCTTACTGGGCAAGTTAGGCTATGCTTAAAAAGTAAAAACATATCCTCTTCCACAAGCTTATTAAATTGTTCTTCTGTTTCTATTTTAGTGATTGTCATATATGTTGACCCCTTTCGTTTCATGAAAAAAGACGATGAAGGTATCGTACCACTTCATCGTCCTTTTTAACAATTTTCAGCATACCTTCGCAATTATCGAGCGACTGAAGCATCCATTATTTTTTTAATTTATTTTCCGTTTCATCGAAAGCCTTTTTTGCTTCATCCAGTTTTAATTTTGCTGTATTTTTGTTTCCGCTAGTTGGATCTGCTTGAGTAGTTTTTGACTTATTGTCTTTACCATCAGTCATATTTGTTTCCACGGATACGATTTCCGCATCGGAAGTTCCCGTTACATCAATATCCTTATTGCTAGAGTTTGTAGTATCATCAGCTGCATCGTCTTTTCCTGTTTTTAGGTTCTTCACTTTATTGACAATATCTGAAGATTTACTAGAAACCAACTCAGTGACCGTTCCTGTTTTTTCTTTAGCGGTATCAGCCAAAACCGTACCTTTTTCCATTGCGGCTTGTCTTAGCTTCTCTGTTTTTTCGGAAAGGCTCTTAGTTTTCTCGGAAAGGCTCTTAGCTTGCTCGTTGAAGTCACTTCTTAATTCCTTACCTGTCTTCGGCGCCATGAATAAAGCGGTAGCCGCTCCGATCATTCCGCCGATTAAGGCGCCAATCATAAAGTCCTTCGAATTGATGGAATCGCGAGCTTCCTCATATGATTTTTGATATTCGCTTGTAGGATATTCTTTTTGAGTCATGTAACATTCTCCTTTCGATTTTCAGATATTTTTTAATTGACCTGGATCTTAAGATCTAGAGCGTAAAAATCTTTTTTTAGGTAAGTTATCTGTTTCTAGCGCTTCTCTTTCTATCTCTGCCTGTTCATAGGCCGATGGAGCAGATTGTTTGTTTCTCATTTTCCATTTATCCCGAATTTCCATCGCCACGTTACTCCATTGAACGATTTGGGAAATTCGTTCTTGATTGTTATCGATTTCTGCTTGCACTTTATTAGAAACCTTTTGAACAGATGTATTAAAGCTAGAGATGGAAGTCCCTACTTCTTTCACTGCATCCACCACTGTGTTCAGGTTTTCTGATTTTTGTTGCAAGTCTTCAGCTAACGAGTTTGTTTTATGTAGTAACTGGGTAGTTTCAACCGTTATGCCTTGCATTTGGCCTTCAAGTCCTGTAAGCGTCCGGGCAACGCTGTCCAAGGTAGTTTGTAGTGATGTGAGTACCTTTGTTAAGAAGATAACAAGGACTAAGAAAGCGATTGCTGCCACTGCAGCACTTACGTATAATATGATCTCCATTGGAACACCTCCGAAAAAAATCGACATATTTAGTAGCTGTTAGTTATTAATTACCCCTTCCCTATTATTATAAACGTATTTATTTTTTGAATATACCCTATCTATACCTGTTCTGGAAATATTGTTAGCGAAAATTTCGACAAATCGGGACCTATGGATGAAATTCCAGGAGTAAATCAGGTATGATAGAATCATAAAACTAAATTAATGGAGGTATTCTACATGAAAGATCCTAGAATCGAAAAGCTTGCCCACAATTTGATAAATTATTCTGTGAAACTTCAAAAAGGCGAAAAAATCTTAATTGAAAACTTCGGATTGCAGCGTGAACTTGTTAACGCTCTTGTGAAAGAAGCCTATGCAGCTGATGGTTACCCTTTTGTCCTCTTAAAGGACCATCAAGTGGATCGCACCTTGTTGATGGGTGCCCAGGAAGAGCAATACAAGATGATGGGTGAATTCGAAGCGAACGTGATGAGCCAGATGGATGCTTATATCGGGCTTCGTGCCGGGGATAATATCAATGAGCAATCCGACGTACCTGCAGATAAAGTGTCACTCCATGGTCAAACGATCGGAAAAGTACATAGAAACATCCGCGTACCGAAAACGAAATGGGTCGTGCTTCGCTACCCGACAAATTCTATGGCTCAATTGGCCAAAATGAGTACGGAAGCATTCGAAGACTTCTACTTTGAAGTTTGCAACCTCGACTATGGCAAAATGAGTGAAGCGATGGATAGCCTTGTTGCCTTAATGGATAGAACGGATAAAGTCCGCTTAACTGGTCCCGGAACAGACTTAACCTTCTCCATAAAAGACATTAAAGCCATTAAATGTGCTGGTGAACTGAACATTCCTGATGGTGAGGTGTACACGGCCCCCGTTAAGGATTCGATTAATGGAGTAATTGCCTACAATACCCCATCTCCTTATCAGGGTTTTACTTTTGAAAACGTGAAGTTAACATTCAAGGATGGGAAAATTGTTGAGGCGGTAGCCAATGATACTGAACGCATCAACAAAATCTTTGATACAGATCAAGGCGCACGTTATGTCGGTGAGTTTGCGATTGGTGTCAATCCTTATATTCTACATCCAATGCAGGATATCCTCTTTGATGAAAAAATTGATGGAAGTTTTCATTTCACACCCGGGCAATGTTATGATGATGCCTTCAATGGGAACCATTCAAACATCCATTGGGATTTAGTCAACATCCAACGCCCTGAATACGGTGGAGGGGAAATCTATTTTGACGATGTACTGATTCGTAAAGATGGACGTTTTGTCATACCAGAACTTGAATCATTGAATCCAGAAAATTTAAAATGACTTGAATGTATCGCATAAAAAAATGACCAACCTGCTAATCAGGTTGGTCATTTTTTAGTTAACTTGCAGTGACTCCTCATAGGCAGCCTGGAATTTTTGAATATCCCCTGCACCCATGAATAATACGACACTATTTTTATGTTTTTTCAATTGTTCTGTTGTTTCCTCCGTAATAAGCTCGGCACCAGGAATTTTCTCCTGAAGGTCTTCAATCGATAACTTTCCATGATGTTCACGGGCTGATCCAAAGATTTCACATAAGTATACTTTATCAGCTAGGTTTAAACTGTCAGCAAACTCATCCAGAAATGTTTGTGTTCTTGAGAATGTATGTGGTTGGAAGACCGCAACAATTTCACGCTCTGGATATTTTTGTCGTGCTGAGTCAACGGTTGCTGAAATCTCAGTAGGGTGATGTGCATAATCATCAATGATGATTTGACTTTCGATTTCCTTTTCGGAGAACCGGCGTTTTACGCCTTCAAAAGTCAGTAACTGAGCCTTTACGGCTTCCGTATCCAAGTTTTCATATTTACAAAGTGCAATGACGCCTAAAGCATTCAACACACTATGCTTGCCGAAAGTAGGAATCGTGAATGTATCATAATACGTATTTCTCACATTCACATCGAATGTCGTCCCTTCCGGAGTCACTGTAACATTTTTCGCTTGGAAATCGTTACCTTCCGCAAATCCGTAAAAAATGACCGGCACTTTTGCTTGAATATGCGGCAAATGCTCGTCGTCCCCGCATGCAATGATCCCTTTATTGACTTGTAGGGCCATCGTTTGGAATGCCTCGAACACGTCTTCCACATTTGCATAGTAATCTGGATGATCGAAGTCAATGTTCGTCATGATGGCATAATCAGGATAATAAGAAAGGAAGTGACGGCGGTATTCACATGCTTCAAATACGAAGTAAGTAGAATCCACGATTCCTTTTCCCGTTCCATCCCCAATCAGGTAGGATGTTGGTTTGGCACCACCCATGACATGGGCCAGCAAACCTGTTGTCGACGTTTTACCATGTGCACCGGTAACGGCAACACTTGTAAAGGTCTTCATGAAATCACCAAGAAAACGGTGATACCGGATAACTGGTAAACCAAGTTCCACTGCCTTCACGATTTCCGGATGGGAATCCGGGAACGCGTTACCTGCAATGATGGTCATGCCAGGTTGAATGTTTTCCTCGTTGAAAGGAAGGATTTTAATTCCAGCTTTTTCTAACGCTATTTGTGTAAAGAATACTTTTTCATAGTCGGAACCTTGCACTTGAATATTCATATCATGCAATATTTGAGCTAGAGCACTCATTCCCGAACCTTTAATACCCACAAAATGGTAAGCAGTCATATAACGAACCTCCACCAATCGTCTATCTGTATGACAGTATATGACGTCATCTTTTATTTGTTTTTCATTACGAAACTTGCCCGAACTGTGATTTTCGCCTAGGTTTTATACGTAATTTTTATATTAATCATCGACAAAAATATATTATATCACCTTTTGAACCATTCATCCATGTCAGGGAGATACCAATTTATCAAATCATTGGCTTTTCCATTCCCTAGGCTTTAAAATTTGTGATTTCGCCCTTCACATTATATACAGAATCCTATTGATAGGTTCTCTTAATTCACGTGTAAAAATTCAAGTTCTTCCTCTGTGATCAATACATCACGCGGTCTGCTGCCCCTTGATTCGGAAACCACGCCCTGTTGTTCCATCATTTCTATAAGACGGGCTGCACGGTTGTATCCCACCCGAAAACGCCTTTGGACACTGGACGCAGAAGCGGCTTGCTGATGAACGACAAATTCACATGCCTCAAAGAACAACTCGTCCGCTTCTTCCGTCACTTGAGCACGATTCAATAAATCTTCTTGCTCGAATAAATACTTTGGCTTCTGTTCCAACTTAACATGATTGACGACTTGATCGATTTCTTCATCGCTCACGAACGTTCCTTGCAGGCGCACAGTCTTTGATGAACCGTTCTCTGCAAACAACATATCCCCTCTTCCCAACAGCTTCTCTGCCCCACCACTGTCGATGATCGTACGTGAGTCGACTTGGGAAGAAACCGAAAAAGCGATTCGTGTCGGGATATTGGCCTTGATTAAACCTGTAATGACATCGACAGACGGACGCTGTGTCGCCACAATCAAATGAATGCCACAAGCGCGGGCTTTTTGGGCAATGCGGCAAATCGCTTCCTCGACATCTGCCGGGGACATCATCATTAAATCGGCCAGTTCATCAATGATGACTAAGATATAGGGAAGTTTATTGGAATATTGTCCAGCTTTTTCAGCTTGATCATTGAATCGGCTAATATCCCTGACGCCCGCATGGACAAATAGCTCATACCGTCGTTCCATTTCCTCAACTGCCCATTTTAAAGCTGCTGTTGCAGCCTTTACATCCGTAATGACCGGGCTGACCAAATGGGGAATCTGGTTATAAGGAGCAAGTTCAACCATTTTCGGATCGATTAACAACAATTTCAGTTCCTGTGGCGTAGCTTTATACAGCAAACTAACCAACATCGTATTGATGCACACACTTTTCCCTGACCCCGTTTGACCTGCAATCAGGCCATGCGGCATCTTTCTTAAATCCGTTATGATCGGTTGGCCCGATATATCCAATCCCAGTGCAACGGCGAGCGGAGATTCATGCTCTTGAAATTCAGTACTCTCCAAAACCTCACGCAAAAATACCGGCTTGCTTTTCCTGTTCGGAATTTCAATGCCAATGGTGTGCTTTCCTGGAATCGGGGCCTCCATGCGCATATCCTGAGCAGCTAGACTTAATTTGATATCATCCATCAGGTTCGTCACTTTATTCACTTTCACGCCTGGTTCCGGATGTACCTCGAAGCGAGTGACTGCCGGTCCTTGTGTCACATTGACCACTTTTGCCCGGACATTGAAGTTCTTCAGAGTCTCATCTAACAAGACCGTTTGCTCTTCCAGCCACTCATCATCATGTTCAGCATACGTGGGCGGCGTCAATAACTCGATTTTCGGGAACACATAATAGGGATTTTCCTCTTCTTCCAAAGTCTCAAATGGTTCCGGGATGGCAGGCTTGTCTTCCATAGGCTCGCGGGGAACCATCCCTTCTCTTTCCTCGTGTGCCATATCATTCACTTCAGGAATAATCGGGATAACGGGCCCCTCGTTTGTCTTTACTGTTGATACACCCTCACGGATCATTGTCTTTACTGGTTCATCGTGAGATTCCTCGGTCTTTTGCGGTTCCGTTGTATCAGTTCGTTGTTGAACTGTATTTTCCACGACCTGCACTTCTGTAGCATCCGGAACAAGTTCATCTTCCTCCATTGCCCTTGCTGTTTCAGGCTTTTTTGCAGGCTTCCTTTCAACCGAGACTACTGCCCTCTCTGTTTCAAGGCTTTTTTTTTCCGTCTTCAAACTATTTAGGAAGGTAGTCTTTTCCCGGTCCTGTTTTAACATCATCACATTAAATGGAATATGTTTTTTCTTACGAATTGGAATCTCTTCCGGTTGTGGTTCCACTTCCTCATCCAGGACAGGTGCAACGGTGGCTTGTTCTTCAATATATGCCGGTTTAGCTTCTTCCAAAGGCACTTCATCAGGGGTTACAACCGGTTCCATGATGCCTACCGCCACTTCCTGACCAAATTCCATGTGTCCTGTTCCCGGTTGGATAGCATCCTGCTTTAGCGGTTGTTCTGCTATGGAAACTTCCGGTTCGTTTGTTTCCTCTGGATCATTTTCCATATTTCGGCGTATATAGGCTGGGATCTCAGTAATGGCTTCTTCTTTTTTTTCTTCTATTTGTTCTGGTACAAGAACAGTAGGCTCAAGGGTCAATTCCTCGTAAGGCGCTTCTTTTATATCGTTTGGGATATACGATTGCGCAGGCGCTTCTTTTTTAAGAACGGGAAGTTTGCTCTCTAATTCATATTCGACTGATTTAACCACTTTTTTTTCCGGTCTACGAAATCCATAAACAGGTGAAGGAATTTCTGTCGGTCGGAATGGGGTATTAGATGGTATTATTTTTTGTGTAGCTATACGTTCTGCATTCTTTCGTTTCAGCTCGGGACTCTGCAGAGGTCTTTTTGATTCATGCGTATCCTTTTCCTGCTTATGTTCCCCATCTTCTCTTCTTTTTTCCCGAGGCTTTCGCTCACGTTTTTCCTTGTCAGGTATCAGGGGAAACTTAAACTCCCCTTTCGGATATTGAAACAGGATTTTCGTATCCGGATCTTTTATCTGGGACATTTTTGCTACCGTTTGATTGTACGCTTCTATTTCTTCTTTCTTCGTTTTCGGAAGCTTGGAAAAATCCATCGTCTTTAAAGTCTCTTCATCAATTGGTTCATCTATGATTATTTCTTCAATCTCAATAATTTCTTCTGCTTGGAACCACTTTTTCATTTTATTTAGCCATTTCAAAACTATCACTCTTTCTACTATCTGAAGTTATGTAACTAATTCTACCAGTAATTTTTAAAATATCGAGAGAAATTAAATTGAATGGAGATATGTATGTAGTTTTTTGCGGATTCCCTCAAGAATCATTCCCTATTCGCATAACTCTTCTACTATTAAAACCCCTTCTGAAAAGAGTTTAAACGCATTCTATTGAATTAGTCTACTATTTAAATAAAACACCTCTGTTAAACAGAGTTTACAAAGAGATTAAGTTTTAATACAAGATATAATATCCCACCGAAAAAGGAAGGGCCAACGAAACAAAAAAGACCCCTGCCAAGTTGGAAATCGATCCAACAGGCAGGAGCCTAGATTTCTTATTGTTCACGCTTTTTATTTTTACCCATAATGAAGATTGGTTCCAACTCGTCTTCCTCATAGAGGAAGGATAACGCTGTAATCGGTACGTGGCCGCTGGCAAAAAAGCTCATCGCCATTTGAGCGAGTACGTCATAGCCTGTCTCATTTTGCACATCGGCAATGATAATGACATCTTGGTGTGGAATGGCCACAGCCATGGTCCCGGAAATCTGATCCTGCATTTCACGGAGCCATGATTCATTAAGAATCCGGCTCGCGTCATAGCCATCATTTGTATTCAGAAAGTGAAAGGTGTTACCAGCAACGACATCCGACTTCACTTTAGTCGAAAGGGAGCGTACATTGAAACGGGCAATCTCCCGAATCCGGTCCCCCTGCCATTTTTCGCGCTGGAGCATTTTTTCATCAATCAGGCGATACGTCTTTCCCAAATCCAGGGCATAAAAAACCCGTGTTTCGGCTGTATGATCGTCGAATAAAAATGGATTCCCCTCTTCTGCCTCCATTGGGAAAGAAGTCGACCGGATGACAGGGAAAATGAATTTCTCCTTCCCTTCCATGCTATGCTCTTCTCCCATTACATTCAATGCTTCATCCACATAATAGATGATTTCATCAATGGCCTTTTCTTGGATATTTTCGTAATTTGCAAGTACAGGTGGAAGTTCAACCGTTATGCCTTTGCCGGTCTTTGTATTATCAATCCGCAACGTGTCCTTTTTGCTATCGAACGTGAACGTACGATTTTCATCCGCCAAGCGTTCCTTTAAGATGTTTTTCAACTTTATGCTATCCATTTTCATGATTGACCCTCCTATCCATTGAAAAATCCCCTAAGGGAGGGGACTTTTCATTATAATGATTGAATGAATTCTTCGATTTGTTCTTGTGTCTTGCGATCCCTACTCACATACCTGCCAAGTTCTTTACCATTTTCGTACGCGATAAAGCTCGGGATTCCAAATACATCATTAGCTGCGCATACATCGATGAACTTATCACGATCTACATGGATAAATGTGAATTCCGGAAACTTCGCTTCTATTTCCGGTAAAATGGGTTCAATCACACGGCAATCTCCACACCATGTTGCCGAGAAAAGAAAAATATGTTTCCCTTCATTTTTTAATGCATCATATTGTTCCACAGTTTGTAAGTTTTCCATCTTTTTCCTCCAGCTCTATATATCCATCTTGTTATTTTATATTTCCATCATACCAGACTCCGATACAATCAACCATTAATACGGATTTTAAAAGGAACACAAAAGGTCCGGTAATGTATCTCCGGACCTTTTCTCATTTTTGCGGTACAGATGAAACGATTTTCATCATTTTCTCCGCTTCATTCTTCAAATTTTCCGTGTCGGTCTCGGTTGTCATCTTTACCCCGCCGCTTCCTACCGCAAGTTCATACTTATCCGTTGATGATTCAATAATGGAAATGAACCCGAATTTATCATCAGTCTGAAAGGACTCGAGTACTAAATAATCAGTTGGCTGTTCCTTTGCCGTCAAAAATAATTGTGAGCTGTCCCTAGTTTCGTTTGGGTTAACAAACAATATATAAGCCTGATTACCATGTTTGAGGATTAAGTTATTAGCATGTTCCTCTTCTATCTTGACGTTTTTAGGCAGATACACCTTTATAAGGCCCGCTTCTGTATTCGGTTGTAGCACATCATCACTAAAAGCTGAAACCGTGGCCTTCACAGCTTTATCAATCCGCCTTTCATTTCCTGAACAGCCGGCTATCAGTAAGCACATTAGAAAGACTAATAGAAATTTTTTTAGGGGCAGGACGTTCAAGATGTTCCCCTCCTTTGGCAAAAAATCAACTTATATTTACTTATATCCTTATTTATGAAAACCATCCATTTTCTTAAAACATGATACAATGTAAGCAAATTAGACACTAAGGAGGACAATTATGAAATTAACGGTTTATCTTGCTGGAGAAATCCATTCCAATTGGAGAAGCGAATTAAAAGAGAAGGCAGTTGCCTTAAAGCTACCATTGGAATTTGTCGGACCCATGGAAAATCATGAACGCTCCGATAATATCGGGGAGGATATTCTTGGGAGTCAGCCTTCTCCTATTTTAAAAGATACAGCTGCTTCTCAAATCAATAATTTGCGGACAGGCCTATTGATGAAGCAAGCGGATCTTGTCATCGCCCTTTTTGGAGAAAAATATAAGCAGTGGAATACCGCCATGGATGCAAGCACCGCCATCTCACTTGGCAAACCACTTATCTTGATTCGCCCGGAGTCCCATCACCATGCCCTTAAAGAACTATCTGAAAAAGCAAGCGTCACAGTCGAATCCGTGAACCAAGCTTTAAAGGTCCTTTCTTATATATTTGAAGATGGAAAATAAACCGTTGCTGTCGAACTTCAACATTTGAAGAAAAAGGCTTGCAGGATACACTTTTCCACAAGCCTTTTTTATCTACTTAATAGGTATCCAGATCTCGGAGTAATAATCGGCGGCTGTTGAATCCTTTTCGGTGTACACTTCCAATTCTGGTGTTCCGGCATGTTCATGCCCGCTTGTCGGGAACCATTCCGAAAAAATCTGTTTCCAAACCTTTTGCATCGCTTCAGGCATCGGGCCATTGACTTCGAAGACTACCCACTTGGAAGCTGGTATCGTCACTACTGAAAACTCTTTTGGGGCGTTCCCCTCAAACTCCGTCGCTATCCAATACTCTATAGACCCAGCTTCTTCGTTTTCTGGGCTAGCGTTACACACGCCTAGCAATCCTTTTATTCGGCCATGGTTTAACTTTCCTAACCGCTCGCTGGTACCGTCCGTGTTCACCTCGTGCCATAGCTTCGGAATCCCAATTAGATTTCCTTCGTTTTCTACCGAAAACTCCCGCTTGATCCCGATCACACGAAAGGAATCTCTTTCAATGATATTATACTTCATCGGTTCCGCCCCTTTTAGAACCACCTGGATAACCAGGCGTTCATAGAATGTCAGCTTTCCCATATACTTTCGGGCTTCGCTTGGAGGCACTCCATGCTGCCGGCGAAAAGCTTTTGAAAAAGCCTCGGGAGTTTCATAGCCATACTTATAGGCTACATCAATTATTTTGGCATTTGTGCTTACCAACTCCTGGGCAGCCAATGTCAATCTACGGCGCCTGATGTATTCTCCCACGGATATCTCCGTCAAGATGGTGAACGTCCGCTGAAAATGAAAGGCTGATGCATTCGCCTGACAGGAAATGTTCTCTATGGTCAAGTCATCGAGCAAATGCTCCTCCAAATAGTCGATGGCCTTTTGAATGGATTCAATCCAACCCATATGGCTTTCCCCTCCCTTGTTTTCTATATTACCAGCGCCGATATCCTAAAATCCTATCAATTTATGCTTTGTCATGGCAGCCTCAGCTCCACTTTTGATTTTCCTTATATTCCAACTGCCCGGCAAGCATTTTCATAATATTTCCGAACATGTCAGCACGGGTAATCCGTTCATTTGTGAATACCCCGATTGCCCCTTCTTTTTTTCGAATATTTTCCCTTTTAGTGAAATCATCCATAACCGGACCAAGTTCCTCCCCATTTTCCAAGCGTTCAGCAATTCTTTCGGGTAGCGGGATTCTTGCTCCCCCGGCAATGAAGATGTCGCCATCCTTCGTGACCATCGCTCCCCAGTTGCATACGAATAATCCCCGCTCCATTTTAACGACACCACCTTCAAGGCCTATTCCGATATCAGCATCCCTTTCAACCAGACAATTACGAGCGCGGTTCACCGCCCCATTTAAGGTCTCTTCGTCAGAAAATGGTTGATCGGATACCTCACTTTCCACCTGGACCGAGATGACGTCTGCCTCATTATAAATCTCCTTCACGGCCTGAACCTTCGCCGGGTTTGTACTGCCTACTGCAATTTTCATATGTACACCTACTCTCTATGCAAAAAAAAGCTGATGGAAAGGACGTCTCTCCATTTCAGCTTTCTTTGTCAGCCGTTATTTTTCAATGTTTCAAATGTCGTTTTATCGCAAGCACGCACTAGCTTCCCTATCAATTCACGGGCTGCGGCATAATCATCGATATGAATCATCGACGCATGTGTATGAATATAGCGGGAACAAATGCCAATCACTCCACTTGGGATTCCTTCATTGGCAATGTGGACTTTCCCTGCGTCCGTTCCACCTTGAGAAACGAAATATTGATAAGGAATATCATTCGATTCTGCCGTATCGAGGATGAATTCCCTCATGCCGCGATGAGTAACCATTGTCCGGTCTAGTATACGCAATAGAGCACCTTTACCCAGCTGCCCAAATTCATTCTTGTTGCCAGACATATCATTTGCCGGGCTGGCATCCAAGGCAAAGAAGATATCCGGTTTGATCATATGAGCAGCCGTTTGGGCGCCACGTAATCCCACTTCTTCCTGGACCGTCGCTCCCGAATATAAAATATTCTGTAATTTTTCATCCTTCAAATCTTTCAGTAGTTCAATCGCAAGGCCGCAACCATAGCGATTATCCCATGCTTTAGCAAGGATTTTCTTCTCATTGGCCATCGGTGTGAAGGGACAAATCGGGACAATCTGCTGACCAGGCCTAATTCCGATTCTCTTTGCATCTTCTTGATCATCTGCACCGATATCAATCAACATATTCTTAATATCCATAGGTTTCGAACGCTGCGATTCCTCAAGCAAATGTGGAGGGATGGAACCAATGACCCCAATTACCGGCCCGTTGTCCGTGATAATTTCCACTCGTTGCGCCAATAGCACCTGGCTCCACCATCCTCCAAGAGGTTGGAAGCGGATCATGCCATTGTCCGTAACGGAAGTGACCATGAAGCCCACTTCGTCCATATGACCGGCCACTAGTATGGTAGGGCCTTCTTCATTTCCTCTTTTTACACCAAAGATGCTTCCGAGGCGGTCCTGTACGATTTCATCTGAATACTTCTCAAGCTCACTTCTCATAAAATTACGCACGGCATGCTCATTTCCAGAAGCACCCGGTAATTCCGTCAATGTTTTAAATAGTGTTAAAGTCTCCTGATCCATATCTCTACCCCTTAACTCTTTTATTTCTTATTTATTTTACAGAACTTAGACGATAGTTACCACCTAGCATGTTTAAATTTATCAGCTAATGGGTAAAATTTCAAATCGTTAGTCAAAGAAAGAGTTCTTATGTATACTAGAAAGAGTGAGTAATAAAAAGCAATGGAGGAGAAATTCATGAATTGGAAAACATTTTTATTAGGAACTGCAGCCGGTTTCGCTACAGGCTATGCAACAAAACAAATTTTGGAACAATCAACTAAGCCTTCTCCGGACAAAGTTTTGGCACAAGTAAAGGAAACAGTTAAAAAAGATGGAAACATATATGGATCGTGGATTTTAATGAAACCTGAAAGCTATCAAAAAAATGAGCTCGATTATCAAGTATACAAAGGTGGCATCACTAGAAATACCGATGGCAACCGAGAACAATTCGAGTTTGTTGCCGATGCTTCAACTGGGACGATATTAGAATTGAACGCACAACATGATTGACCAAAAAAGGAGGCGATCCATATCGCCTCCTTTTTTGATCTTACCGTTTCCGTTTCACTTCATCCTTCATCTCTTTCCCTGTTTCATCCCACCTGATCGCACGATACTGGGCATCGTGGTAAAAGCTGTACCAGGCACCATTCTCCAGGCCATACTTCATCCACTTTTCTTTGGCCGAGATAGAGGTCATCGGATAATCATCATATGCGAGTACCCAAAGGACATTAGCATGGGCATGTGTCGGCATGATATCCGCCATATGAATCAGCTTGTCCTTACCATCTTCGATCAAAATGATGGCATGCCCATCACTATGTCCGCCCGTATGAATCATTTTAATGCCAGGCGTGATTTCACATTCCCCTTCAAAGGGATGGACAAGTTGGCTGATTGCCTCCCAGTTTTCCTTCCAATATGTACTTTTTGAACGGATATTGGGATATTTCATTTCATCCCATTCGATTTGAGACGTGATGATTTCGGCACGTTCGAAAACCGGGATCAATAGGTCACCTTCATGCTTCGTTAAGCCGCAGGCATGGTCGAAGTGCAGGTGGGTCATCAAGATGTAATCGATTTCATTCGGTGCAATTCCAAGTGAAGCTAAATCTTCAATAAGCCTGGATTCTTCCGTCACACCAAAATTCCGTTTCTGCTTGTCGTTCAGCTTTCCATTGCCAATTCCGGAATCTATCAGCATATTTAACCCGTTCGCTTGAACGAGTATCGGATCTGTCCGCAATTCTATCTGGTTATTTTCATTGACAGGATATTTCTTGGACCAAAGCGGTTTCGGTACAACACCAAACATTGCGCCACCATCCAAGTGAGTCACTCCGCCATTCAGCCATGTCAATTTGATTTCCCCTATTTGTAAAGTTTCCATTTTATCCCCTCCCCATCCAGTTTAACATCTACTTCCATTTATTGAAATTGATATCATGTAACACTTTAACAACCACTGCGAGGTAATAACAAACAGTTTGACGATACAAAAAAACCAGACGCCCATTCGCCTGGTTTTCTTGTATACCTTATTGGAATTTGGCTTCCATACGATAAATCACGTTGCCTTTACTTGAGAATTTCTCTTCATATTCCGTCATGATGTTGCCTTCAAAATCACTGTTATGCAAGTCAAGGCTCACATATTTCAACAGCATGCCATACTCGGAAATACTTTTCAAGGAAGACTCGAACAGACCTTGATTATCCGTTTTAAAGTGAATTTCCCCTTGATCCGGAAGAATGCTTTCATACGTTTCCAGGAAGGTTTTATACGTTAACCGCCGCTTCGCATGACGGGATTTCGGCCATGGATCGGAGAAGTTCAAATACACGCGAGCCACGTCACCCTTTGCAAAATAATCGGTCAGATTTGCTGCATCAACATTCAGCAGCTTTAAATTTGGCACTTCTGCTTCAATAAGCAAATCGAGTGCCGCAACGATGACGCTTCTATATACTTCAATTCCAATGAAATTCACATCAGGATGGGCTTTTGCCATTTCTGTAATAAAACGGCCTTTTCCCGTACCTACTTCAATATATAACGGATTATCGTTACCGAATACTTCATGCCATTTACCTTTATGGCTCACTGGCTGCTGAATCACATATTGTGGAAATTCATTCAAACGGTCTTCAGCCCAAGGTTTATTTCTTAAACGCATGATGACACCCCTATTTATAATATAATCGTTCAAACCATAACACGGGAATATCGATTCCCGCAAGTTGATTTTTCGGTTAGCGGATGGCATCTTTCCCCATTAAAGAAAAAAACTGCCGGCCATCCAGGCGGCAGTCTGTGATTATCATGTATAAAACTTTTTGCAACACACACCATAATCATGAGAACTATTTGATTTCACTACTTGAAAGGAGAGATTGTATGCCGCTTTCCGAAGAAAACCAATTAAATCTGTTAAAAGATATTCTGTACAACCAAAACATGGACTCCAGTGGTTCCGTTGCTGAATGTGAACAAGTAGAAAGACTGGTCAAATCATTGATGATCAATGCGGATATTGATCAAAATGTAAAAACGATACTGAAAGAAATATATGAATACAGTCAAATGGGGATCGGATCCCCAGACTTAGAAGCGCATATTACCTCCCATCAGGACAACTTGTCCCAATGGGTCGATGACATCGATCAATTTAATTAACCGGCCATTAATAGTGCTTCCAGTTTCATTAGTAAATCATCTCTTTCTTCATAACGTTTTCTGTCATGATGCCATTGGATGGAAAGCACCAGTTGGGAAACTGTATGCCATTTCATCCTCATCTCCAAGCCAGCATCAAGTTTCTTACCATAGCGTGCTAGCCATTGTTCCCACTCGCTCCGTGGAACATAGGAATAAAGCAACATGCCCAAATCGATGGCTGGGTCAGCAATTACCGGACCATCCCAATCAATTAAAAACAACCCATCGTTTTCGGTCATAAGCCAATTATTATGGTTCACATCACCATGGCACACCACTTTTTCATCGCATTCAATCAATAGTAGATTGTTCTCAAGAAAATGACTGGCTTGTTTAATAATCTGAAGGTTCATTACTTCTGTAGATAAACCATCTTCTATATCTGTAAGTATACTTTCAGGTCGTAAAGGATTTTTACCAAGCCTTTTGAGCATGCTTAATAAAGGGTCGGATTGATGAATTTTCTGAAGCAGTTTGGCAACCCTTTCTTTGGCCATTTCTGCTTGAGTTAGCTCCCTACCTTCCATCCAATGCTGGGCCGTAATTACATCCCCATTTGCGAGGCGTTTTGTCCACACTAATTTTGGAACAATGCCCTCAGCTGAAAGAACAGCTAAAAATGGCGATGAATTTCGTTTCAGGAACAGCTTTTGTCCGTCTTTCTCGGCAATGAAAGCTTCTCCTGTAGCTCCTCCAGCAGGGGATATATCCCACTCCTGACCTAATAAATGTTCCAACTGGCTCACCTTCAATTTCCTCGCTTAATCATACAAATGTAAGTACGTTCACCTAGTGTATGTAATACCACTAACTAATGTTTATTAAAAAACCCGCCACCTGGCGAAGCTGCATGTATACGTGCATCGGAATTCATATCCCGTAATTAAAAACATCATCTTTTTTTAAGAAAATAAAAAATAGCTATTGAGCAATCTTACAATAGCCATAAATTAAATTTTAGTTGAAAAATGGTTTCTTCGTCAAGTACTATAAAACGATTATACCCATAAAACAAGTACAAAGGAATCATTTCAAAACGGCTAACGATCATTGGCCCTTGAACATGACACAAATTTTCTCCTTCAGGATCCCTACTTCTACCTCATCCATCCCAACATTTTCTCCATCTCCCTGAACTTTGGCAGCCCGAAAATCCTTTACGGATATCATTTCCCCAGAAAAAGAATCCACATTTTTGATGTTTAGGTGACCTCCCCTTAAAACTGTCAGAAACACCGTCAATAACTTCAAAAGCGAAAGTTGATGACCTGAAAGTACCTCAAATATGCCATCATCTGGCCTTGACTTCGGGGAAATTTTCATGAAGCCTCCAAGATAAGGCTGGTTTGCGAAGACAATGAACCCTACCTTTTCGAACGTGTGCTCTTTTCCATCAATCGTCAATTCCATAGGGGCCTGGATTGTGTGTAAATAATTTTCTGATGAAAATGAATAGATAGATTAATTTACCCGATTTGAGAAAGTTAAACCATTTACTTAAAGGGGGCCGGTCCACTTCATAGGGAATTTTGTCATCAATCCCTATTCCTATGCTATTCATAAAATAGCCGCTATGCCTACTTGTCTTGTGCTGACCGATGTCCAAGTTCTACTGATATCAAGGTAAAATAGTGAAAGGGCTGCTTCTAGATTTGTCGTTTGCTGTACCCCTCTTACAATCATTGCCGGAACCTCCTGGAATGGAGCCAAGAACCGCATGGGGAAATGCATATGCTCCATTTATGACTTCGTGTAAGGTTCCATCTCCTCCAACCGCTATGATCCTTGTTTTCTGATTTGTTTACGAGAGAATCTCTTTGGTCCATCTTATAGCTTGCCCTTTTGCTTCCGTGAAAAAAATTCATAGGGAACATTTTCAGATTTCAGTATGTCCTCAGCTTTTTTCCACATGTTCAGGCTACCTTAATTCCCAGCCACTGGATTCACTAAAAAAATAGTTTCGTTAAGGCTCTGCATCCTTATTTCCCTCTGTTTTTTGTTGATCGCCATCCCATTCCGGTCGCATGCTTGAAGTCGTTTGGCAATAATCCAACAATGCCTGTGCCCCTTTTAGCTGTTGCGCCTTAAGCGGGGATGAGATCGACCGCATCCTGTCAAACCATTCTGGAAAAGTCCGCTTATCCAATAAATCAATGTCGTATGGAGTCTCCGGGTAATCCATATAGCCATTCCGCGAAAGGACCACTTTTTTTATCGGTAGATTCACTTCGTATAGCTCAAATAACTGAGAAACAATACTTCCCATCCGGTTAACGGCCAAGAAAGGATTGAGAACTTTTTTGTCCGGATATTTATGATGGCGCCGTAGCCAAAATCGATCACTCGATCCAACAAAGGCTGCGTCTTCTTCCGCTTCGAGAAAAGTGATGCACCATACATCCACCGGCGTTAGCAAAATGACATCGACTTCAATCGGAGCATTTTTCAATAGAAAGATAGGTTTATATAAAACAAGAAATGTATCAGGAAAACGCTGCAGGAAAAAGCGGAGTTTTTCTTCTAGAAAGAATGATTGGTCCACATAAGACCTTTCACGAAGCGTTGAGCTGCCCCATTTCATTTGAAAGCGAAGTAACTGGTTTAAGAAATTCTGCTTAAGTTCATCCAAGTTCGCTGGATTTGCTGGGACCCTTAACGAAAAGACATTATGATTGATCACGGGGTCTGGTATATGAATTTCTTCGGCCTCTTTCTCTTGACCGTCCGACCGTTGGAACAATCCCTTTACTTTACGGAAGAGCCCCTTTGGCTCTTCCTCCGTCGTCGCGCCTTTGAACAGGGTTTGTTCTTCAGCCGGTTGACTGTACAGCTGTTCTAGCTCACCAGCGTGATAGGCAGCCTGCAGTTTATCCCACTGTTGTTTTTTTAACTTTGCAAATTGTGACGGATATCGATAAATATCCTGCTCATACCGGGAAATATAATCCTGTATTTTTATGAGCTGTGCCATTCAACCACCACCCATCTTCCTCTATTATTGAAGGTTTATTGTATAGACTGGTTCGTATGAGGGGGATGCCCCAATATGTGTCTGATAAAGGGCTATTTGGGAAGCTTGAAATGCTTTCGCTTCCGGATTTGCCAGCTGACGGGCCTCATTGATGGAAAAAGGGGTTTCGCCCTCGAATTTCCTGGCCAGTGTAATATGCGGTTTGAACGGTTTTTTGTCCAATTCAAAACCTGCCTCTACGCACGATGCATATATTTTCTTTTGGATGGAGGTCAGCCTTTCCTCCTGTTTGACGCCTGCCCACAAAATACGCGGGCTCTCTTTTTTACCAAAAACATCGATGCCCTCTACCTCGAGCTCAAAGGCCTGTTCACTGGCGAGTGCACGTTTTATTCTTTCCAACGCCTCTTGTTTCATTGTATCTTCGGCATTTCCCAGAAATGCCATCGTAATATGATAATCGGCTGGATGTAACCATTTCTTAAATGGAAACGCCGATTTCACTTCATCTGTCTGGTTATGTAAATGACGCTTAATACCTTCTGGCAGTACTAAAGCAAAGAAAAAATGAGTATTCATCGGACACTAACATCCCTTCCCGTTTTCTATATAATTTTACCATAATTTCCACGCAAAAACTTCCCTAGTAGCATCAAACCCTGAGCCCTTATCAGTCTCCCCTTCCCCCCATTATTCATGCCCCCTTATGACTACCACAAAACGTATATCCATCATCCTTACATTAGACTACCCCCGCTTTTTACACCTTCCATTGGAAAGCAAAAGAGAAGGACCATCAGCTGGTCCTCCCCTTTTCTTTATCCGATTTTAATCGCATTACCCTAGTAGAGTCTCATATAGCAAAAACAGGTTCAGTCCGATAATGAGGACAGCGATGATCCAGGCACAGCCCGACGTCACTTTGTGATTGACTAGATTGCCCATGATTTTCTTATCACTTGTAAACCGTATGAGCGGAATGAGGGCAAATGCAATCCCAAACGATAGTACGACTTGACTCATTACGAGCGCCTTGGACGGATTCACTCCCATCAAAATGATCACTAATGGCGGAATCGTCGTGATCAGCCTTCTTAAATAAATTGGGATATGTTTTTTAATGAATCCCTGCATGACCACATCCCCTGTGAGCATACCGACGGACGAGCTTGATAGACCGGCAAACAATAAGCCGATTCCAAAAAACATGGCAACAGATGGCCCTAGCATCAAGGCAAATTGGTCATAGGCCACATCCAAATCTTCTACTAGCACCCCACTTTTATGAAACAATGCAGCTGAAACCACTAGCATGGCAGCATTGATGGCACCCGCTATGAGCATGGCAATGACGATATCAATAAACTCAAAACGAAAAATCTGTTTCCGTTCCATTTCGTCCTTCCCAACAATTCGTTTTTGCGTCAGAGAAGAATGTAGGTATATTGCATGTGGCATGACAGTCGCCCCAAGCATCCCAGCTGATAGCAAGATGCTATCGACTCCTTCAAACTTGGGTGTGAGAAGACCCATAAGGAGCGCTGAGGTATCTGGTTTCGCATAAAATACTTGAGCGCCAAAAGCTAACACCACCACGAATATCATCCCTGTGATCAACGCTTCGAATGTACGGTATCCTCTACGCTGAAACTCTAAAATGGCAAATGACCCGATTGCTGCAATTATCGCAGAAGTGATAAGCGGAAGGTCGAACAGTAAATAAATCCCGAGTGCGGCTCCGATAAACTCGGCTAAATCCGTCGCCATTATGACGATTTCGGCTTGGATCCATAAAAAGAACGATGACTTTTTGGAAAATGTCTCACGGCATAGTTCAGGAAGGTTTTTCCCTGTTGCTATTCCTAATTTTGCAGACAAGGACTGTATCAAGACCGCCATTAAATTGGAGGCAAGAATAACCCATAATAACGTATAGCCATATTTCGAACCCGCGGCAATGTTCGTTGCGTAATTCCCTGGATCAATGTATGCAACGGCGGCTATAAAAGCTGGCCCTAAAAAGGGGAACAGCTTTTTAAATCCTCTCGTATCTCCATGTAAAGAAGACATGCACTCCAACTCCTTTTTATACGCGGCTTAAAAAGTTGCGCATGGTAAACTTTTGATATTAAAAAGTATATGCCTGTAGTTTGAAAATGTCAAAATGGACGCTTACTAAAAAAGGACCGTTTTTGGAACGGGTTCATGGGTATGTCGCGTTTCGAAATGTACACATAAAAATCCCCCTGCCTCCATTCGGACAGGGGGATTCGGAATTTATTCAGTTAAACTACCACATTGTCGCTCGATTTCCTGTGTAAATAACTTTTGTAGTTGGAGCGTAATGCTTCCGACCTTTCCATCCCCGATCAATTGACCATCGATTGCGGTAATCGGTGTGACTTCAACGCCTGTACTTGTATACAGAACTTCATCTGCATTCATCATGTCCGAGAGGGTGAACGGTTCTTCCACATAAGAAATGCCATTATCGTTGCACAGCTTAAGTAGGATCTGGCGGGTAATCCCGTTCAGAATCAGATTCGTTGCCGGGTGCGTCTTCAGCGTACCCTTCACGATGATGGCCACATTGGATGAACTTCCCTCCGTAACCGTTCCATCCCGATGTTGGATCGCTTCGTCACAGCCTGCTTCAACGGCTTGCTGCTTAGCCAATATATTACCTAGCAAATTCAAGCTCTTGATATTGCAACGTAACCAGCGGATATCCTCGACCGTAACGGCTTTGACTCCAGGATTACTTCCTATATATGGCATGCCCTTGGTATAGGCGACAAAAACAGGATCCACTTCCCCTATTGGAAATGCGTGATTACGGGGCGAAATGCCTCTCGTCAATTGCATATAGACGATACCATATTCCAGATTCTCTGCAGTGATCAGTTCTTTTGTCTTCTCCTTGATCTCTGCCACTGTAAAAGGAACCTTCAGTTGAATCAGTTTCGCGCTGTCCATGAGTCGGTTAAGGTGCATATCGGCTGCAAATAGTTTTCCGTTATAAACCCGGATGACTTCATAAACACCATCGCCGAACTGGTATCCTCGATCCTCGACATCTATCTGGATGGCAGGCCGGTCTTTCAATTCACCGTTATAAATGATCTTCCCCATGTCTTACTCCTTCTTAACCTCTTATTTGGCTAGTTCATGAATGGCACGGGCATAAATGGCCGTTGCCTTCAGCATATCTTCTATATCGATATACTCATCCTTTTGGTGCGCGATATCCTCACTGCCTGGGAATAGGGGGCCGAATGCGACGCCTTCTTTCAATGAGCGGGCATATGTTCCACCACCGATGGATAGGAGCTCCGCTTGTTCACCCGTTTCCGCTTCATACACTTCTTGCAGCGTCTTGATCAAAAAGCTATCGCTGTTCACGTAGTGAGGTGTGGAAAGCGAATCGGACTCCACACGTAGATTATAGGTGGAAAGTTTTTGTTCTAATGCCTCTTTTTGCTGTTCCCATTCATATGTGACCGGATAACGCATACTGAATCCGATGGAGCTATCACCTTGTTTCGAATAATTGAATGTACCGGCATTGATTGTCAATTCACCCGTTTGTTCATCGGTATACGCGACACCCAACTTATTTCCACGGGAATCCTCAAATAGATAATCCTTAATGAAGGTAAAATAGGATTTCGCATGTGGATCAAGCGTTAAGTCCGCTAAGAATACCGCTAAATGTAAACCGGCATTGACTCCATTTTTCGGTTCCATCGCATGTGCAGAAACACCGTTCAGTTCGAAAAGGACTTGATTTTTTTGTGGCACGGCTTGTCCCTTCAACGAATATCTTTGCAAATAATTCTCGTAAGTTGCCACGATATCCGCAGGATTGGCCGCTTCCACAATGGCCTTTGCAAAATCGGGTACCATGTTCGTTCTTCGGCCTGAAGTGAATTCCAATACATTCACCTCAGAGTTCGTTCCGGGGCCTGCATCCGCTCGCTGAATGATGGAAAAATCCCAAATCCCTTTTTCCGCACTGATAATGGGGAAGTCTGCATCCGGTGCAAAGCCCATGGACGGCATTTCTTCCACTTCGAAATAACGATCGACACAACGCCAATCTGATTCCTCGTCCGTACCAATGATCATCCGTACGCGCTTGTTCAGTGGCTTTCCAAGCTCTCGGACAAGTTTCATGGCATGATAAGCAGCCATCGTCGGGCCTTTGTCATCGATTGCCCCACGCGCATAAATCCGTCCATTGCGAATTTCAGCGCCAAAAGGATCTGAGCTCCAGCCATCTCCTTCAGGAACTACATCGACATGACATAAAATTCCGATTAGCTCCTCACCCTCACCCATTTCAATATGTCCCGCAACATTATCGACATTTTTCACGGTAAATCCGTCTTTTTCCGCTAACTGAAGCATATAGTCCAATGCTTCCTTAACCCCTTCACCAAATGGAGCTTCTTCCGTTGCTTGACTCTCATCCAATACACTTTTAATCTTCAATAAGTTCTGCGTATCCACCAAAAGGTCCATTTTACGTTTTTCTACTTCTTCACGCCAATTCATTTCATTCAAATCATGACAACTCCCTTATTCATATATTTCTCATTTTATCACTTTTTCTATATATCTCGCCAAGTGTTGGTATCTTTCTTTCTTATTCCCGTAACGCGACGCTCGTAAAACAAATTCGGTATAGCTATGAAAGTGAAGAAATATAGGATACTTTGATAAACAGGAAAAAGACTCGCTTCCATTATTAGAACGAGCCTTTTTCTCTATGTACCAAGGGGTTGGATTAGGTCAAGACGCCAATGAAATATCCGACAGCCGTAAATACCAAGCACCAACTGAATGCCCCCACGCCTGCAAAGATACAATATTTTCTTTTACCCATTCCATTCATTCCTGAAAAATAACTGGCAAAATGGCGGATGCCCGGTATGAAATAGGCTATGATAATGGTCCAAGGTCCGTATATATTGAACCACTTCTCTAGCTTCTCAAGCCTTGTGGGCGTCATCCGAACCCATTTCCCATGTTTTCTTAAAAAAGGCTTGCCAATCTTTTTACCAATGAAATAACTGATCAGCATCCCTGAAATCGAACCTAGAAAACTGACAAAGAAGGCACCTTGTACATTCAAAACAGAAATCGATGCCAAATAACCCACGAAAGTCATCATGAATTCATCGGGTACCGGCAGCCCGATCATCCCTAGCGCCAGAAGTCCATATATCGCAAAATAACCATAGTTTGAAATTAATTCTTTTACCATGTCCATTCTTTGTACTCCATCTCAGACACCCATGTAAGAAGCAATCCAATTTTCGGTACGGGTCTGGTTAACGTGATTACTTCTACATTATAGAATAACCTAATTAAACCCAAATGAGTTGTTTTTCTTAAAAAAATTTCAGAATTTGAAAATTAAATCCTTTTTTCATCTTTCTTCATTGCGATTTATTTTACAATGAAGGAAATAAGGAAAGAAGGTTAGAAAACTATGTTGATTAACAAAGTCAAACTCGCTTCAAGTTCTCTTGCAGAAACAAAAGCCTTTTACCTGAATCGGCTTGGCGGCACATTACAAGAAGAAGGACCCGATAGCTTTGCGATAAAGATCGGATCAAGTGAATTAGTATTCACCCAAACCAACAGTGAGAAGAATCCCTTTTATCATTTCGCCTTCAACATCCCATCCAATCAATTTCAGGAAGCGAAGAGATGGGTTACGGCACTCACTCCTTTAAATACGGAAGAAGGGGAGGACGAGGTATACTTCAGCCATATCAATGCCCATTCTCTATATTTCACCGACCCTAGCGGTAATATTGTCGAGTTGATTGCAAGACACTCCATCTCACCCGAAAGCAAGGAGCCATTTACCATGGATTCTTTATTGAGCATTGGTGAAATTAATGTAACGACTGGCGATATCGATGACGTTGGCCAGAAACTGATGGACGTTAATATCCCACTCCGGGATGGCGAAACCTTGAATCCTGAAGGCCTTTCTTTCATGGGCAGTGATGGGGCGTTCTTATTATTAGGCAAACCGGGGCGTCGCTGGTTCTTTTCCGAACGCCATGCCGAAATCCACCCCCTCATGATAGAAATCGATTTCAAAACAAGAATCACCCAAGATCGTACGGGGGTGATACATGTTTCTCCACTTAACGAAAAGGGGCTGTCCCAAAAAGGGTAGTTAAGCCTAAATTGAATAAATAGAAAGAGGCAGAAATGTTGATTTAACAACATTTCTGCCTCTTCAATTTTGCGTTATTTTACTCGAAAAAGGACTTATGAGACAGCCCCCGTTTTATTCCACGAATTTAAATTCCTTGATAGGCCAATACACCAAATTCGCTTTACCTACGATTTCATCTACAGACACGGGCCCGATTTCACGGCTGTCCAAACTGTTTTGGCGATTGTCGCCCATCACGAACAACTGATCGTCCGGTACCGTCATGCTACCTGACACTTCCTCAAGCTTGAAAGAACCAGTCAATGGCTCCCCGCCCAGTTCTTCTTTATATTCATCTAGATATGGTTCATCATATTTTTTGCCGTTAATATAAAGTGTGTCATCCTTATATTCAATATGATCACCAGGCAGACCAATCACCCGTTTTATGTAATCCTTATCTTCCGTGGCATGGAAGACGACAATATCAAATCGGTCGATGCTACCGATATTCGTGCCAAACTTAGTGAGCACTATTCTTTCGTGATCTTGTAAAGTCGGCATCATAGATTCCCCATCCACAACTATCGGGGCAAAAATATATGTTCGAATCAGGAATGCCAATATGACTGCAATTCCAATCGCTTTAACCCATGAAAAAACCTCTTTGCTTTTTTCCAATCGAAGTCCCTCTCTCTTGTGTTTTAGTTTAGTCATTATATCATAGTAAAGCCATAATCACTTCAACAAATACCCACATTTGCCTTATCATACTTGGATTATTCGTTACTGCGGTTCAATTATCCTTTCTCGTGGTCGAATGATTAAACATATTTCCTATACTCTGTAACTTGCTTCGCCACATTAAAAAGCGCATTCGATATTCCTAATCGAACGCGCTTCTTAAATGAGGATATTTCTCATTATCCAAACCTAAGGTTACTTTATATTTCCTCTATGTTACTGAATCTTGGCTTCCTAACCAGACACATAATTCCCGGCACGATGAAAAAGATGAGGGGCCACACATGAAATATTGTAAGGATGCCAGTAATGATGAATAAGATTCCAGCGGCCTTCACGTTGCCTTTTTTTAATAGAATAATAGCAATCAATCCACCTAGCAACGCCAATGATATAGAAATAATTCCTATCCATAACAAAATATTGAACAATTGCAGCGTCATCTCCATTTCAAAGGCTGCCATCTCCACCTCTGAGCCTAAGGAGTATTCTATCACTTCTGTAAGGTCAACCGTACTGACGTATACCGTCGTGATAATTCCGATTATTAAAGAAATCGCTGCGATAATTACGCCTATAATGCTTAACACAAATTCCCCTGTACGTTTCATAAAAAGTCCTCCCAAGAAAAAGTTTCTTAGGTACTGTACCCCATTCAGGAAGGAATTAAAGATTACTAGGCATCTTAAATTGTCTACTTCTTGCTCTTTCCCTTCAGGTATTCGTTCAATTAAATTTGCCGCACTTATCCATGCCGAATGAGCTACACGAACGTAACGAATAATCTTACAAGAAGTCCGAGAATCCAAACATATCACCACTATTCCATTCCATCCCTGTTTTTCGGTTGGCAGCTCAATAGTCGTTTCCTATCTGCCTACTTCGTTACATGGTCTTGATAAAACTTCACCAGCTCTACCATCGCACTGCCCATCCGTTGATCTTCTGGGTAGATGACCCGGTCAATCCCTTCCTCGATGATGACCTGTGCCGTCACTTTTCCGACAGCTAGGGCCACGACATCCGATTCAAAGCGATTGATCAGGCGGGCCTCCACACCTAGGTCACGGGCAAATTTCATCAAATTGCGTGGCTGTGGGGCACTTGTAAACATCACAGCATCTATTTTGCCATCGAGTATTTCCTGAATTAATAGAGTCATCGTTTCCGTTTCCGGGGCAATATGTTCATAGGGCAATATTTCTTTATGCTCGATGAGGCGTTCATCCAACCAGTTCATCAGAAGCGGCGCCGGATCTCCGTGCAGCTGCAATGCGACTTTCACATTTCCTGACAGATGTCCCTCAAGATTACGGACCAAACCTGCCATACTGCCATCGTCGTCACGGACGGTCGGTTCCAGCCCAAGCTTCTTAAGCAGATTCTTCGTTTTATAACCCCGAACGGCAATTTTCATTTTTTGCAGCGTCTCGATAAAACGGTCTCCTGCTTCCATTCTGACAGCCGTATTATATAAAAGTTCCGTTCCCATTCCTGTCGTGAGAATGATCCAATCGAACTCTCCTTCTATTAAACGGTTCACATCTTCCTCAAGGTGAGAATCATTTAGATAAACCGTTCCTTGTGCAGACCGGACAAGCGGTATTCCCCCTAGATTATGAACAATTTTACTGAGTTCTTCCGTTTTCCTCGCTCCCAATAGAGCAATGTTCCTGCCATTAAGCTTACTCATTCATAACCCCTCCATGTATGCTTCCTCTATGCTCTCCCCCTCATTATACAAATTTTCAATCTATGAAACTAATAGAAACTATAAAAACAGTATACTTGTTGATTCTTCCTCATAATCCAACCAAAAAAAAAGGAGACTCACCATCTCGAGTCTCCCGCTTATCATCTTTTTATTTTTCCGGCACGCCGCAAGAACCATCCGTGCATGCATCCCCTGTTCCGTTTACCATTTGCAAGGGGTTTTCCTCTGCCCAGACCTTCTTCAATGTATCTAGAAACGCCTCGGGAGGCTGAGCACCGGAAATGCCATACTTGCGATTGATCACGTAGAATGGAACACCTGTGATTCCTAGCAAGCTTCCTTCTTGTTCGTTGCCCCTTACTTCCGCCGTGAACGCCGTGCCGGCTAACATACTTTCCACTTCCGACTTTTGGAGGCCGACTTCTTCAGCTAAATTCGCCAATGTGGCATGGTCGCCGATATGCTTGCCTTCCGTAAAGTACGCTTTGAATAGACGTTCATTCATTTCGTTCCCTTTTCCTTTGGATTCAGCAAAGTGCATCAAGCGGTGGGCATCAAAAGAATTCGTCAAGACGACTTTATCTAAATGATAATCCAGCCCCAACTCTGCAGCTTGTTGAGTCATATTTTGGCTGTTAGCTTCCACCTGGGCCTGCGACATGCCATATTTCTTCGCCAACATTTCATTTTGGCTCATATTGATGTCCCGTTCCGCTTCCGGGTTTAATTCAAAACTGCGGAATTCTACCTCTACCTGATCCTTATGTTCAAACCGACTCAAGGCTTCCTCGAACCGACGCTTTCCAATATAACAAAACGGACATTGATAATCCGACCAAATTTCTACCTTCATCTAAAAAACCTCCTCTGAATCAAATGCAATCACATTAAGCACATTATATAGGGAGGGGTACCCTTCTGCAAGGATATTACCCTATATAAGCACTTTCGGAAAAATCTATTTTGTTCATGAACTGTTCTAACGTGTACCCTTTTAATAACTTAAGTGTTTCCTGTTCAGCCTCGATCATGATTTCTTCCAAAGCATGATCCAGCTGTTTTCCGACTTCCCCACATTCACTCGTGACCAAACTATCCAGACATTCCGGCCGTACCGCTAGATACACATCCGCCAAGGTCAGTACATCGGCGGGTACATGTAGACTATAGCCACCCTCGCGTCCTTCTTTCGTCTCCACTATCCCGGCCACCGCAAGCTGAGCCATCACCCTACGTAAAAATGTAGCATGTGAATCGACCTTAGACGCAATCACAGAACTCGTCAGCAGCTCACCGCTTTGAGCCAGCCAAACAAGAGAATGAATCGCAATGGAAAATCGAGCAGGGCCAATTTTGTTATTTTTACTAGTTGAAGACATTCCCATCCCCCTTACCACACCGAAGATTTTGTAAGACTAGTATACTATGTTCCTATCTCTGGAACAAATGGCCTTTCTATTCCTTACCGCTTATATAGTATGGTAAAATTATCAGAATAATAGAACTACATTTACAGGAGAGAACGCATGAGAGGAAAATCCGCTTATCTATTCGTCATAATGGGTGCCATGCTGTGGGGAACGACAGGTACCGCCCAATCATTCGCCCCCGATGACGCCCATCCCTTTGCCATAGGTTCAATCCGCCTTGTTTTTGGAGGTATGATGCTTGTACTAATCGCTTTCTTGCAAAAAAAATTAACGGTTCATAATTGGCCAGTACGAGAAACGCTTTTGGCGACGCTAGGCATGGCATGTTATCAACCGCTATTTTTCATGGCCGTCAGCCTGACCGGTATCGCTATCGGTACCATCATTACACTGAGCAGCGCCCCCATCATTGCCGGCTTCCTTGAATGGATGGTTGAGAAAAAGCTCCCCACAGCGAACTGGTGGCTGGCAACGGGGTTATCGATTGCGGGGTGCCTGCTTCTCTTTTCCAATGAAGGGTCAGGACCCATCAATCCATTCGGGATCCTATTGGCCCTTGGTGCCGGTACGGCCTTTAGCGTGTATACACTCGTCAGTAAAAAAATCCTGGACAGACAGCCTCCAGAAGCAACGGCTGCCGTCATCTTCATGTTGAGTGCCTTGCTATTGTCCCCTATGCTATTTATCTTTGATAGTAGCTGGATCACCACCGCTAACGGGTTGGGCATCAGCCTTCACCTTGGTCTATTTGCAACGGCATTAGCTTACTTGCTTTTTAACAAAGGCCTAACATCCGTCCCGTCATCAACAGCGGTTTCCCTGTCACTGGCCGAACCATTGGTAGCAGCCCTTCTTGGTGTCTTCCTTGTCGGAGAAAATTTGAGCCTGCTGAACTGGTTTGGTGTTGGATTGCTGTTATGCGGGATCGTTTCCCTGACCTTTTCACCGAAGGCATCTGCTCCCATCGAAAAGAGCTTTTTTTCATAAGTTGAAAATGGGAGCTTCAAGCTACTCTTTCTTGTACATCATTTATTCTTCACGAAGTAATACAAAAACCACACGGCATGGTTTTGCTCATCTGCGGCTGCACGACGAAACGCTTTTCTTATCGACCGTTCTGCCGCACCATCTGCTGTTTCCAAATAAAAATCCACGGTTTCCTGTTCATCCTGAATCGCGAACTCCAACCCTGCTTTATATGAATTCGGGCATTCTTCCGTCACTTTAGGTTGGAGCTGGTTTCCGGTCAAATTGATATAAAGTTGTGAAAATACCTGAAAATGTTTTATCTCATCTTTCCTAATCTCAAGGATTTGCTTCCGCTCTGTCTCATTAGGAGCCATCCTAGCTAATTTTTCGTAACATTGGATGGCGCTATACTCCCCATTGATCGCCTTTTCTAGCTTTCGTACCATGGCAGCCTGCTTCCTATCCTCTTCATGATTATTTCCTACATATTCATACATATATAAAGACCTCCCATTCCTCTTTCAATCATCTTATGACAAATGTAGGAACAGGTGCCTATCCGTGCACTGCCGCGTCACGCTCAATTTGAGAGAACCCATCTTCCTTTTCCATTAGTTTGAACAAAACCATTTTCAATATTTGTATAATTATTGTACAATGTTTGTATATTTAATTTCCAACAAAGGAGGGGCTCATACATACATGACATTAGATGAAGTTTTATATAAAGTATTCCTTTTTTGGTACGCTTGCGGAATCGTTCTGCTTAGCTTTGATTGGATACCATCATGGTTAGAATGGGCGAATGCCATGTTTCTGATATTGGCCGGATCGTTAGCGGTCATATTTTTTCTGAAGAAGTTCGATTGGCAGTACGGCCTCTTGATTAGTAGTGTCATATTTTGTTTTTCCTTTCTAATAGAGTACCTGGGCTCAGCCTATAATATTTTATTTGGACAATATGGATACACAGAAAAATTCGCCCCGAATTTATTCGGAGTCCCGATTGCCATCGGGTTTGCGTGGCTGATGGTGATGGGCACGTCTCATGTATTGGCAAGGAAAATCGTTCCACGAGGCGGTCTTTTATATGCCGTTGTCGGAGGGGGCATTGCAGTGGTTATCGATTTAATCATCGATCCCGTTTCCTATAAAGTGAAACAGTATTGGCTCTGGGAAGAAACGGGCATTTATTACGGGATTCCCTATAGTAATTTTTTCGGCTGGTTTCTTGTCGCCTTCATCCTTCATCTGTTTCTCTTGTTCGTCATCAAATGGAAGAACGGCACAAACGAAAATCCACTATGGGAAAAGCGGATGATTACTTTATTCGTCCTGATGATTGTAATGTTCATCTTATTAGGCCTGCTCGGAAAGCTGTGGCTTGCAAGTTCGCTCACCGCTTTACTAGCCTGCTTACTTCTCATACTCGCCTTAAAAAGGAAATCTAGATGATACAAGCCAATAAAAGCCGACTGTTCCACTCCATGTTTTCCCTTTATCATCAACGTTTACTACGCCGGTCCTTTGATCAAATCTATTTATATTCCAAAGGGAATCGTCCAACAACCCCGGCGATCTATATAGCAAATCATAGTTCTTGGTGGGACGGACTCCTCTATTTTCACCTATGTCGGAACGTCCTGCCTGAAGACACCTATATCATGATGCATGAATCGGGGTTAAGACAATATCCATATTTCAAAAAATTAGGTGCCTTTTCCATAAACCGCTCTAACCCAAAAGATATCTTACGCTCTCTTCGCTATGCAGAGCAGTTAGTACAAGATGGAAAGAGTGTCTGGATGTTTCCACAAGGAGAAGAATGCCATTTAGAGAAGCGCCCGCTTGGCTTTCAACCAGGCATTTCGTACATGTTGGAACACCTGCCCCACATACAGGTCGTCCCGATTAGCTTTTATTATTCATTCGGGCATAAGAAAAAGCCGGAAGTGTACATAGAAATAGGCCTCCCGTTATATCATCATGATTTATCCGGTCACTCGCGGAATGAAAAGACGGCTGGATTGGAACAAGTCTTCACCGAACAGCTGGATGAACTGAAGGAGCTCGTCGTAACGAGGCAGCTGAACACGTTTTCGAATCTACTTTAGGAGAGTGTTCCATGTTATTTATCTTGATTCCCTGCTTAACAATTTTTGTCATATGGACGATCCTGAATGCCCTTTGCCTGCCTAGGCTGCCTAAACATCCAAACCTAGACAAGACACCGCTCGTTTCCATCATGGTTCCCATGAGAAATGAAGACCGGAATGCCGAATCCATGGTCCGGTGCTTACAGGCCTTGACCTATCCGAACATTGAATTCATTTTATTGGATGATCAGTCCACAGATCAAACCTGTTCCATCTTAGAAAAGGCAACAGCAGGCGACAGCCGGTTTCGCATCCTTTCCGGGAAAAAGCTGCCTGAACAATGGGTAGGCAAGGTCCATGCATGTCATCAACTGCAACAAGAGGCGCACGGGGCATACTTCCTCTTTGTCGATGCGGATGTGCGTTTGAAACCCCATTGTCTCGAAAAATCGCTCTCCCTAATGAATACAAGCCGGGCGCACCTGTTAACTGGGTTCTCCGCGTTTGAAGTTCCTTCTTTTCTTAGCAAGCTATTAGTTCCCATGCAGCACTTTGTCGTCTTTTTCCATTTGCCGATCATGTTTGCCAACTGGACGAACATCTTAGCTACGACCGCTGCACATGGAGGGTTTATGCTATTTGAGCGAATGGCTTATATGAAGATGGGCGGCCACGAGGCGGTACGGTCCTCATTGGTCGAAGATGTCCATATAGCACGCAAGATGAAAGAACAAGGGTTTAAGGTATTGCTTGCCAATATTACCGATGAAGTGTCCTGCCGGATGTATGAGACGAACCGGGAAGTATGGGCTGGGTTTTTAAAAAACATTTACAACGGCTTAGGACGATCTTTTCCATTAGTCGTCTTATTGACAATTTTTTATGGTTTCTTTTACATAGGGCCACTTCTCTTGCTTGTGTTCGGGCTTTTCCAGTTTGAGCCGATTTATTTCATTCCATATCTCCTCATTACATGCCAGCGTTACATTGTCGACCGTATGACGAACCAACGAGGGTATCTATCATTTTTGATGCCATTATCCGCTGCTTCTTTCATTTGCATTATGCTTGCCTCCATGTGGAAATCATGGTCCAAACAATCCTACGAATGGAAAGGACGGTACTATTCATGAAAAAAGTCGTCATCATCGGGGGTGGTCTCGGTGGATTATCCTCGGCCATCACCCTTGCTAACAAGGGATTTCACGTGGAGCTATTTGAAAAGAATCAACATTTTGGTGGGAAATTAATGCCGATTCAACTTGGTGATTACTCGTTTGACTTCGGTCCCAATACGATCACGATGCCTTCTGTATTTAAGCGAGTGATCGAACAGACGGGTTCACGGTCTGAAGATTATTTTGAGATGATTAAATTGGAAAATCATACACGCAACATATTTCCGGATGGAACCCAGTTCGATTTATCCAGCAATCAGCAAACAATGCTTTCCCAACTTCAGAAACTTGATCCTACCGGAGCTGAAAATTATCAATCTTTCGTTAAGGAAATCACTAGATTGTTCAAGCTATCGGAACAATATTTCTTACCAAGAACGTTTCGTTCATGGCGTGATTATGTCTCACCATCCTTGGGAGCGGCAATGTTGCGAGTAAGACCATTGCAAACATTGGATTCCTTCTTCCAAGCTTACTTTTCCAATCCCCGTATCATCGAAGCGTATAATCGATATGCAACGTATATCGGCTCATCGCCATTCCAAGCGCCGGCGACGTTTGCAATGATTGCCCATCTGGAAATGGTCGAAGGCGTGTACTATGTAAAAGGCGGCAATGTGAAAATCGCCGAAAGTTTCGCTTCTCTTGCGAAGAAACTGGGTGTCGGCCTCCATAATGAATCGGAAGTAAGGAAGGTCCTCATGTCCGATAAAAAAGCAACCGGAATCGAGTTACAAAGCGGGAAAAAAGTGATGGCTGACTACGTGATCATGAACGCCGATTTATTGAAATCCTACCCGGAACTAGTATCCGAAAAAGCACGTCCTTCTTTCAAAAATGAAAAGGTGGATAAATTGGAACCGTCCATTTCGGCATTCGTTATCATGGTGGGTCTCAATAAACGGTTTGCTCAGCTGAAACATCATACGGTTTATTTTTCCGATGATTATCGACAAGAGTTCAATGACATCTTCATTAAGAAAACATACAGCGCCAAGCCAACCATCTATATTTGCAACTCGTCCCATACAGACCCTGACCGCTCGCCAAAAGGCGATAATTTATTCATCCTGGCGAACGCCCCCGCTCTTCCTCTCGACGGGAATCTGCAAATCGACCCTGTTGCCTATAAAGAACTGATCTTTGAAACGCTGTCTTCTCGTGGTCTCGACCTCACTGATCATATAGTCGAAAAGAAAGTCATCACGCCTTCCGATATTGCCACGCAATTCGGAGCCTATCGCGGGGCCTTATACGGAGTCTCTTCCAATCGAAGAAAAGATGCCTTCCTGCGTCCACAAAACGCCAGTAAAGATATAAAAAACCTATTTTTTGTAGGCGGCAGCACTCACCCTGGCGGTGGCTCTCCAATGGTCACGATTAGTGGCCAAAATGTAGCCCACGCCATCATTAAATCGGAACGATAAAGAACGGGGCTGTCCAAAAAGGGTAGTTAAGCCTAAAATGAATAAATAGAGAGAGGCAGAAATGTTGATTTAACAACACTTCTGCCTCTTCAATTTTGCGTTATTTTATTCGAAAAAGGACTTATGAGACAGCCCCGTTTTATCTACATATTGACGAGTAACTGTTGTTTTGTCTTATCGGCCACAAAATGCTTCTCATGAAAGACCCGGTGCTGCTTTGATCGTATGACCGTTATAATTTCACGGTATAAATAGGCAGCGCTTTTGACTGGTATCCGTGAATACAAGGGATATTCGTTCATTGTTTGAAAAGCTTCTTGATAAAAACCTTCAGCCTGTCTGGCTAAATCCTCCCATACTTCTACAAAAGGGGCATCCACACGTTCCGACCAAAGCGATTCCTTCCTCAAACCGTGATCCTCCATCACATCTTCGGGCAAGTATATCCGATTCCGTTCCAAGTCCTCTCCTATATCCCTTAATATATTGGTGATTTGCATGGCCAATCCTAATGAAATGGCCCCGTCTTTTAGGACAGCCACTTTCCTCGGCGCAAGGATTGGCAGTAACATCAGGCCTACCGTACTTGCTACATGATAACAGTAGTTCAACAGTTCATTCATCGTTTCATAACGGTTAGTCGTTAAATCCATTTCCTGCCCTTTGATTAATTCACGGAAATGCTGCTCATCCATCTCATAGCGTCGGAACACATCATGAAGTGCCACCCACATGGGATTGGATACATCGTACACCCCGCTTAGAAAATGCTCAAATTCTCTTTTGAACCCGGCAAGTTCCGCTGCAGGATTCTCCCCTTCATCGACGATGTCATCAACCGTCCGGCAGAAGGCATAAACGGCCCATACCGCTTTACGCTCATCCTTTGGCAACATCGAAAAGGCCTTATAAAAAGTTTTCGAATGGTGGGCAATCACCTTTTCACAATACTGGTACGCCTCTTTAACATCATACATGGACACTCACTCCTTTTTGAGCTTGATCTTTCAAGATTTGATCCGCGAGTAATTTTGCTCCCTGCATGACAAGTGGAATCCCCCCGCCCGGATGAATCGACGCTCCGACTGCATATAAATTTTCGATGGGGTACGGTTTCACTTGCGGACGGAAAACGCCAGATTGCATCAAGGTCGGTGCGACTCCGAAACTACCGCCTTTGTACAATCCAGATTTCTCGGCATCTGTCGGTGTCCTTATCTCCATCCATTCAATGGATTCACGTAATCCTGGAAAAGATGACTGTTCCATACGATCGATCAATTGATCGACCCATTCCGTTTCGGTAGACCAATCGATATCAGAATCGGCAGGAACCGGAACCAAGGTGTACATCACACCTTTTCCTTCTGGAGCCAGGCTATCATCGATGATGGACGGATGAAAGGTATAAATCGAAGGATTGACAGGCAGGCTCTTTCGATCGAATACATCTTTCATATGCTCGGAAAAATTATCACCCATGAAATATTGATGCACGTTGGCTTCCCTATAAGTCCGGTTTAAACCAAAATACAGGAGGACGCAGCCCGAAGATGGAGTGAACGTCCTTTTCTCCTTTCGATCCAGTACTTGCTTGATGTTCGGAAAGTCACCGTTAAACACGACAGAATCAAAAGCCGTATATCCATCTTTCGTCTCTATTCCCGTTACGTTCTGATGTTCAGTACGGATATTCGTTACTTTACTATTGAGATAAATGTTCACATTGCGCCTTTTCAGCTCTTTTACAAGAACGGGTATGAGGCTTGCATAGCCACCTTTTAAATAGTGGACACCTTGCTCATGCTCGGCAAATGAAACCAACGAGTACATGGCGGGAACTTGAAATGGATTGCCACCAACATATAAAGATTGAAGGGCATAGACTGATTGCAACCTTTCGTCTTTAAAGTAATGGGACATCAACTTTTGCACCGACTGATAGGGTTTTAGCTTCATCAACGTTTTGAGCTTGCTTGGTGTCCAGAAATCTTTAGGATTGACAAATGATTCTTCCAGAAACGATTTTTTGCCTAATTCAAGTCGGTATCTTCCCTCTTTCATAAAGCGTATGAAACCCTCCACTTCAGAAGGAAAGACGCGCCTGAACTCTTCTATTTGTCGATCAACATCCGGGTATTTTGTGAATGACAATCCATCAGGAAACTGAATGGAGTAGAGGGGATCACATAGAAGGAGTTCATAGCTTTTACGGTTGATGCCCGCTTCGTCTAAAAGTTGCTGAAACATTTCGGGCAGAAGTACGATGGTCGGGCCTTGGTCAATCCGATAGCCATCTTTTTCGACAAAGGTTAACCTACCTCCAAGCTGCGCCTCCTTTTCGTAAATGCTGACCTCAATTCCTTGTTTCGATAAGAACAATGCACCCAGTAAGCCTCCGACACCGCCACCAATAATCGCTGTTTTCATCAGAATCCCTCCACAGCTGGTAATGGAGATACCGGTATGGTATCCTGCTTATCTTGTTCCAAAATGCCATTTGCCGTAATCCGTGCAGATTCAAGAATAGTCGGGAGGCCCGATCCAGGATGGGTTCCTCCACCCACAAGCCAACAATGCTTAAGTTCTTCAAATTGGTTATGCGGCCTAAAAACCATCATTTGCGAAAGTTGGTGCCCAAGATTGAAAGTCGCCCCTTTGTAGACCAATTTGTCTTCTTCCCAGTTACGGGGTGTAATCATTTTTTCTTCTTCTATATGCTGTTCAAGGTTTTTAAAACCAGTCTTTTCCTCGACTGTCTTTAATATGAGTTGTCGGAACGTCTGTTGCTCTCCTTCCCAATCGATTCCGCTAAAGTTATTCGGGACTGGTGCCAAAATATAAAGGGTGGACTTTCCTTCGGGAGCTAACGTCGGATCGGTTACACTTGCATTTTGAATATAGATCGACGAGTCTTCAGAGAGGATTTTCAGACTCGTTATTTCCTCGACATTCTTTTGATAGTCCTTCGAAAAAACGATTGTATGATGAGGCAAGTCGAACTTTTTATCCAAACCTAGATACAACATAAATGTGGAGCAAGAATATTTCTTCTTCGCCAGCTTTTCAGGCGTATATTTTTTTAACAGGCCTTTACCGACCAGATTGGTCATTGCGTGGGCAAAATCCCCATTAATGATGACTTCGTCCGCTTCCACTCTTTCACCGCTTTCAAGGTCTACCCCCTTCACCGTTTTGCCTTCAATCCAAAGACTTTTCACCCCGCTATCCGTGTGGATTTCCCCTCCATGTTCACGGACGACTTTCGCCATCGATTTCGATAGCTCATTCACTCCGCCAATCGGATGAAAGACACCATAGGCATGTTCCATATATGACAGGATCGAAAAGGCACCCGGACATTCCCACGGCGACATCCCTAAGTACTTGGACTGGAATGTGAATGCCAGCTTCAGTTCGTCTTCAGTGAAATAACGTGATAAGACATCATATAGTGTCTTATTCAATTCAAGCTCCGGAAGCGCCCGAAGAACCTTCGGCTGAAAGTAGTGCATGAACCGATCCATCTTCGATTGCAAAATGGGTGATAGGGCTTCCATTTTCTTTGCCGTTTCCTTCAAGAACCTTTCATATCCCTCGCCATTTCCTGGATACAACGATTCGATTTCCTGTTTCATCTGCTCTTTATCTCGCGTCATAAGCAATTTCCGTTTTTCGAAAATCAGTTCATACATCGGATTAATCTCCACGGCATTTAAATAATCATGCAAATTTCTCCCTGCAGCCGTAAATAGTTCTTCGACGATATGAATCATCGATAAGAACGTCGGTCCCATATCAAACTTATATTCTCCTAAACGAACTTCGGCATTTCGGCCACCGATATACGATTGCTTTTCATAGACTTTTACCTCATATCCTTTACTTGCTAGAATCATGGCTGCAGCTAATCCTCCTGGCCCTGAACCAACGATGATTATACGCTTTTTCATTCCAACGCCTCCTGTCTGCACAAATATTATACAAACATTATACAACGGCTATATATCAAATACCACAAATTTTATTCCAGCAAGCTGTCCACATGTTAAAAAGCTTCTCGAAAACCTGTTTTAAATGTATTCATAGCAAAAAATAATTTATAAACATAGGCCTCCTATATGTTGTACAAACATTAAACACTTTAACAGACCCTCCGTAATTAATAGAAAAAGGCAGACATATTGCTTTTCCAACATGTCTGCCTTTTCACGAATTAAATAAGTTCTCAGAGTCAGTCCCACTATAATCGGTGTATTACTACTTTAACCCCATGCTAATCAACCAGCACCATCTGCTTTATTGGAAAAATCAAAAGGATTTCCTGCCCCACACGATATGGATTAGACATTTCCTTATTCACAATAAAATTCCCTATTGGCGTTTCCACATCAAATTGATAGTTCCTCCCCAAATACGTACGGAGCTTTATTCTACCCGGTAAACAATTCTGCTGCATACGCTCAGAAGGACTTTTTTCCTTCATAATTAAATCGTCCGGCCTGATCGTGCCTGTTTTCCCTGTCAGGTTATATTCGTGCGCGTTCTTTTGGACGACGAACGCGTAACCTGATTTAGTCAGCACGAGGTGATCTCCATCCTTCTTCCACTCATCGAATTCAATGAAGTTTTTATATCCGATGAAGTCGGCGACAAATTTGGTTTGGGGATGATTATAGATAGCTGCCGGATTGCTACACTGCTCAATGACGCCTTGATTCATGATGGCCACATGATCGGATATCGCTAGACACTCTTCTTGGTCATGAGAAACATATACCGTAGTGATCCCTAATTTTTGCTGAATCCGGCGAATTTCCGTTCTCATATCCACTCGTAAGTTTGCATCCAAGTTACTAAATGGTTCGTCCATTAAAAGGATATCCGGTTCAGTGACGATGGCCCGCGCTATTGCTATACGTTGTTTTTGCCCACCGGAAAGCTCTTGCGGATACCCACTCCTAAATCCTGTCATCTTAACGGTTTCCAGCACATCCATGACACGCTTTTCTATCTCCAGTTCAGAAAACCTTCTAAGCCTGAGTCCGAATGCGATATTATTGAAGATCGTCAGATGCGGAAACAAAACATAGTTTTGAAACACAAAGCCAAAGTTCCGCTTGTTAACAGGAATTTTCGTATAATCCCTATCATTAAAAATAAACTTCCCTTTCTTCGCTTTTAGAAAGCCGGCAATCAAACGGAGTGTCGTCGTTTTCCCACATCCACTCGGTCCAAGTAGTGAAACCAGCTCTCCTTTTTCAATTTCAAGATTGAAGTCTTTTAAAATAGTTTGTTTTCTGTACGCTACCGATATGTCTTGTAAAGCAAACAAGGCCATCCATCATTCCTCCATCATGAAAATCAGTCTCTTCATTTTGTAAATAGTATGGGCTTTCATGGTGAAATACATGTAAAATACGTTAACTTTGTTTCATCACGACATCGGCCTTCCTGATTGAACTAGTGATTATGGCTAATAGAAAAGTGAATTTTTAGATAATTTATCTAAAGAGTTTTAGAGGGAAGCATGATATTCTAAATATATGTCAGAAAACATAACATAAAATGTTAATAAATAGAACATACACTATATTTTACTTTGTCATTGAAAGGAATGATTAGAGGATGAGCTTAGAGACTTTAAATGAACAGGTTAGAACTGATTTATCCTACCTTGCCATTGGAGACAATAACCGGGTGCGTCCCTTTCACCAACCGGTAGGCCACGTCTATGATGCCATTATAGTTGGCGGCGGACAAAGTGGACTGGGTACAGCTTTTGGACTCTTGCGTGAAAAAATATCGAATATCCTGGTCATCGATGAAAATAGCGAAGGGGTAGAAGGACCGTGGAATACCTACGCACGTATGGTAACATTGCGAACGCCTAAGCATTTGACCTCCATCGACCTTGGCATCCCTTCTTTGACTTTCCGGGCATGGTGGGAAGCGCAGTTTGGACAGGAAAGCTGGGAGAGGATGGATAAGATTCCACGTGAAGAATGGATGAACTACCTGAAGTGGTACCGGGCCGTTCTCAAACTGCCTGTCATAAACAAAGTAAAACTAAAACTAGTCGAGCCGACGGATGAAGGAATCCATAAACTGCATATCGAAGGCCAAGGAGCCCACACAAACTTGCTACTTGCACGCAAGGTCATTTTAGCCACCGGGATTCAAGGTGGGGGCGAATGGCATATCCCGTCCATGATTAAAGAGAACTTGCCACGTCACCTCTATGCACATACGTCCGAATCCATTGACTTCCCCTCCCTTAAAGGGAAAAAGGTCGCTATTTTGGGGGGCGGCGCTTCTGCCTTCGATAATGCTCACTTCGCACTCTCTGAAGGGGTGGCAAAAGCTCATGTCTTTATCAGGCGCCAGGAAATTCCCCGCATTAACCCGATTCGCCATATGGAGGCTTCGGGCATAATCGAGCGTTTCCACACCTTATCGGATGCTGATAAGTATGCCGTGATGACCCATTTCTTTACGCACAATCAACCACCGACCACCGACATGTTTCAACGTGCATCTTCCTGGCCTGGCTTTGACATGCACGTAGGCTCGCCCTGGCTTGAGGTAAAGAATGTGGACAATCAAGCTGTCGTGACAACACCTAAAGGGACTTTCACATTTGACTTCCTGATCATAAGTACAGGTCTAGTCACCGACCCTTCTTTACGACCCGAATTAAAGCTGGTAGAAGACCACATAGCCCGCTGGAGCGACTGCTATAATGCCCCGGATGAAACAGCCCATCCCACTATCGATGCACACCCATACCTCAGTCCCGGCTTCGCTTTTCAAAGCCGTGATGAAACAGGAAAAAAACTGCTTCATGGAATTTTTGCCTTTAACTATTCCGCCTTGATCAGTTGCGGTATTTCAGCCTCAGCTCTTTCAGGATTACGGTTCAGTATTCCCAAACTGGTAGCAGCTGTGGCGGAACAGCTTTTCACCGACGATCGTTCAGACATCCTCACAAAGTTCTTTGATTATAATGAGGTAGAGTTCACTGAAGAATGGCCCAGAAAAGAACAACAAACAGGCCCTGAATCCCAGACGTTCAAGTACTCGATGCCCAGTTGAAATACATTAAATCTACTCAAGCAAAAGAGGCTGTCTGAAAAGAAAAGTCTCTAAAATAAAACAGGTGGAGAAAAAAGAATCGTTTTTTTTCACCTGTTTTTCTATCTTCATCTATACATATATAAAATAAAGGGCTGTAGACAAACTCGGGGAAAATCGAGTACCGTTTACGGTGTTCATATTTCTTACCTCCCCATCCAGTTTTGATGCAAAGATTGCAGAGGAAGGCGTGAAGACTCCTGCGGGAGGTAAGGGACAGGTGAGACCCCGCAGGCGTAGCCGAGGAGGCTCACCGCCCGCCCGCGGAAAGCGAACGCCTGGAACGGAAATCGACGCCCTTTTTGATTGTTTAAACAGGAATAAAGAACCAGCATGAATGATTTCAATCCACTTTTTTTGGATAAGTTAAGAGGCAGAATGTTGTTTAATAGACATTTTTACCTCTCTCTATTTACTCAATTTAGGCTTAACTACCCTTTTTGAGACAGCCCCTTATAAATTAATCGAAAGAATATTCGAACAATATTCTCCATACCTGTTGTACAATTAAGATAACGCTTAATTTGATACGGGAGGTCCTCATGAATATTCTAGAGATGAATCTATTGTTTGAAACAAGGAACCAGTTGATTGATGAAATTTCAGGACTGAACAGTCAAACAATAAATAGTAAGCCTATATCTGGTGGTTGGAGCATCGCCCAAATTTGTCACCATCTATTTCTTTCTGAGAATGTGTTTACAGAGGCTATTGTCAGCGGTTTAAAAGATAGGGACTATAAACGAATCATTCAAAAAAACATCTATTTAACTTCGGATCCCACCAAAAAATTTAAAGCACCTAAAATCACGTTACCTTCTCAAGACACTTTGAATCCAACAGTATTGTTGGATAAGCTGTTCGAATCAAGATACCTTTTACTGAATGTTATCTTTGAACAGGAAGACCGAACCGTTTTTCTTAGAAAAAAAGCAAAGCATCCCCTATTCGGCTATTTATCTTTAGAGCAATGGGTTGAATTATTATCCTTACATGAGAAAAGGCATATTGAACAAATAAAAGATGTGAAACTCCATCTCATGTAAAAAAACCGCACCGAATAGGAGCGGTTTTGCTTATTATTTAACCCTTATTCTTTCGCCAATAAACTCAACGGCATTCATAAATTCGGAAACAAATCCTTCCCGATCGACGCTATGCAATACATGGACATTTGGTGTTTGACCGCTACGCCTCGTATAATCCACGACCGTTGTACCCGCCGTCAAGCGACCTTCCATCTCAACTTGCACGTAATAATCTTCCCCTATGAATAGTTCAGGCTTTAATACATACATCACGGCACAAAGATCGTGAAAGCGTAACACTTTAGCAAAGTGAGCTTCGTAAAATGGCGTTTGTTCAGCAATATGTAAATAGAATGTTAGCATTTTGTACACTTTATCTGAAAAGTCTGTCCCCATATCTAAAATGAGATTGGCTTCTGCTAGAGTCACATACGCTTTATGTGTCACATCTAATCCGCTCATTACGATCGGTACACCTGAACGGAAGACGATTTCTACAGCATGTGGGTCGACGTATGCGTTAAACTCAGCAGTCGGTGACATATTGCCACCGACTGCTGCACCTCCCATCCAGGAAATGCATTCGATTTTCGGCTTCGTTTCGGGGTGCGCTAACAAAAGGGCTGCCACATTAGTTAACGGTCCGGTAGCCACGATTGTCACTTTTTCCTCACTCTCCATAATCGTCTCGAGCATCGCCGTTATGGCAGGACGGTCACTAACAGGCAATGTCGGCTCTGGAAATGTAACATTCGCGAAACCACTTTCCCCGTGGACATCCTCAGCCACTTCCAGTTCACGGAAAATGGGTTGATCTAATCCCCTTGCTATTTCTACATCAGCGCCGATATAACTCAGGAAGGTCCGGGCATTGTAATTCGTTTTATCCTGCGAAATATTTCCTGAACATGTTGTAACTAAACGTACGTCTATCACTTCACTTGCAAATGCAAGTGTCAACATCATGGCATCGTCAATCCCTGGGTCTGTATCGATGATCATGGGTATTTTACGCATATAGGAAACCACCTTTTAACGTTTCACATACTTCTCCTAGTAAGGGGGATTTTCACATCGATTGATGCTCCCCTCACTTTGTTATGCACTTATACTTTTTTTACAAATTCGGATTTTAACTTCATCGCACCAAAACCATCTATTTTACAATCTATATCATGGTCGCCTTCGACCAAACGGATACTTTTCACTTTAGTCCCCATTTTCAAGACGGATGAACTTCCCTTTACTTTAAGGTCCTTAATGACCGTTACAGCATCACCATCGTTCAAAACATTGCCATTGGCATCTTTAATGACCTTTTTTTCTTCTGTTTCAGATTCTATAGACCACTCATGTGCACACTCTGGGCAAATATAAAGGCTACCATCTTCGTATGTATATTTGGAATTACAAATTGGGCAATTTGGCAAATCGGACATATTTTCCATTCCTCCATTCATTAATCTCATTCGACTAGCTATCTTATTTAAATTCACCCTTAAGTAAATACACAAGATCAAATTCTTTTAATTCCTCCATGTTGCTTGTCGGATCTTCATAAAAATCATTTGATAGGGCAGTAGCACCATCCTCATCAAGAGTATAACAAATACTCGCTAAAGCCATTTCACCCTTTATTATCGGGCGATCATCGTTTAATACCCTCGTTGTAATCGAAGCATTTTCTAACCCCTTCTTCTCTTTCACTAAGCTGCTAATATTCGACTGATCACTTTCATCGTCATCCTCAGTTTCTATTCCAGTGATGAATGTAAACTGATTCTCATCTTCCGGACTTTGGGTTCTTGCGAAGATCAAAGAACCATTTCCGTAAACCGGAGCAGTACCATGATTGATCTTTTCATCAACCAATTTACCAGACTCATATTTTTCAACCCAAAATTCTACTTCTTGATAGGTATCATCGATATTGAAATCGAATAAGAATGCATCATTCGTGGTCATTGAAAGAATATCCTTTTCTCTATCCGTCAATTCCGCTACAGAAATGGTATTTGTTTTATTACCATTACATGCTCCCAAAACAATGACTAGCATCGTCATTAGTGCTGTGTATAAAATCTTCTTCATGCGTTCCCCTACCCCTTCATCAACTAAAAATCGAAAAATCTTACACATTATATCATTGACTGAATAATTATGCATTACTTTCACAGGGGTAAACCTTTCTCACAGCACTCGATTTATGGATGGGCCAAACTATAATTCTTACTAGCCTTCATCGAACTCAATTTATAGGAATAAAAAAATCTCCCATAAGGAACAAGCGATTACATGAACCGTATGTTCCTTATGGGAGATGCTCGACTAGCATTTCGAGGTCAATCTCTAGGCACGTCAAGAGCTTGATATGCCTTCTGATACTTTCCGCCATCAGCAACTTCTGAATGATACAAGGCCTTAAGCGCAAAATTTTTCTCTAGATTATGTTCTTTCATCAACACTTTCAATTGCGTCTGTAATTCCATATTATCTTTCATTAGCTGCTTCATTTGGGTTTTGAAGTACTTCATGGTATGGTTACTTCCTTTCAGGAGCTGAGCTCTCCCGTCAAGTATACCATTTGCTCACCATACTGTTCGCTCATCCTAGCTTTTATAAATAAAGTAATCGAAATCAGCATGAAGATTTTGACCTGTTGTATCTTGACATTGCATACCTACGAATGCTCCCGTGAAAAAGCCTCCACCTTGAATATAGTCGTCCGATAGTTTATAAGAGTCGAACATTACAGGAATCGTTGTCCACTCTTCCCCATCGAAGGAATATGAATATTGGTACACGTTCACTTTCACTTCAACTCGGAGGAAAATATACGTCACCTCATCCGGTATGATGATTTCCTCTCCTTGTAATGGTTGCGAAAATCTATAATTATCACAAGCCACGAGTTCAATCATTCTGCCTTTCTCTTCATTCCAAGTGATTTGGCACGATGACCAGTTTTGAGTATTATAATAGTTCACCAAACCAGCAGATTGCTGAATCATGGTAGGATTAAAAGCCAATTTGGTCTCGGCAGTAAACGTGAAGTGCTGCCAACGTCTTGCAATGAATGCTTGGGTGAATTTAGATGTTAAGGATTCTTTTCCGTACAGTCGTAAATGTCCAGGGTTATCCTTTAATGACACAATATCCTCCCCTAATGGGATGCGTAGGTTTTGGAAATGAAGATTCAGAGATTCTGTGTCAAAATCATCTTTCTCTGGAAAATCCCTTTCCCATTGAACTTCTTCCATTTGCGGTCCTTCTATTTCTAGGGAAGGTTCATTTCCACCTAGCACGTAAGGCCAATCATTTTGCCACTCCAGCCTTTGTATCGCCGTTTCCCTTCCAAGCGGGCAAAAACCTCGCGGATCTAATAATGGTTGCCCTTCTTTCTGAAGGGGACGTCCTGTCAAATGAACAAGAAACCACTCATCAGTATGCGTATGTACGATAGATGCATGCCCGGCTTTTTGAAGTGGATTTCTTGGCGCTCCGAATGAAGAGATTAATGGATTATCAGGATGCACTTCATAAGGTCCCCTCAGTTGTCTGGAACGAGCAATCGTTGCCTGATGATCATATCTAGTACCACCTTCAGCCGTTAATAAATAATAATAGTCGTTTACCTTGTATATATGTGGCGCTTCCGTAAGTTTAATATCGGTCCCTTTGAATATGATTTCCATTTTTCCAACTAGCTTTTGCTCTTCGACACTATATTCCTGCAAAGCAATACCAAGGAAATGATGTTTCCCCACGCGATGATCCCACACCATGTTCACCAAGTACTTTTTGCCATCATCATCATGAAATAAAGACGGGTCGAACCCTGTGCTGTTCAAATAGATCGGCTCCGTCCATTCCCCATCGATCGTATCACAGGTAACGAGATAATTGTGGCAATCCTTCCATTGCCCATCCACGACCTTGACATCCGTAAAGATGAGCCAAAACTGGTTGTCATGATAAGATAAGGCCGGTGCCCAAACTCCTCCGGAATCTGGATTGCCCATCATATTCAATTGACTTACACGATTTAAAGGGCGAAATATCAGGCGCCAATTTTTCAAATCCTTTGAATGATAAATGCCCACACCCGGAAACCACTCGAATGTGGAAACGGCGATATAATAATCATCTTCCACTCGACAAATGCACGGGTCAGGATTAAACCCTGTTAATATTGGATTAGTGATTACAGTCATCTTTACACCCCTATTCTTTACTTGATTAATCAGGCCATCACCTGGTTAATTCTTTTACGCCACTCATCTTATTTTTCTTGATTTCTATCCGGTGGAAGCTGTACATTCCCCCAAACATCATGATCCATGCAAAAGACACGACACCAAAAAACGGAATCAGACTCGGTTGGTACAACAAGACGAATAATATCGCCGCCATACTTCCTACCATCAATAAGCTCATATGAATATGAAAAACGCCCAATAGGAAAGCTTGCTTCAGATAATCCATCCATTTCAAATCGTAATGGACATACACGGGAAAGAAATATAGAAGAGTTATAAGATATAAACATGCCACAATTAGCAATGGCACTGCCATTGCCAATGGAAGTGTTCCACCCATATTGATTAGATAGACGGCATCAAGGATGATGCAGGCTCCCACCAAGGTTAGAATTGCTCCCAGGCCATTCGCCCTCTTGAACTCACTCCCATATACTTCCCTGAATGTGCGCCAAATGGGAACCTCCCATTCTTTCATCATCCATTTTCGTATAATGGTAAAGAGGGCGACAGTCGCAGGAAAAAAACCAAACACCAGCATCCCTGCCATCGTAAATAGGAACCATAACAAATTGACGTAAGCAAGCCTCATGATCCACTCACATAAAACGAACAACTTCCCCATTGTTCTCTCTAAAACGATGGAAATCACTCCTCTCTATATAACTGACAGGCCCTTGTTGCCATTTAGCCTTTGACCGAACCCGCTGCTATGCCCTCGACAATCCGATTACTTAAAATTAGGAACGCTATCAAAATCGGGAGGATACTAATAACGAGCGTCGCCCCAATTGCCCCCCAATCAGTCGTATATTGTCCAATGAAATTTTGGATCCCGACGGTAAGCGTCTTAAAGCGATCAGAGCTTATAAACGTATTGACGAAAACGAATTCGTTCCAGTTATAAATCATATTGATGATTCCTGCGGTTGCCATGACAGGCATTGTCATCGGTAAGGTGATTTTGAAAAAAATATGATGAATCGATGCTCCATCCATGACAGCCGCCTCTTCCACCTCAAGAGGCAGAGTTTCATAAAACCCCAGCAAGATCATGATGGTCACTGGTAAATTGAAGGCTGTAAATGCCAAAATGACCGAAAGAGGATGGTCGATGAGGTTTATTTTTGTAAATGTACTGAATAGAGGGATGAGGGTGGAATGGACCGGGATCATTAAGCCAACCATGAACAAGCCCAGAACCAACTTGCTTCCTCTCCACTTCATCCTCGTCAACGCAAATGTCACCATGCTTGCCAATAGGACAGTCAAAATAACCGCAACAGCTGTATAGACTACGCTATTGAAGAAATATAAACTGATGTTCCCTTCCGTCCAAACCTTTACATAATTTTCCCACTTCGGGGTTTCTGGAATGGAAAATGGCGACATATTAAAGACTTCCTGATTATCTTTCAAGGAAAAAAGAAAAAGCCAGATGATCGGGAATATCTGAAAAATGGCCACGATGATTAAAAAAAGATACATCATTCCTTTAAGTAGTCGACTAAAAATCGTTTTTGAAACAGGATTCACTTCTTTTTCTACTACCAAAATGGGTGGTACCGTTGATTTTAAAGACTCCATCTAATCTCCCCTCGCTTTAGTTGATATCATCATTCGCCACCGTCAGCCTTCTTATGATATATGTCACCACAAGGCAGATCACTAATAGGAAAAAGCCCACCGCACTTGCGTATCCAAAATCGAAGCTTTTAAAAGCTTTTTGATACATATAAGAGGCCATAACTTCGCTCGACCCGTTAGGTCCACCGCCCGTCATCACATAAATGAGATCAAAATATTTGAGTGAACCCACGACAGCAAGAACGATTGTCACTTTGACCACATTCATGATAAGTGGCAACTTAATTTGCAAGGCGATTTGCAGCGAGGTAGCTCCATCGACTTTGGCAGCCTCGATGAGGGATTCTGGAATGTTTTTGAGTGCTGCATAATAAATGAGAATATAAAAACCCGCGTACTGCCAAATAATTGGAATGATGATGGCATATAAGGCTAAATCCGTCTCCGCAAGCCATGCAGGCGGGTTATCGATCCCGAGAGAGACGAGGAGGGTGTTTAATATCCCATTGGTCGGATGATAAATCTTCAACCATAGCTGGGCAATCGCAACCGATGCAAGGAGCATGGGAATCAAATAGATCTTCCTTAGCAAGTCGGCCCCCTTCACCTTGCTGGCAAGAATAAAGGAAATGAACAAATAACCGATCAAGCTTAGCGCTGAAAACAGAGCCAACAAAAAAGAGTGCAGGGCACTTTCCCAAAATACGGAATCCTGCAGGAGTTTCGCATAGTTCTTCAGACCAATGAACTCTTTCTCGCCGATTCCATTCCATTTCATCAGACCGAAGTATCCTGTCTGTACGATGGGAACATAGATCAAGGCAATAATGAGCAGCAAGGCCGGAGCGACGTATAGGGCGATTACCTTCTTATTGGACATGACATTATTCATTTCATTCAACTCCTTTCCTTATGAAGAAAGAGGACATCGAGCTATTTACCGATTTGTCCTCTTTCCCTGTTTTCTAGTTACTTCACTCTTCTGCCTTCAGGGCATCTTCATGTTGCTTAGCAAAATCCTTCGGCTTCACTTCGATTCCATACAAAGATTGGATCAAATTCAAATGTGTTTCCGCTACAGCGGCGCTCATCTGAACATCGGCGAATAGAGTAAGGTTGCTCGCTTTATTCAATTCATTCAATACATCGATGTATAGCGGTGGCAGGTCTACTGAGGCTGTATCCACCTTCGTCGCTGGAATAATTCCCGCTTTCTCAACAGCTTGCTCTCCCCATTTCTCTACAAAGAATTTCACAAATTTCTTCGATTCTTCCTTCACTTCAGAGTTTTCAGAAACGAACATGCCGACTCCAGGTCCTCCTACCCAGCTATCGAGTTCTCCCTTTCCACCTTCATAGACCGGGAATTTAAAGAAGCCCACGCTGTCTCGGAATTCTTTTGGTATTTCTTCATTTGTCGTATAGTTTGGAAGCTCCCAAGTACCCATTAGATACATAGCCGCTTTCCCATTGAGAAATTCTGATTTACCTTCATCATTGGACATACCGTTAAACCCTTTATTGAATGCGTTTTCTTTTACAAGGGTTTGAATCTCTTCGGCTGCCTTGACCAATGCAGGGTCTTCGAAAGTACCCGACCGGTCGATCGCTTTATTCAATACTTCTTTCCCACCGATTCTATCGGCTAGGTACATATACCATAAAGATCCCGTCCAGCGGTCCTTATTACCAAGAGCGATTGGGGCTACCCCTTTAGATGATAGCGTTTTGACAATCGTTTGGAACTCCGCGTACGTTTTTGGCACTTCTAGGTTATACTTTTTGAAGATTTCCTTGTTGTAATAAATCGGGGCGATGTTCAATTCTAGTGGCAAACCATATGTCTTGCCTTCTAGTGCGTACGCTTCTGTGGTCCCGCTAACGAAAGAATCTTTTAAACCATCGTTTAGCACATCATCCATCTCTGCAAAAAGCCCACCTTTTACAAATGGGGTCATGTATCCTGCAGCCCATGTAAAACCAACATCAGGGAGTTCATTGGAAGATGATAACACTTTCATTTTGTTCTTGTATTGTTCATTTTCTAGCACTTCCACTTTAATCTTTACACCCTTATTTTCCGCTTCGAACTGCTTGATGATATCCGTCAGAATCAAGTTTTGTTGCTTGGCGCTGCCAGCTGGCCACAAGTGCATGAATGTAATTGTCTTCTCTTTGGAATCGCTTTCATTTCCAGCCTTTTCAGACCCGCTACAACCAGCCAAAGCCCCTATAAGAAGGAGAACAAGTACTAACAGTAAAGTATGCGTTTTCTTAACCATCTTAAACCCCCTAATATCTTTGTTTTCCTAACAACTAAAGTGTAGCATCCTGCCATGGTCACGGTAAGGTAACGATGGTTGGGGAAAATCCCACTATTATTGGTTATTCACCCCATCAAGTTCTGGCATTTTCCTGAATTTACTCGGTGTTACGCCCTCATGCTCCTTGAAGATTTTAATGAAGTATTTAGCTGTTTGGTACCCGGCCTTATGAGCAATTTCTTCTATTTGAGCATCCGTGGTCAATAATAGTTTCTTTGAAAGTTGAAGCCTCTTGCGTGTAACGTATTCACTGAATGTCATCCGGGTATGTTCTTTAAAAAGCACGCTGAAGTAGCTTGCATTTAAATGGACAGCATCCGCTACCTGCTTCAAGGTTAGAGGGTTGCTTACGTTTTGGCCGATGAAGGAAATGGCCTCATTGATGGCTGAATTAGAATGCCCTATGTCCCGATCTATCTTGAACAGTTTATGATCCGCTACCTTTTCCATATATTCCGCGCGTTCCATGTCCGCTTCCGTTTCTAAAGCCTGTTCCACAGCCTCGATCAGTTTTTGTTTGCTTACCGGTTTTAGAAGATAATTCACCACACTGAGACGAATCGCTTCCTGGGCATATTGAAAATCTGGATGCCCGGATATGATGATGCCCACAAACCTATGCCCCCTGTTCTTCAAGCTTTGTAAAAGCTGCAAACCGGTCATCTCAGGCATACAGATATCCGTAATTAACAGGTGTGCTTTTGATTTGTTCATTACTTTGTGAGCCTCGGCCCCATCTGAGGCACTAAGAATCTGATATTGGCCTTTCGACCACTTTTCTAGTGTGTTTTTCAATCCTTGTCTTGTTCTCTCCTCATCATCCACTATTAAAATCGTTTTCGTATCCATATTTCAGTTTCCTCCTTTTATGGGAATATCGAATGTTACTCTGGTCCCCTTGTTCCACTCACTATCTAACTTAAGGCCCTTTTGCAATTCCCCATCATAATATAGATGGAGTCTTTTATTGACATTAATAAGGGCGACGCCCATTTCCTTAAAGGATGATACCCCCTCACTTTCAAGAGCTAGATTAAGAGAATGGAGAGTGTCATCGTCCATTCCAAAACCGTTATCCTCCACGGATATTTCCAGGCTTGAAGCCTGTATCATTTTTCGAACTTTAATAGATACTGTACCTTGTCTCCTGCTTTTCTCGATCCCATGCATAATGGCATTTTCAACCAATGGCTGAATGATCAGCTTTGGAACCCTCACTTGAAGGCATTCGGGCGGAACCTCTATATGCCAAAGGAGTCGGTCGCCAAGCCTCATTTTCATAACTTGTAAATAACGCTCGATATGATCAAGTTCATCCGAAACGGTCACCCATTCATTACCCTTCATATCGCCTATCGTATAACGAAAAAGCTCCGACATCGCTATGACTATATCAGCCAAATCATCCTGCTCTTTTTCTTCTAAAGACCAATAAAGGGCATTTAATGTATTGTAAAGGAAGTGGGGATCTATTTGAGCCTGTAATGCCTTTAACTCGGTTTGACTACGTAGTAACTCCTTTTCATATACTTCTTGAATTAAATGATTCGTATTATCCACCATTTGGTTATAGGTTTTATTCAACTCTATGAATTCCAAGGAACCTGAGCTTTCCTGATTCGTTTTCAGTTCATCCATCTTGGCTTTTTTCATCGTTTTTGTCAGTCTTTTAATTGGATTAGTGATCATCGTCGCTAAAAAGAAAGCGGATACAAGGAAAATGATGAAACCCATACTACCAGAAACCAAAGTGGCATTCCGTACGGCCGTTATCCGTTCTTGAAGAAAACTAGTAGGTTTTAAAATCACGATGGTCCACCCTAATTTTTCCGATACATGTTTTACCACCATATACTCCTTCCCCTCGATCATCACCACTTCGTCCCCATCTAACAGAATATTTCGAATATCCATGCCGTAGTTATCCGAAATCGGGCTCTTATCTACATCCAATAGCATCATATAATCTCCTCGATCACTGGTCCTTTCTTCCATTTGAAAGTAACTATTCGATATTCTTACCAATAAGTAGCCTCCATTTGTAAACATATGGTCCATTAAGCTAACTCTTCTAATGGCATAGGAATAATTTTTGTCATTCGGATCTTTTCCAATCCAAACTAACCTTCCCTTTTTTGAATTGGCTAAAGTGACCCACTTCTGATCAATCATGCTCGATATCTTTTTTTCACTAAAAGGATACATTCTCTTTCCATCCGTTGAATATAGTTCAAACGAGGAAATTCCATTCGAATAGGCGTGGAAATTATTAATGACCTTAATTAGCTCTGTTTTCTCGGCTGAATCCATGCGTTCATCATTTTCAACGAACTTTTGAACGGTTCCATTGGTGACCAATTGATTCGAGAGCATATCAATCTGTTGATATAGCGTCTCCATCCTTCCGTTTGCTTCAATGGCCGTTTGCTTAATCAACTTTTCTGTAGCTTCTCTCATTAACGTTCCGACTTGCTTATAAACCAGTAAAGAAACAATACATAGTACAATCATCATGACTGTCAGAAATACAGTCACAATCTGGTTTCTCAATGTATTCAGCTTTTTGAAATATGATTTAATGTTAGCTATCGTCATCACCTATTCTCTAAAACTACGATATGTTATTAGTTAAATTCTACCAAATTTTTCATATTAGTACACAAATGTTTTACGGTAGCGACCTCTAGGTACATTCTCCATCATGCACCAAAAATCACGCCCCAACGAAAAAGGAATACCCAGCTTTAGAGTTATGCATCAGGATGTCATCTGTTAGTTCGTGGTGGTTTTCTAAGAGAAAATCAGTTAGATGCTATGTTATAATGGATGAATAAGAATCACGATAATCTGCATACGATCAAAAAGGGGCTGTGTTACATATGAATCATGAACTTATCATGCCAGTTGAAATGTCCATCAAAGAAAAAAAGAAACTCTCAAAAGGGAAAGTGCTGCAAGCAGTCGTATTTTCGCGATGTACGATGATTGAAGTGGAATCATCATTGAACGAAAATTACTATCTCATTTACTATAAAAACACCCTGGTATATGGTGAAAAAGTAGACAAAGTAATAAAGAATTCATTTATCGATAAAATACGTAAAATGGGTATGGTCTTCCATTCAGATCATCCATTCCTTTCCGCAATCATCCCCAGCGAAACTGCCACGATTCCAAACAAAAACAAGCTATTCTCCCAACTTCAAAACCAATATTCTCTTCAGGAAGTAGCCTACATCGCTACGACTCTCGACTCATTTTTCACAAAAAAACAACTGACTAATGTCATTTACAAAATCTTTTACCATTACAGAAGAAATGGTAACTATATGCAGGCCTTTCAAATCATTAAAATCTTAAACAACTTTGATCCCGATTTGAATTCGGCAAGAGAGATTAAAAATTCCCTGGAATTTTACTCCTACATGGAATTTTACAAATCCTCTGCCCTATCTGCCATCCATCAAAAAGATCCGCTATATGTTGAATGGTATTGCTTCAAAAACCGATTTCAACCTGATGAAGGAAAAATGTTAGTCGATTTATTGAAGCAACAGGATTCTTGCTTGGACATCGTAATACTCTGGATGGAGAAGATTCAAAATGGGTCAAATGTGACTTCTGTTGAAACGTACACTAACATGGCCTTACCATTCACATCCATGGAAAATTGGATAGTAACGCTTGATTATCTACATATCAATCCGTTTCAAGCCTTACCACAAACCAAGACGATGATCGATAACATGCTTTTGGAAGAACGATATGAAACGGCGGCACTCTATTTATTAAATTTCCTTAACGCCCTTCCAGAAACCTACGAGGAAATCTTACATACTTTATGGGGACATCTAGATACCACATTCATTGCCGATCATCTAGATACCTTTTTGGTAGTGATTCAACAGCTCGTTTTAAAAGAGGGAGAAGAACAATCAGAACAAAGACTACTACAGCTTATTGGTAAATTACTAGAAACCTATGATCTTAAAGAGGTCCATGATAAGCTGCTCCCTATCCAACCGTCAGCACCACATTCTCCTGTATTTCAGAAGATCAATAGAATGCTCACCTTGCTAGATGACCCCGATCAAATGATGGAACTAGGTCAATATTATGCAGAGTTTAAGCGATACGATGATGCCATTGAATGCTTCTCATGGGAAATGGAGCTGTATCCGGACGATCCTACTCCTGTATCACAACTTTCCAAAATGTATCAAAATAAAGGGATGGTTAAAGAGGCATTTGCTTACCATCAAATTTACGCTTCATTGAAATAGTTACAAACTCCATACCTGTAAAAAAGAATGAGAACTCAACCTTCTTATTCTTTTTTTATAACGGCTATTCAAAACACTCAAATAACAATTCATTCGACAAAAAACTACACTTTATCGACAAATCCATTTGACATTTAAACCATAAATGTTTAGAATTTTTATGTTATTCAAATAAACGAATTGAGTGTATAAAATGAAAACGAAATTATTTCGAAAAAAATCTGTGAATCAACTTTTACAAAAGCATGGAAAAGTACAATTAAAAAAGACACTTGTTGCATTTGATTTAATACTGCTCGGTGTTGGTGCCATTGTTGGTACAGGAATCTTCATCCTGCCGGGAACTGTTGCAGCCCAATATGCAGGACCAGGGATTGTGTTCTCTTTTATCATTGCCGCCTTTGTTTGCGCATTCGCTGCAATGTGTTACTCTGAATTTTCTTCATCAGTTCCAGTAACGGGTAGTGCGTACACATACTCCTACATTGTCTTTGGGGAGATCATTGCTTGGCTAGTCGGCTGGTCCCTATTACTCGAATACGGCTTAGCTGTTGCTGCAGTTGCTACAGGCTGGTCATCCTATTTTAGCTCGCTACTTAGCGGCTTTAATATTTTGCTTCCTCATGAAGTATCTGGTGCTTTTAATCCGGACAACGGCACATACATTAACTTGCCAGCCGTGTTGATCATTTTTTTAATTGCCGGCTTATTAACTTTAGGCATTAAAGAATCGACAAAATTCAATACGATTATGGTATGTGTGAAAGTGGCTGTTATTTTACTATTCATTGTAGTCGGCGCATTCTACGTTGAACCAACAAACTGGCAGCCGTTCACACCGTTTGGTACAAGCGGAGTCCTAAATGCCGCGGCCTTGGTGTTCTTCGCCTATCTTGGCTTCGATGCTGTCTCATCTGCAGCCGAGGAAGTTAAAAATCCACAGCGTAACATGCCAATCGGTATTATCGGTTCGCTATTCATCTGTACCTTATTGTACGTTGCGTTATCCCTTGTATTGACAGGTATGGTTTCTTACACAAAATTAAATGTAAGTGACCCTGTAAGCTTTGCCATGCAAATGGTACACCAAGATTGGGTGGCAGGTATTATCTCAATCGGCGCCGTCGTTGGTATGATGACCGTAATTCTTGTTATGCTTTACGGTGGCACGCGTCTTGTATACTCATTCGGTCGTGATGGCTTACTACCAAAAGTATTATGCGAAGTTCATCCGAAACGGAAAACACCTGTAAAAAACACATGGATTTTTGCAATCCTCGTTGCCTTATGCGCAGGCTTCGTCCCATTGGATAAGCTTACAGAGCTTGTAAATATGGGTACTCTTTTAGCCTTCACTGTTGTATCAATCGGCGTCATTTACTTACGCAAAAACAAAGACATTCCGAATGAAGGATTCAAAGTACCTTTCTTCCCAGTGATTCCGATCCTTTCATTTGTTTTATGCATCTTCCTAATGACCCAGCTATCTGCACACACATGGATTGCCTGCAGTATTTGGATGATCATCGGTATTATTATTTACTTTGCTTACGGTAAAAAGCATAGTGTCTTGAACAAATAACAAATATGGCTGTTTCAGATGTGAACTTCACTTCTGAAACAGCCATTTATTTTTGCAAAGAGCTTTTTCTATTATTTATTAAAAGTAATGTTCTCTGTACCTTGTCCTAAGTGAATGGTCGTTTCTCTTGGTTTTGTTTCTGCTATCACTTTCCCATATCTGAAGGAATAGCGTACTGACGCCTGTTTACGGACTGCTTCGTATTCATTTTCTGCGGATAAAACGATAAAGTTGGCAGGTTTTCCCGCCTCTATTCCATAGTGATCCACGATTTGTAAGGTTTTTGCACTATTGGCGGTAATCAAATCGATGGAGTTGATGATTTGCTCATATCCCATTAGTTGAGAAGCATGAATGCCCATATGCAGCACTTGCAGCATGTTTCCTGTTCCTAGTGGATACCATGGGTCGAATATATCATCGTGACCGAAGCATACGTTTAATCCTGCTTCCTGCAATTCTTTGACCCGCGTTAAGCCTCTTCGTTTCGGATACGTATCGAATCTTCCTTGAAGGTGAATATTCACCAATGGATTGGATACGAAATTTATAGAAGAAAGCTTCAATAACCGAAATAACTTATAGGTATAGGCATCATTATAAGAACCCATTGCCGTCGTATGACTGGCTGTCGTTCGTGTACCTAGCCCGCGCTCGTAAGCTTCTTTTGCGACGACTTCGACAAAACGTGATTGCTCGTCATCGATTTCATCACAATGTATATCCACGAGGCGGTCGTATTTTTCCGCTAAATCAAACGCAATTTTCATTGATTCCACGCCATATTCGCGAGTGAATTCAAAGTGCGGAATGCCCCCTACAACATCGGCACCCATTTTTAGCGCTTCTTCCAGTAATCCCGTTCCATTCGGATAAGACAAAATTCCTTCCTGTGGAAAAGCCACTAACTGCAAATCAACGAAATCTGACATTTCTTCTTTTACTTCGAGCATGGCTTTTAGAGCCGTTAGGTCTGGATCGGTTACATCGATATGTGTACGAACATGCTGAATTCCTTGAGCGATTTGCCACTTTAAAGCCGTTTTCGCCCTTGTTTTCACATCTTCATTCGTCAAGGATTCTTTTCGCTGAGACCACCGCTGAATTCCCTCAAATAAAGTCCCACTTTGATTCCACTCCGGCTCTCCTGCCGTCAACGTCGTGTCGAGGTGGATATGTGGTTCAATAAAGGGAGGTAACACTAGTAATCCCTCGACATCATAAATTGGCTGATTCAGCTCGTCCTCATTAAGCGTCTGCGTAACCGCTTCAATCATTCCTTCTCTGACGACAATATTCCAAAGACCTTCTTTTCCTCTTAATTTAGCATTTTTAATAAGCATCGGTTTGTACACCTCTTTTTAGATTTTCGTGGTTTTTGTTAGTAGGTACATATTTCATCAAGACAACATAGAGGATAACGGTCCCGATTAGTGCATTAATTGGCACGATGCCAGGTCCGAACTGAGCCAATGCGACTCCTCCTGCCCAAGCTATCATCGATAACCAATTGACCTTTTCGAAAGACATCTCTTCGAACTTTCCATATTTTCTGCATTTCACGATAAAGTAGTCTGCCAGAATAATGGCCCCGATCGACGGGACTGCTGCTCCCAGTACATTCAGAAAACCGACGAAGTTATTATAAAGCCACATCGCTAACACGGTGCCGATGATTCCATTAACAACGACAAGCTTCTTCTTGGAAATTTTCGTAACATTGGCAAATCCCAATCCCGAAGCGTATAGGGCATTATCATTCGTTGTCCAAATATTCAGTCCCAGTACGATAATCGCCGGCAAAATCAGCTCTTGCAAAAACATGACTTCCGAAATATCCGAAACACCGTACGTCATCGCTCCAATCGCCCCGAATATGAACATCAATGAATTGCCTAGAAAAAAGGCTATCACAGTTGCGACAACAGCTGACCGAGTCGTCTTGGCAAAACGGGCAAAGTCAGGAGTCAAGGTACCCCCGCTGATAAATGAGCCAATGCAGATGGTTAAGGCAGCACCCACTCCCATCATTTCAGAAGGTTGATAGTTTAGCAACCCCTGAACCCCACCGATCGTTTCCGTTGCCTCAAATACCGAGTAGCTACCCAGAATGGCAATGGCCGGCACGGCAATTAACCCTAACAGCACGAGTGCCTTAATACCATAGATGGCTGATATCGTCATCATAATACCAAAACTAAAAATCAATAGATAGACATTAATCCCTGTAGCCTTTTCGACCGGAACCGCGAACATCGCCACCCCCACGCCAAACCAGCCTACTTGCGTTAACCCCAGCAATAGAGAGGGTACATAGGAGCCTTTATCACCAAAGGCATACTTTGCAAGCAGATGTGTAGAAAGCCCGGTCTTGGCGGCAATATGGGCCAACGCCCCCGTATACATGCCGAGCACACAATTACCTGCCAATACGATGAGAAGGAACTGCATCAATGTTAATCCTGTTCCCAATTCCCCTCCCGACCACATGCTGGCCGAGAAAAAAGTGAACCCTAGCATAATGGATAGAATCTTCCAAAAATTATTGCGATTTTTTTGCGGTACAGCTTGCCATGAAAATTCTGCATCTACTTTTCCCATAACGTTTCCTCCATTTTTAAACTGATACCCACAAAGAAAAAAGAGGTCTATTGTCATGAACCGACAATAAACCTCTTCTGCATTATGACGAGCAGAATCCAGGCAAAAAATGCATAGAGTCTCCCCATCATAAAAATCCGTTGTCCTTGTCAGCCTCACGGGACTGAATTAAAGATACCAATATTGAATTATTTATATTATTCCAAAAAATTAAAGTTAAGTCAATACTAAAAATAATATCCACCTAACTTTATGCTATCCCTACAAATCAAACAATACTGAATGCAGCTTTGCTATCTAATCCGTGGATTTCACATTACAGACATATAGGCCTATTTCAGGAAAGTAATGCTGCCCTATGTAAATAGATCTTACCCTCATCTCTTCCTCCTCTAGAACCCATAAAGAATTTACTATATACTTTCATTAAAATGATGAAAAGTGTGGTGACCCTTACTTGTTTAAACTCTTGTTAATTGAAGATGATACAACTCTCTTCAAGGAAATCAAGGAACGCCTTTCACAGTGGTCTTATGATGTATATGGAATTGATGATTTTGGTAAGGTGATGCAAGAATTCACAGCCATTAAGCCAGACTTGGTTATCATCGACATCCAGTTGCCGAAATTCGACGGATTTCATTGGTGCAGGATGATTCGAAACCACTCGAATGTACCCATCCTCTTTTTATCATCACGCGACCATCCGACCGACATCGTGATGTCCATGCAGTTTGGGGCAGATGATTTCATCCAGAAACCCTTTCATTTTGATGTACTGATCGCCAAGATACAAGCGACGCTTCGTCGTGTCTATAATTACAATACCGAAAAAATCGAACTAAAAACCTGGTGCGGCGCCACCTTGGATTATGAAAAAAACACGGTTACGAATGCGTCAGGCACGATCGAGCTGACAAAAAATGAAGTGTTCATCTTAAAAAGGCTGATTGAACAGAAGAATAAGATTGTAAGCCGCGATGATTTAATCAATAGTTTATGGAATGACAAACGCTTTATCAGTGATAATACACTGACAGTCAATGTAAACCGATTGAGAAAAAGACTGGACGAGCTAGGTTTAGGACAGTTCATCGAAACGAAAGTAGGACAAGGCTACATCGCTGTCGAAGAGGATTACGAATGATTAAAAATTTTATACTGGAACGGTTTAGCTGGATTGCTTGCTACCTTTTCTTTCACTTATTTATTCTATTCGTCGCCTATGTTGATTCGGCGATCCCTTTCCCACCTGTTCTATATATGGTCTTTTTATCGTTCATCATGTTCTGCATCTTTTTGACTGTCCGCTACAAAAAGGAAACCAAATTCTACCGAAGCTTAGCGGAACAGGATGATAATTTGGATTTGTCCAATATAGCTGACCCGGAAAGCCCATTTGAACGAATCATCGAAAGAAGCATCAGCAATCAAATTGACTATTTGAAACATACGGCTTCGCAAGGGCAAATGACATTGGAGCAGGAAAAGGACGAATTATTGGCTTGGATTCATGAAGTGAAAACGCCTTTGACAGCCCTACATTTAATGATGGATCGCATACAAGATGAAGAACTCAAATCTCATATGACGTATGAATGGCTCCGTATCCACCTCTTGCTTGATCAGCAATTGCACCAACGGCGCCTGCCCTTCATGGAAAATGATTTATATATCGGTCACACGGATCTGGAATCGATCATTTTCGACGAGATTAAGACATTACAGTCATGGTGCATTCAAAAAGGGATAGGCTTCGATATCGATTTAGAAAAAGCCGAGTGCTTGAGCGATAGTAAATGGATAGCATTTATCATCCGGCAACTTTTGACCAATAGCATCAAATATAGTGAAGGATCCGATATCCTGGTACAGAGCCATGAATCCAATGGACAAACGATCCTAGAAGTGAAGGATGCTGGCCGTGGCATCGACCCAAGGGACCTTCCCCGCATTTTTGATAAAGGATTCACATCAACGATCAATCACCAAGACCATGGGGCGACGGGGATGGGATTATATTTAACCAAGAAAGTTGCCGATTCTTTATTAATCGATATAACCGTACAATCCACTCTCGGAGAAGGAACCACCTTCACCTTGACCTTTCCGAAACGAAATCAATTCGTGAAATTCCTTAGCATGTGACAAAGATGTCACATGCTTTTGTTCTTTGTTCGGCCAATCGAAGGAAAAGGAAGGCAAAGGCTTTTATAATGAAGATATCGAAATAAAGGGAGTGTATTGGAATGAATATATTAGAAGCGAAAAAAATCCATAAAAGCTATGGCAATAAATTCAATAAGCAAGAAGTCTTGAAAGGATTGGATATCAACATACACGAAGGGGAATTCGTGAGTATCATGGGAGCATCCGGTTCAGGAAAAACCACGCTTCTGAATGTCCTCTCTTCGATCGATAAGATCAGTAATGGGACCATTGTTATTGAAGGAAAAGAGATTTCCGGCATGAAGGAAAAAAAGCTGGCTGAATTTCGAAAGAACCATCTAGGCTTCATCTTCCAGGACTATAACTTATTGGACACACTGACGGTCAAGGAAAATATCCTTTTACCATTATCGATCACCAAAACACCGAGAAAAGAAGCCGAGCAAAAATTTGAAACACTTGCAAATGAACTTGGCATATATGAGATCAAGGACAAATACCCCAATGAAATTTCCGGTGGACAAAAACAGCGCACCTCTGCTGCACGGGCCTTCATCCATGAACCAAGCATCATCTTCGCCGATGAGCCGACAGGTGCCCTTGATTCAAAAGCCGCATCCGATTTATTGAACAAGATGAGTGATTTAAATAAAAAACGTAAAGCCACCATCATCATGGTTACACATGACTCTGTGGCAGCTAGTTACTGTAGTCGTGTCATCTTTATTAAAGATGGACAGATTTATTCCCAATTGAATAAAGGAGAAGAAACAAGACAAACCTTCTTCAAAGACATCATGAAAACTCAAGGTGTACTAGGTGGGGTGCAAAATGAGCATTAATCAACTCATCTTCCGCAGTCTGAAAAAGAATCTAAAGAATTATTATCTATACGTTTTTGCTTTGGTCTTCAGTGCCTCCCTTTATTTTGCCTTCGTTACCCTGCAGTACGATCCGTCGATGGATGAAGCAAGTGGGACGATTAAAGGGGGAGCTGCCATCCAAGCAGCCTCCATCTTGTTGATCGCCATCGTTTCCATCTTTCTTTTATATGCGAATAGCATATTCATCAAACGACGCAGTAAGGAAATTGGCTTGTTTCAATTGATAGGCATGACCAAAAACAGGATTTTCCGCATCCTGAGCATCGAAAATTTCATCCTGTATTTCTGTTCCGTATTCCTAGGGATATTTGTAGGGTTTGCGGCTTCAAAATTGATCATCATGATATTGTTCAAGATTACGGGAGTCCAGGCAATCGCGACGCTTCACTTTACCATGCAACCATTCATTCAGACACTTATCGTATTCAGTATCATCTATCTATTCATCATGTTGATGAACTTTGGTTTCATCAAAAGACAGACAATCTTAGCACTTTTTAGGGTGACTTCGAACACTGAAGGAAAAGTGAAGAAGGTTTCCATTTTCGAAATGATCCTTGGGATGGCTGGAATCATTCTTATCATTGCTGGCTATTATGTTTCAACGAAGTTATTTGATGGATCCTTCTCCCAGACAAACTCCCTATTAATAGCCATGCTATTCATTCTGGGGTCCGTCATCATCGGAACCTACCTGTTCTATAAGGGTTCTGTTTCTTTCATCTTTAATATGATTCGCAAGAAGAAAAATGGATACCTGAACATTAACGAAGTGTTATCCCTTTCATCCATCATGTTTCGGATGAAATCCAATTCCGTTTTACTGACCATCATCACGACCGTTTCCGCTCTTGCAATCGGGTTATTATCCTTAACCTATATCTCCTATTACTCATCGGAGAAAATGGCCAAATCCTATATACCTTCTGATTTTTCCATGGCCTATAGCGAAGATTCAAAAAAACTAAAAGACGCTTTGACAACAAAATCAATCGGATATAACGAAAATAAGATAGAGGTCATTTGGGCAAAGGTCAATATAAAAGATATACTGGAAAGCACCCTAGAAGAAGCGAATTTCGACCCGAACATCATGAATCTAGCGATAATCAGCGACCGATCTGTGAAGAGAATCGATGTTACGCCGAATGAAACTATTTTTAGCGGGTATAGTGCTGCGCTACAGAGTTTTACATCACTCAAAGATTCTGGAAAAATAGAATTAAAGGGGAAAAATGAAATCATTCCACAAAACTATCTGGGACCAAAAGATGATTCCATCCTTCCCTCTTATTTAACGAATGGCGGATTGCCAGTCGCCATTGTCGATCAGACCGTTTTTGACCGTTTGAAAAAGGATGTTGACCCTGAAATGCAAATGGAATTTCCCGTTTATTATGGGATTGATCTAAAGAATAAGGATGATGTTGAAAAAGCGAATGACATTTTCGATACAATTGCTTTCCAAAATAAAGAGTATAATGCTTCACAATTCCAAGAACTGAAAAGTATAAAAATGAACATGGGTCTTACAATGTTCATAGTCGGCTTTTTAGGATTGACTTTCTTGATTACATCGGGATGTATTCTTTATTTCAAACAAATGGACGAAAGTGAAAACGAAAAGGCGAACTATACCATTTTACGAAAACTTGGTTTCACACAAAGTGATTTGTTAAAAGGGATTCAGGCCAAACAGGTCTTCAACTTTGGAATCCCGCTATTAGTCGGGTTATTCCACAGCTATTTTGCCGTTAGATCCGGCTGGTTCTTCTTTGGTACGGAAATCTGGACGCCAATGATCATTGTCATGGTCCTCTACACGGTACTGTATTCGATCTTCGGTATCCTTTCCGTTTTCCATTACAAAAAGGCGATTAAGGATTCCCTTTAAATACATGAAAAAAGCTCCAGCCCCATTAGGGGACTGGAGCTTTCTTCATGTTTCATCGCGTCATCATCTGTTGAACGATTTCCCTATTACGTCTTTTGAATAGTTCATTATGTGAAGAAACCATTCCCACCTTGTGAGCATTAGGCTGGATGAACTGCTTCGCTTGGTTGACTGCATTTGCGGCATCCTGGAAGGTACCTGCTATTAAGTTCACTTTCCCCTCATACTGAAGAATATCCCCTGCGGCATACATCCCTTCTACTGAGGATTCGCTAATCGCATTGCCTGCAATATAATAATGATCGGCCACATCCACCTTCACTTCACTGTTTTCCAGTAGCGAAGCATCATGCTCATACCCATGGTTGATGATCACTTCATCGATTGATAAATGGGAAACCTCCCCCGTTTCATGACTCGTTAGTTCGACACGTTCAATGACTTCATGATTGGTACAAGCGACCAGTTTTGTAATGGACGTATTGAACATGCATTCCGCAGAACTTTTCATCAATTGGCTTATCTGTGATTCATGACCTGCCAACGCATTTTTTCTATAGGTTACATAGACCTTTTTGGCGATAGGCTCCAATTCATTCGCCCAATCGATAGCAGAATTCCCGCCGCCTGAAATGATTACCGTCTTATCCTTGAATCGTTCTAAGGACTTCACTGTGTAATTCAGATTGGACACTTCATAACGCTCTGCCCCATCAATTTCCAGCTTTTGCGGATTCAAGATCCCCCCACCGACGGCCACGATGATCGTTTTTGAATAATGCAGGCCGCCAGAAGACGTAAGCAAGACAAACATCCCATCTTCATCCCGCTTAATCGACTCCACCTTTTCATTCAATACTACCGTGGGATTAAAGGTCAATCCCTGTTCCACAAGTTGATCAATTAACTTAGCTCCCGTAATAGGTGTCTGTCCCCCGACATCCCAAATCATTTTCTCAGGATATACATGGATCTTCCCACCTAATTGAGGCTGATATTCAATGATCTTTGTCTTCATTTCTCTTAATCCACTATAAAAAGCGGAATACAGGCCAGCTGGCCCTCCCCCAATTACGGTAACATCATAGATATCGTCCTGTTTCACTCATGACCACTCCTCGTAAACTAAATGTAATTGATTCTCATTCTCATAAGTTAAATGTACACTTTTTTCTTCTTTTTTACAATTTTTTCTTCTGAAGTTCTTTTCTCTTTTTTTATGTAGGTCGCTTACACCTGTTGTACCTGGGGCTCAGATTGTACGTGATAAGGAGATTCATAGGATGCAGATCCGCTTCTTTTTATAATTTTTTGATTTATTTAAAAATAAAAGCTTTGACTTAATGATTAAAATGATGTAAATTACCAATGGGCGAACAATTTCATAAAAAAATATTACAACATTCGTATATAGAGGTGTAAACAATGGAAAGTGTGTTTGATTACGAAGACATTCAATTAATTCCCGCAAAATGTATAGTTGATAGTCGATCAGAATGTGATACAACGGTGAAGCTGGGGAAACATGCATTTAAGTTACCTGTGGTACCAGCCAATATGCAAACGATAATAGACGAAAAAATTGCTACATACTTAGCCGAAAACGGCTATTTCTATATCATGCATCGGTTTGAACCAGAAAAACGAAAATCATTCATTAGAGATATGCATGCACGTGAATTGATTGCTTCCATTAGTGTGGGCGTCAAAGAAGAAGAATATGGATTCATCCAGGAGCTTGCAGGAGAACAACTTGTTCCCGATTACATTACGATAGATATTGCCCATGGTCATTCCAATGCTGTAATAAAGATGATCCAGCATATTAAAGAACATTTGCCTGAGAGTTTCGTCATTGCAGGAAATGTAGGGACCCCTGAAGCAGTAAGAGAATTGGAACATGCCGGTGCCGACGCTACAAAGGTTGGAATTGGACCAGGTAAAGTATGCATTACGAAAATCAAAACCGGATTCGGTACAGGCGGTTGGCAATTGGCCGCATTACGCCTATGTGCAAAAGCTGCGAGTAAGCCCATTATTGCGGACGGTGGCATCCGTACACATGGTGATATCGCAAAATCCGTCAGATTCGGTGCGACCATGGTGATGATTGGTTCGTTATTCGCAGGTCACGAGGAATCTCCAGGTGAAACGATCGAGAAAGATGGAAAGGCCTTTAAGGAGTATTTTGGCTCTGCATCAGAATTCCAAAAAGGCGAGAAGAAGAACGTGGAAGGCAAAAAAATGTACGTGGAGCACAAAGGTGCGCTACAGGATACATTGAATGAAATGGAACAGGATCTCCAATCCTCCATTTCATATGCCGGAGGAAACAAGCTTGAAGCCATTCGCACCGTCGATTATGTAATCGTGAAAAACTCAATCTTCAATGGTGACAAGATTTATTGATCCTAAACATTTCAGGTGAGCCGGCCCCCGAGGTCCGCTCACCTGATTTTTTGTTCACGTCTTCATTTCCTCGTAGCCATATGATCCACAGCGATGTAACTGAACGTCATCGCAGGTCCAATCGTCGCCCCAGGGCCTGGATAGGTTTCTCCCATTACGGAGGATGAACAGTTCCCCGCTGCATACAACCCTTCGATCGGACTGCCATTTTCATGTAACACCCGTGCACAATCGTCGATGGTCACTCCCCCCTTGGTCCCGATATCCCCCGGATAAATCGGGACGGCATAAAAAGGGGCTTTTTCAATCGGAGCAAGATTAGGATTGGGTAAAGTGGGATCTCCGTAATAGTGATCATAGGCACTATCACCTCGGTGGAAGTCTTCATCCTTTCCTTTTAGTGCAAAACGATTGAACCGTTGTATGGTCTCCGTTAAGTTGTCGATCGGCAGTCCTGTCTTTTCTGCAATTTCTGAAAGGGTACTCCCGACTTTTATGTACCCACTCTCTAACCATCGTTTCGGAAAGCTTTGTCCAGGCATGAGACCCATGAACATATAACGGCTTTTGGCCGTTTTGTCGAGAATCAACCAGGACGGAATCGTTCCGGCCCCCGTTTTATCATGTTCATACATGTGGTCCACGAACTCATGATAGGGTGCGACTTCATTCAGGTACCGTTTTGCCTCGCTATTCACCACAATCATATTCGGGATCCCACGTTCCGCAACCAAGAAGAAGGGTTTTTCTCCTGGCGGGACCACTGAAGGAGCTCCCCATACTTTATCCATCAAATCGAGCTTGGCACCGGCACGAAGGCTTGCTTCGATAATATCGCCTGTTTGCCCCTCTGCAGCGGAAGTCCATTCTGTCGAGGTCGGTGCAGGCAAATATTTCTCCCTAAGCTCTTGATTGCGGGAAAATCCGCCAGCTCCGAGCACTACACCGCGGCGGGCTTGAATGTTCATCCTCTTTCCTTCACGCTCGATAACCAATCCTGTGACTTTCCCGTCTTCCACCACAAAGTCACAAAATGCAGAAGATAACCATAACTCCCCGCCCGCTTCCTCTAAAGAAAGCCGCAAGCTCCCTACAAGAGCCTCTCCTAATGCAGATGGACGGAACCCCGTCAGGACGCTCCTCATCAAGCGCATGCCGACCCGGAGTGCCATCTTCTTCCCTGCAAAGATCCGTTTGATCATATTCAGCTTATGGAACTCATAAGAATTCATCACCATGCCATATGTCGGCAGGTTAGCTCGTCTCATTTTCTTTCGTTCTTCCCCTAATTGACGGAGGTCGAACAGGACCGGTTCCACTGACCTGCCTTTAGGAAAGCCGCCTGGTTTTTCAGGATAGTAGTCAGAATAGCCTGGCGTATATTCAAACCGCATATGTTTGGTATGCTCATGTAGGTAACGAAGCATTTCCTTGCCTCGATTCAAGTAGGCTTCTTTAAGCTCGCGCGGAACACGATCGCCTACTGTCGCATCCAAATAGGCACGCGCTTCATCAAGGGAATCTGCCACATTCGCTTCTTCTAGATACTGATTCATCGGTATCCAAACGGCACCTCCCGACAAGGCGGTCGACCCGCCGTAAAACTCGGTCTTCTCGAGCACTAAAGAAGACATCCCCTTTAACTGTGCTGTGAGACCCGCTGTCAATCCCGCGGCTCCTGAACCGACCACTAAAACATCATAACTAGCATCCAAATCCATCTTATTCCTCCTCTATAACGGTTTATTAATAATCGGAAACGCGAGTGTGTTTGTATAGCTTGTTATTGCGATTCAGCAATTCCTGCATCTCCATTTTTGATAAGGGCGCAAGTAATTTCACCATTAACTCAATTCTTTGATTTCTCAAGTCTTTTAGTAACTCTCTACTTTGCTCAGTGATTTCAAGGTAAACAATTCTTCGATCGCCTTTATTACGTGTTCTCTAATCTCTTACTACCAAGAGTCTTATAAATAAGATATCTATTGTATGACTATGAAAGGAAAATGATTTTTAGAAGACTTGCTTTCATCCTTTCGAGAACAAACCAAACAAAAGTAGGCCAAGCCCATTTCTGCTATGGGCTTGGCCTACTAACATTACAAAAGAAAAAACGGTGCGCATTTAAATAAGAAGCACCGTTTTCATTCTTCTTCTCAATTTACAAACAAGTATAACTTTTTATGGTCATCCTCAAAAGCCTGCTGGCCTTTTTCCGTGAAATCCATCCACTTCACTTTTTTACATCGTTCTTCTAGTCGTACGCTTAGCTCATCTTCAATTTCATGCATGAAACGAATGATCTCCCCATACGTCATATTAAAGTGACGGGCGGCAAGCCGCGGAGGAGAATGCTTCACCAATAATCTCATAAATTGATCGACCGTATCCGCTTTGGAAGCTAGGTAATCTTCTTCATACACGATAAACTCATACACTTGCCGCTTCATGCCAGTAAGCCTGGACACCTCGTCACGCAATAGAAATTCCATTAATCTTTCGTTCATATGCTTTACCTCGTATATGGTTTTATTTATTTTCCTTGAAAAATCACCTTGATATCAGGGGCATTTACTTACTAGTCATTATGACACCGTAAACAACAGCCATCAAGTGTATCCTTACTCTATAATGGTATATGATGATGTAAATATAGCATTATATGCTTGTTGCCATGGAAAGGTTATTTCCAGAGAAGAAGCGAAGGACAACTATCGATTTACATCCTACTATGAATAATCCTTTGAATAATTGATAAAATAATGGGTATACAGGTCGTCCCATACTGCCATTCTACCCTGAAAATCATTTATTTTGGATATTAAATGAATATTTTCGTCAAATACAAGTATAATAAATGTAATATTTAGTTAATTCTAAAATTTGGTATGGAATTTATATTTGTATAGGGGTAAAATAAAGCAAAAGGCATCTTGTTTTTTTCTTAATGTTTCCGAGGAGTTAAAGGGTGGGTATAGTACGTACATAGTGGCAGCTGAAATGCTGTCCGACATATCGGTTGTTTTCATTTGTTCAGAATAACAATGAAAAGAATAGGAGTGATTTTGTTTGAAACCTTCAACAAATCGCATGTTAACCCGTATTAAATCCGTTTATATGTTCATTAGTAACAACGGTACGGTTTCTACTCAAGAGCTTGTAGAAGAATTTGGCATCACTCCTCGAACAGTGCAACGCGATTTAAATGTCCTAGAGTACAACGACCTTGTTCAAAGCCCAAGCCGTGGCGTTTGGACAACAACAAGCAAAAAAGTGAAGATGTCATCTTAAAAAAAGAATGACCACCCGAACAAAATCGATATGTTAAAGTAGAATGAGGCGGACCAGTAGTCCGCCTCATTTTCTTTTGTTATATTATTCAGCAGGCTGTCCGGCTTTCAGCTGTTCAAGTTCTTCAGCCGTTAACTCCCGGTATTCCCCAAGTTCTAGTTCCTCGTCAAGCTGCAAGCTTCCCATCGAAAGGCGCTTCAGATACATGACTTTTTTCCCGACAGCTTCAAACATCCGCTTCACTTGATGGAATTTCCCTTCCATAATTGTCAGCTCGATGTCCGAAGTCAAACCTGATTTTAAAATATTCAGTTCACCTGGTTTCGTTTCATACCCATCGTCCAGTGTGACACCGTTACGGAATGCTTCAATATCCCGTTCCGTGACTTCGCTGTCAATGACCGCAAAATACGTTTTCGGAACATGTTTCTTCGGGGATAGCAGCTGGTGTGCAAGCTTGCCGTCATTCGTAATCAGCAATAGCCCCTCTGTATCCTTATCCAATCTGCCTACTGGAAATGGTTCGAAGACCGCATCCTCCGGTTCCAAGATATCGATGACCGTCTCTTGGTGTTTGTCTTCAGTTGCCGATAATACGCCCGGTGGCTTATTCATCATTAAATAAATGAATTCTCTATATTCAACCCGCTCGTCATGAACGGTTACGATTTCCACATCAGGATCCACCTGTTCTTTTGCGTCCTTCAATATCCTATCATTGACCTTCACAGCTCCAGACTTCAGGAGCTTTTTCACTTCTTTCCTGCTTCCGTAACCTATATTGGATAGTATTTTATCAATTCTCATTGTTTCCTCCTAAAGCCTTTTCAGTAAAAAGCCTTGCCCATTTTCATGACAGGCAAGGCCAACTATATTTAAATCAGGGGATAATATACTTTACCCTGATTTTTACATATTAAACATGTATTTCATAAACCGAGCTTTTTTCTTAGCCTGTCGATACGGGTCCCAAATAAACGGTGAGCCAGTTTGCTTTTCAAGGAAAGAGCGGCATAGATGAGCGCCCCAAAAATAGCACATACTGCTGTAATCAAGATGGCCTGAAAGCGTCCTTCCGAGGTTAACCATAGAGATAACAAGCTATGTAGACCCCATACGCCAAGTCCCATGATTGCAGAGAACGTCGTCATCAAGATGGTCCTTCTAATCGTTAAGCTGTAACGATAACCCGTGAAATAAGTAATGACGAATAAATTTAATAGAACGGCCGCTAAATAACCCAATGCTGTCGCATAAACGGACCCTTCCGTTTCGAACAGTTTGATCAACGGGATATTCAAGCTAAGCTTGACCAAAAATCCGACAAGCAAACTTAGCACCGTGTATTTCTGCTGATTGATTCCTTGTAAAACAGCGGCAGAAACCGAAAAGAGTGCGAAGAGAACCGAAACCGGTGCATAGGCTTTTAGCACGCTAATCCCTAGCAAATCGTGGCTGTAGAAAGCGCTATAAATGGGATCTGCCAACACCGACATACCGACGACCGCCGGAATCGTAATAAATAATAAGATTTGAAAAGCCTGATCGAGCTGGCGGGTGAATTCAGTTTGATCTTCACTAACATACGCCTTCGTCACCGATGGCAAAAGCGCCATGGAAAATCCAGTAGCAAGCGTCATCGGAATGACGACAAGTTTTTGGGCATAGACGTTAAGGACCCCAAGTGCCTCTTCTGCCACATGCAACAATCCAATTGAGGACATCGCCCGATTAAAAGTCATCGTATCCACAATTTGGAACAATGGCATCGCAATCCCGACAAAGATGAATGGAATCGATGACAAGAAAATTTCTTTATAAATCTGAATGATAGAGATGGACATCGTTCCCCGGTCTCTCTCCATCAAACTGTCCAAATATGGTTTTTGTTTCTTCCAATACCAAAACAAGACGGCCAAACCGCCGAGTGCCCCGACAGTCGCCGCGAAAGTTGCCATTTGAATGGCTCTCACCAATTCACCATCAAGGACATGCAGGACAATATACACACCAGCTAGTAAAAAAACAATCCGGACGATTTGCTCGACCACTTGTGAAATCGCAGTTGGCTCCATCGCTTCATGTCCTTGGAAATAACCACGGATGATACTCATGAACGGTACAAGGATCAAGGCGAAACTGATTGCTCGGATGACTGCAGTAACATCACTAGCACTTTCTTGATCAGCACCAAATATAATTGTTAGCACCGGTGCCAATGAATAAAGAATCACAAAGGCAAGGAAACCAGTGATAGCCATTAATTTCAAACTCGATTTGAACAGCTTTTCCCCAACTGCATATTCTTCGAGCGCATTATACTTCGATATAAATTTAGAAACAGCAAGCGGCATACCTGCCGTGGCGAAACTAATGAATATCGTATAGGGAACATACCCATATTGATAGAGTGTAGCCCCTTTATTTCCAACCATATGTTCGAATGGGATGACGTAAAATAAACCAAGAATCTTGGAAATAATCGCTCCCAGGGTTAATATAAAAGCCCCTTTTAAAAACTTAGACGACATTTTATCCCTTCCTGCCTCTTTCAGTTACGTTTCACATGCTCTTTATCTTAACATAATAAAGGATTATTTCTATATAAAACTACACTCAAGTTTATCGTTTTCGTCGATATTATACAAACAAATCATTCCTTTTTATTGTAGTTCGCATTCTAACGGGGTATTGCTATATAATGAAGAGACTGAAAAAGATAAAGGCGTGATACTTTTGAAATATGATGTAATAGTAATTGGCGGGGGACCCTCCGGTTTAATGGCAGCCATTGCAGCTGGCGAAAAAGGTTCCCACGTATTATTAGTGGATAAAGGCGAAAAGTTAGGCAGAAAACTAGCGATTTCGGGCGGTGGGCGTTGCAATGTGACGAACCGGCTCTCCATCGATGAAATCATTCAGCATATCCCTGGAAACGGGCGATTTTTATATAGTGCTTTCTCGGAATTCAACAATGAAGACATTATACAGTTCTTCGAAAAGTTAGGCGTAGCCCTAAAAGAAGAAGACTATGGCAGGATGTTCCCGGTCAACGATAAAGCACAAAGTGTCGTCGATGCCCTGTTGACGCGATTAGCCGATCTGAAGGTGAAGATTTATAAGAATTCACCGGTTGCCGATGTTCTCTATGATTATGGTAAAACGAGCGGTGTCCGGTTAAAAGATGGACAAATCTTTGAAACAGATGCGGTCGTGATAGCTGTCGGGGGAAAATCTGTCCCACAAACCGGCTCAACAGGTGATGGCTATGCTTGGGCACGCAAGGCCGGACATACGATTACCGATTTGTTCCCGACGGAAGTACCGGTCCTAAGTAATGAGACATTCATTAAGGAAAAAACGCTGCAAGGACTCGCCCTTCGTGATGTTTCATTGAGCGTATTGAACCCTAAAGGAAAGACCTTGATCACGCATAAAATGGACATGCTCTTTACCCACTTCGGTGTTTCAGGTCCAGCCGTTCTTCGGTGCAGCCAGTTCGTCGTCAAGGCAATGAAAAAATGGAATCTTCCCGAAGTAACGATGAAAATCGATGCCCTTCCGGATCGAAACAAAGAAGAAGTCTTCCAGGATATCGTAAAGGAAATCAAGGCTGAACCGAAAAAGGCGATCAAAAACACCTTAAAAGGCCTGGTTCCGGAACGTTTTCTTCACTTCCTGTTAGAACGGAGCGGAATCGACCTTCAAGAACAAGGCGCGACGATTTCCAATGAAAAAATCCGCCGTTTCGCCGAACTATGTAAGGACTTCCAATTCGGTGTCCATGGCACCCAGTCGATCGAAAAAGCTTTCGTCACTGGTGGCGGTGTATCTGTCAAAGAAATCCAGCCTAAGGAAATGGCCTCCAAATTAATGGATGGGTTGTATTTCTGCGGCGAAATCTTGGATATTCACGGATATACGGGTGGCTATAATATCACATCGGCTTTAGTAACCGGCCGACTGGCTGGCATGAATGCTGCACTATATGCCCGTTCATAAAAACTTAAGAAGCTGGTCCCGTTAATGGAGGGATCAGCTTCTTTTTGTTCTTTTTATGTGAATATGTCAATTAGGATGATGCCGATACACGTCAAGGTCAATTTTCCCTTGATCCGTGATTCTGATTCCTTCGCTTTTCAGCAAGAAAATTTGTTCAGAGGCCGGCCCTTCTTGTTTAAGTCCGATTTCTCCTTTGGCGTTGATTACCCGATGCCAAGGAAGATTGTATTTCTTGCTGCTTGTATGAAGAATGCGTACGACTTGTCTTGCACTACGAGGACTTCCCGCCAGTTGCCCGATTTGCCCATACGTCATTACTTTTCCAGGTGGGATATGTTGTATGATTTCAATTACCTCTTCAGTAAAGCGCTCCAAATACGTCACCTCTGCCTGATTTAGTTACCTATAATTGAGCATGCTTCATCCGTCATGAACACTCCGTGGTGCTTCATTAACAAAGACTTTAATGTAGGATTCATCCTACATTCATCATAGGCGCAAACAGATATTATGCCTTTATCTGCAATGATCTGGTTTGCCCTTTTTTCATACTCCGTTATGCTCTCGATTACTGCATGATCACTTCTTCCCCACTCAATATGGCCCCATGTTTGCAAGGACACATCGCTTTTTTCATATCTCTCGATGTTCCTTGAAAAATAATCAACCATTGTTGAAGGGTAAAAGTTGCCTTCAAAGCAATAAAAATCGAAGTTATTAATATGATGTACTTTCTTGAGCTGTTCCTCATTTAATTGCGCTTGCAATTTCTTATATACGAAAGGAAAGATTCGATCATTTTCGGCGACCAAAACATCATTCCCTTGCTCAACACCGGAAATAATGAACATAGTTTGGTTATGTATATATGTGTCTAGTTCATTGAAACAGTAGAACACATGGCCTCCATCGGATTCCTGTAGTTCTTTCATGAGTTGCTTCATATTGTTATCCAAAATGGATCTCCCCTTTTAATACACCATCACACTGTATTACGTCTAACTTTACCTATTCTCTTCGCAGAAGACAAATTCCTTGAACAGTATGGCCTGTTTTTTTATATAAAAAAACCGACACCAAGTCATATGGGTCGGATTTCACCTTTTTTTATAAATGATCATCGCGCTAAAACAGTAAATCTGTTCATGCTCTTCTTCACCGGTCGTGGCGACATTGTACTTGATATCGACGATTTGACTGTCCCGGATATCGACGAGAAAGTCATTCATCTCTTCTTCCAAGTCCTTTTCATGCTCATAATCGAATAATTTCACTTGAATCATCAGCTCTCCCCTGCCCTTCACGATTGATGGTTATTGAGCAGGGTGCCCATTTCTTACGTCAATTATACGTCTATATTACAATTCGATAATAAAGCCAGCACTTCATTGCCAACTTCTTTGGTGGAAGAATTCCCGCCCATGTCAGGAGTGAGCACTTTTTGATTGACCATCACCTGTTCCATCACATTCAACACTCTCTTGCCCCAATCCTCGTAACCGAAGAAATCAAGCATCTGACTAGCGGACCAAATGGCGGCAAGTGGGTTGGCGATTCCTTGCTGCGCAATATCGGGTGCAGAACCATGAATCGGCTCGAACATGGAAGGATACACCCGTTCAGGGTTTAAATTGGCTCCGGCGGCCAACCCCATCCCTCCAGCGATGGCGGCGCCTAAATCGGTGATGATGTCGCCAAACAAGTTGGAGGTGACGACGATTTGAAACCTTTCAGGCTGTTTGACAAAGAACATGCTCGCCGCATCAACCAGGTAAGAATGTGTTTCCACTTCCGGATATTCCTGCCCGATTTCCTCGAACACCTCATCCCAAAAAACCATCGAATAGTTCAAGGCATTCGCCTTACTGATGCTCGTTAGCGTTCTCCCTGAATTTCGGGCCAATTCATAGGCATAACGAATGATCCGTTCCGTACCTTTACGGGAAAAGACGCCTGTCTGTAACACGACTTCCTCTGGCTTTCCTTTAAATAACCAATCCCCTGCACCTGCATATTCTCCCTCACTGTTTTCACGGATGACCACCATGTCGATTTGGTCATGGGTCACATCCTTCAGTGGACAAGGCGCACCCCTCAGCAATTTAATGGGACGGACATTCACGTACTGATCGAATTGCTTCCTTATCTTTAACAACAGATCGCGTAATGAAATGTGATCTGGAACACCTGGGTACCCGACAGCCCCAAGATAGACAGCCTCGAATTCCTTCAATTGTTTCATTCCATCATCCGGAAGCATCTTTCCATGCTCCAGGTAATATTCGCAACCCCATGGAAAATAAGTGAATTCAAATGAAAAGTCGCCGGCTAATTCAGCCGCTTTTTTCAATATTTTTATACCTTCATCAATTACTTCAGGACCAATTCCATCTCCCGCGATGACCGCTACTTTATGTACCTTCACTGACCGATTCCCCTTTATCTATGTATTCTGATTTCACCATCCTTATTTTAACATATCCCCAAAAAAAAGAGCCCTCCGAAAGAAGGGCCCTACTCATTTAGCTCGGAAATATGCACGTCTTTCTGCATACCCCTTACACTGTGCACAAACATGTATCTTTTTTCGATTTTCATTCAGATAGGTCGTGACGTCTTTCGTCTTCCGTTTGCAAAAGTAACAAGGCTTCTTGAAAAATCCCATTACTTAACGATGACTTCCCCGGTCCAATGCATCATTCCGCCATCCATGTTTGTTACCTTATAGCCTTGCTCCTGAAGGTAATGGCACACATTTTCACTGCGGCGTCCTGATCGGCAGATGAAGATATATTCTTTCTCTTTATCGAAGTAGTCAAGGTTGGCAGGAATATCATTCATGCGAATATGCTTCGCGCCTTCGATCATGCCTTCTTGCACTTCTTCGTCTTCACGGACGTCGACAAGCTCGATCGCTTCGCCGGCCTCCACCTTCGCTTCTACTTCTTCTGGTGTAATGATTTTAATTTGCTCCATATTAAGCACCCCAAGTTATCGTTTAATTTGTCTTGTTCATTATAGCAAAATTCTTAAGAAAACATTACTATTATGGATGGCGGATAAGGTATAGTTCACTTTCATTCAATGCTAGTGTACCGAGTTCTTAATTTACTAGCCTCACCCTAACGAGGTTAAAATCATGGCAATGGCGTTGAATGTGCCATGAATGATCATGCCGGGAAGAACGGATTTGGTTTTTTCGTAGGTCCATGCAAAAAGGAGCCCGGATACAAAAGTCACCGGCAAAACATTATAGGTCGGGATATGTACGATCATGAAAATAAATGAACTAAGAAACAATCCGGGCTTCAAACCCCATTTGCTTCTTAACCATCTATAAAGGAAGCCACGATATAGGATTTCCTCATATATAGGGGAAATCATGGCCGCCGATATGAATCCGATCATGAAATTGATGGGAGTCAATTGGGACTGGACGCTTTCCGTTTTGCTATTTTCAGTCCCGACCCCCACGATATCCATCACGATGATCATCAAGATGCTAATCACAATCAATAAGATGGTCCAACCGATAATATTCTTCCAATAGCTTCCTTGAAACCGATTGAACCCCACCTCATTCCATTTAAGGTGCTCCGGCCTTAAAACGATGAAATAGATGGCCAGCATGAACGTGATCGACATGATGAACCCTATCAATGTCCCTGAATATAAATCATTTTGGAATAAGTCCAATAAAAAATTCGCCAATAAAAACTCGATGAAAAATGGTACTAGGACTAAAACAAGTACTAGCATGGATACGAGTTCCCTCCATGACCATGGTATGGTTTTAAAATACATATTCAAAAATAATTCCTCCTCCGATAACGTTATCATCAGTTTAAAAGGTGACGTAACGTCACCTGCAAGCACTATTTTTAAACATGCATAAAAACGCCAAAATGGCCGCAAGCAATGCTTACGGCCACCCTGTATACTATTAATGTTTGAATGCTAGTTCATACTGTTCCGGAAGCTCGATCTTTTTATTCAGAGTTTTAGAAGCTTCTAGTGTCCAGTAAGGCTGACGCAGCATGCCTCTTCCAACTGCAACCAAGTCTGCTTCTTCATTACCAATAATCGAGTTTGCAAGAATCGGATCTTCCAAGCGACCTACAGCAATTACCGGGATGTCCAACGCTTTCTTGATTTCCCTCGCTAATGGAGTTTGATAGCTTGCATGCGTGCCTGGTCTTCCATCGGCACCAATCGGACCTTCTCCACCGGAGCTGACATGGAACATATCCACTCCCGCTTCTTTAAAGACTTTCGAAAACTCGATGCTCTCTTCGATTCCGTATCCACCATCCACATACTCTTTAGCAGAGATGCGCATGATCAAAGGCATGTCTGCAGGCATTTCACTTTTCGCTGCCTTGATGACTTCCACTCCGAACTTGGTAAGGTCTTTTCCGTATTCATCTTCCCTTTTATTGGTAAGTGGAGACGTGAATTGGTGAATGAGATAGCCATGTGCACCGTGCAACTCGATGGCATCGAACCCAGCTTGCACGGCTCTTCTGACCGCCAGGCGGAATTTCTCTACCATTCCCTTCACTTCTTCTGTTTCCAACGCTCTAGGCGTTTTGTAGTTTTCGTCAAAGGCAATTGCAGAAGGGGCAACAGGCGTTTCTGCATCTTCCGCTTTACGTCCTGCATGAGCGATTTGGATGGCAATCTTCGCTCCATGCTGGTGCACTTCATCAACAATCTTGGTGAAAGCGCCAACTTGATCATCGGACCATAGACCAAGGTCACGGTTGGTAATGCGGCCAGCCGGTTCGACATCGGTCATTTCCACGATGATCAATCCTGTGCCGCCAATGGCCCTGCTCACGTAATGATGCTGATGCCAACTCGTCGGTATGCCATCTTCAGCATAGACAGAGTACTGACACATAGGGGGCATGACAACTCTATTTTTAAGCTCTAGATTTTTTATAGTATAAGGTGAAAATAAATGATTCATTTTAAGTCTCCTCCATCAATAAATTAATGCATGCACATGCATTTATATCACGCCAAAAATACAGTGTCAACTAATTCAAATCGGACGGCTGCCTAAAAATCCTATTGTCATTGTCCCCTCCTATTGGTACATTTAATAAATCGAATGGTATCTTAAAAATAAAGCGGAGGAGGCGAAAAGAGATGTCCAATGAACAATCCCTTATGAATACTTGGCTATCCTTTACACATATTCATGCCATGCTCTCCAATGAACTTGATAGGGCCTTGCAGGAAAAGCACCAAATGCCGTTAAATGAGTTTTACGTTTTATTGTACTTATCACAGTCCCCCGAAAAAAAACTGAGGCTCCTGGAATTGCAGCAACTTGTGGGATTAAGCCAAAGTGCCATGTCCAGACTTTCCGTCAGGATGGAAAATAAAAGCTGTGGGGTAATAAAAAGGCTTGGGTATGAAGATGATCGCCGCGGGGTGTGTGCTCTCATAACCGATAAAGGCGAGCAGCGACTCCAAGACATATTGGAAACGGTCAACAAAACGCTTACATCATCACTATCAAACAGCGACATTGCTTCAGCCCTTACTTTTTTCATGAATGTCAAAAAATCGAGTAAAGATGAATGAATAGAAAAGAGATAGACCATAAAGCTTGTCTATCTCTCCATAATTAAAAGTCAAAGTTGTCAGGATCCGGGCCAACCCGATGATTCTGATTCAATTCATTTATTTCTGCCATATCTTCTTCCGTTAATTCAAAATCAAATATGGAAGCATTCTCGACAATGCGGTGCTCTTTTGTTGATTTTGGAATAGTGACGATCCCATTTTGTAAGTCCCAACGTAAAATGACTTGCGCAACACTTTTGCCGTATGTAGACGCAATCTCTTGTAATCGCTCATGATTCAGAAGTTCCCCTTGCATCAGTGGAGACCATGCTTCTAACTGAATTCCTTGATCTTGGCAAAATGCTTGAATATCTTTTTGCGTTAACCGCGGATGGCATTCGACTTGATTGACCATTGGCTTCACTTCGGCGTCTTCCAGTAAATCTTTTAGATGGTGGATTTGGAAATTACTTACCCCGATCGCTTTTACTTTTCCTTCTTTATAAAGGGTTTCCAATGCTCTCCATGCTTCTTTATATTTTCCTTCAACAGGCCAATGAATCAGATAGAGGTCCAAATACTCCAACCCTAGTTTCTTTAAGCTTGTTTCGTATGCAGCGAGTGTCGATTCGTACCCCAATTCGGAATTCCAAACCTTTGAGGTAACAAACAAATCTTCTCTTGCTATTCCCGCTTCCTCTAGCCCTTCGCGAATGCCTTTTCCGACTCCCACTTCATTGGCATAAACGGCTGCTGTATCAATGCTGCGATACCCGTGTTTAATTGCCACTTTGACCGCGTTCACTAATTCCGGGCCCTCTACCACTTTAAATACACCCAAGCCAAACCAAGGCATTTTAATCCCATTATGTAATGTCGTTGTATCTTGTAAACTGTTCACCATGATTGTTTACCTCCAATTTTTTATTCATTGAGATGCAACGCTACCATTTACTATCATACATCCCTACATTTAATTATGATATATTTTAACAATAAAAAGAAGTACGTACTTTGAAGTAATATAGGTACTTATAAGTTCCTATAAAGGTAGGGAGAAAAGAATGAGCATGCAGAAAAAGAAATACAATATTTCAGTCGAAGCAACATTAGAGGTCCTAGGTGGAAAATGGAAGTGTGTGATTCTTTGCCATTTAACACACGGGAAAAAACGGACAAACGAATTGAAACGCCTAATGCCCAACATCACACAAAAGATGTTGACCCAGCAATTGCGGGAATTGGAGAAGGACGGAGTAATCAATCGAATTGTTTATAACCAAATGCCGCCTAAAGTAGAATATGAGCTTAGTGAGTACGGACAGAGTTTAGAAAGCATATTACAAGCATTATGTACTTGGGGTGAAAATCATATTACGAAAGTGTATGGTGATAAATTTTCCGTCCTTGAAGAAAGTGTGTTAAATGATCGACTTAAGTGAATCAAATGAAGGAACCCTTAAGACTGGTGTAGAAAACTAATAGATACAGTAGGGGTCACAAGATGAAATGTAGGAGGAAAACATGAGAATACTATTGGAGTTATTCCGGATTCTTTTAATATTTGGCATTGTCGGCGCTTTTTGTTCAGGCATATTAACAAATGTTTATCAGAATTTCGGCATCGATTATAATCAGTATGGCTATTTGGGTTCTGTGGCCATACTTATATTATTGTTTATTGTATATCGAAACAAGTTGCAATTCAGTGGGTGGTATAAAGGAAAAAAAGAAAAGCTGCCAAAAAGGGTTACACAGGTCCTATTCGTTTTTTCCATCGTATTGTTGATGATTCCTCCCCTCTTACAATTTACAAGCTAATTCTAGGAAACGTGATTATATAGTGAGTTGGGGTGAACGATGTGCAAAAAGTGCTGAATATAATGATTCTCTTTCTCCTTCTCGGCGGTTTTTGGTATGGATATGGAAAAGACATTCAGGAATCGGGAATAAAGGCGGGAATCGAATCTTTCACGACAGATGTTCGCTCCCTCTTAACCAAGCCTGAAGTATCCAATGCCATCGAAAAGTTGAATGCCGAAGTCAACCAGTTAATCGGAAAGTTGACAGATACAATGAATCAATCAAGGAATGAAGAACAGCCCGAAACGAAAAAGGTGGAAAAACCTGACTTGCAAGCCCCTGCTGGATCCTCCTTTTCGGTCCGTAATATCGAGCTTGGCGACACAAAGGATTCCGTTGAAAATCAAGCCGGACCTGCGAAACGTCATTCCGTGAACGAATATGGAGTGGAGTGGTTTGCCTATCATGAAAACTACCAAAACTTCTTCATGGTCGCATACGACAGCAAGGATAAAGTGGTCGGTCTCTATACAAATCAAGATTTAATTTCCTCCAAGCAGGGGATAAAACGGGGCACATCAAAGGAAACGGTGACGGAAAAAATGAGTGAACCGATCACAAAACTGCTTAAAGGCAATGTGTATTACCAGATTCAGAGCAATGGCGAATACGATATATTCAAGATGGATAACAGCTTCGTCACGATTTTTTATGATAAACATGAGAAGAATACCGTCACATCGATCCAAATCATCAGTGCAGGTCTTGAACAGCAGAAGCGCACTTATTTCGCAGCCGCTAGCCCTGAGCTTAAAAAGGGCTTTGAATATCAACTCTTCGATCTGACCAATGCTTCAAGGGTCAATCACGACCTTTCCGTCCTTTCATGGGATAAACAGGTTAAAGTGACCGCTCAAGATCACAGCAAAGACATGGCCGTCAATCAATACTTCAACCACACCAATCTTGAAGGGGAATCCCCCTTCGATCGGATGGAAAGTGATAAGATATCGTTCCGGATGGCTGGAGAAAACCTTGCTGCTGGTCAGAACAGCAGTATCTTTGCACATGAAGGTTTAATGAATTCAATCGGGCATAGGGAAAATAAATTACAAAAAGACTTCTCTTCACTCGGAGTGGGGGTTGCCTTTGAAGAAAATGAAAAACCATATTATACAGAGAATTATGTAACAAGATGAGCCATTTTCAAGCCGTAATCAGGGATGACCTGAACGGTTTTTTTGTTTTTTATCAAATATTCTGTCAATTGCACATTTTAACTTGACTACTACTTTATTCCTGTTAGATAATACACAGGAGTAATATTATGAGAAGTATTTAATCCAATAAAGAATAATGTTCCTCACCATATTGACCCGTCTGATTTTCCCACACTTAAAGCTCCTAACATTAACCATCAGAACAGTCATAGAGACAAAAGAATCGGCTATTATGTAATAGAACTAAACCCAATCAGTCAGTTTACTTTCTAGCTTGCAATGCTCTGGGTTATTTAAAGAACAAGGGTTAGATTGGAGGATAATTCATGGATTGCGAAGAAGAGCTTCAGCAGAAGCCCCTTGATAGTTTATGGCTAGCACTCATTATAGAAGCGAAGCAATGTGGAATAACGCTAGAACAAGTTAGAAAATTCATCGAGAAGGACTCAGGTGGCGTGGCAACGCACCAAATACGATAACAGAGGTGGGCTTCCATTAGAGGTTCACTTCTTTTATTTTTACATCTATATCGGTCAAACGCTCATACTAGTTCTTAGATAACCAAAATCAAGGACGTGAGCTTAGATGGATTTTTTCTACAGCCAAGAAACACTTACCAGCCTTCAGTGGATTTTGCGAGCGATTGTATCTTTCTTTTTTTTACTTTTTGCGGTTAAAATGATGGGGCGCCGAGCCATTTCCCAGTTAAGGTTGATTGATTTTTTAATGGCCTTAATCATTGGAAATATTCTTGCCCATCCATTATCTGATGAACAGTTAGGCTTAAAGGGGCCAATGATCACGTCTGTCGTACTAGTTATTTTATATATCATCAGTGTATTTTGGAGTCTTCATTGGGGCAGACTTCAAGACTTTTTCGGAGGTCCTCCTTTGCCCCTTATAGAAAACGGACAAGTCATCCATAAAAACTTAATCAAATCACGTATTTCAATCGATATTTTATTATCCGAATTAAGAAAAGCAAGAATTAAAGAAATCCAAAAAGTTGCATTGGCATTTTGGGAACCTGATGGGACTATTTCGTTCTTCTTACTTCCCCAATACCAAGCAATTGCCCCAGCTGACATACAGTTAACTACAAAGCCATTTTCTTTTCCCATAATTATAATTAAGGAGGGGAAGATTGATTTTCATGAATTAAACCGATTAGGTAAAGATGAAGGATGGTTAAAAAATAAAATAACCATGTACAATGCGGGTGTAACCGATATTTTATTGGCAACTATAGATCATACCGGTAACCTCAAAGTCTTCTTATACGGCTAGATTGGTCTGCTAAAAGTTTTCATATCATAGGAAAAGGCCGCCAACTTCGAATCGGCGGCCTTCCTTTTTTCCTTCTTACCAGTCCAGGGTATTCAAAAAGCGATAAACATCCTCATACACTTGCTCGCGTTCTTTTCCCAATGTGATGATGTGTCCTGATTGCTCGTACCAAATCAATTGCCTATGTTGCGTATCGACTTCATTGAATATTGTCGGTGCGCTATTCGTATAGTCAGGTGCATCCAGTCGACCTTGTTGAACAAGGGTTGGCGCAGTGATTAAGTCTAAATTTTCACTCGTCTCTTCGATGATATGCAACACATCTTTCAATGAATCCATTGGCTCTTGTTCAAGGAGCTTTATTTCGGCATCGATTTGCTCTGCCTCTTTGCCTTCAAATTTCTTGTAAGCCTTGGCATAACTAATCATACGGTTATGTAGTCGCTCGACATCTCTTCCCTGCATGGGCGCACACATGGAAACAACCCCCTTCACAGGGAATTCAGTTCCCACTTTCAAAGAAAAGACCCCGCCGAGTGAAATCCCGATAACGGCAATTTCCTCATACCCTTCTTCTTTAAGGAAACGATACCCCTCCACTACGTCTTTCCACCAATCCTTAGGACCGGTATGAATAAGTTCCTCAGCTGGCACGCCATGACCTTTATATAGAGGTGCGTGGCAGGTATAATCGCGGTCATTGAGATAACGACCCAACTTCTTCATATCTGCTGTGCTTCCGGTAAATCCGTGAAGTAAGAGAACTGCTCTATCTCCACCTTTATATGTGAATGTCTCAGGTGCAATGACTTTCATACTATCTGCTCCTTTTCCTCTAGTTGTATATGTTGAAATTTCAGATAAAATCATTAAGTTTCTTAAAATGTTATGGTTACCTTGATTATAGTACCTTGGCCTTAATTTGGACAAGTCATCCGGCTCGAAGCACATTTTACTATGACTGATTTTATTTAGCAATCTAAAATTTACTTTTTTTAGAATCTTTTACCTTGTAATACGAGGTGCATCGTCATACAATATAAAAAAAGGAAAAAGATGGTGATTATAATTGGATAAGGAAATGATGAAGGGCAGCATTGACCTCCTCATACTTTCGCTTCTTTCCCAAAAAGAATTATACGGCTATGAAATGACGAAAGTTTTGAGAAAGATGGGCGAAGGACAATATGAAATCAGTGAAGGCACGCTATACCCTGCTCTTAAGCGTTTAGAAAAAAAGGAATACATTGAAGGGTATTGGCAAGAGTCCGAGGCAGGACGAAGGAAATATTACCGGCTTACCGACAGTGGACAAACGGAACTGGAAAGGAAACGCAGCAGTTTTTCCTTCCTGGAAAATTTAGTCCGGAAAAGCGCGGAGGATTTCTGATGAAAACAAAATTCGAACGATATATTCAAAAAATCGTTAATCAAACCGATTGTACCAAGGAAGAAAAAGAAGACATGTATGAAGAAATACTCGTCCATCTAGAGATGAGCCAAGCCGACTTAATCAAACAAGGTCATTCCCCTCAACAAGCGGAGAAGATGGCGATAGACCTTTTTGGAGAGGAATGGGAGATTGGCAGTCAAATTCAGCAAGCGCTCTTTCCCTATCGAAAAGAACTAATGCTGACACTTTCGATCGTGTCCATTCTTTACACGTTCTCCGTATACTCATTACAACTTTTTCAAAATGGCGATGCTTACATCGGCTGGCTTCTTTTTTCGATATTGACTAGCGCTACCTTACTCTCACTTACCCTTAACCTCTTAGTCTCTATCAATCGCAAAATTTGGATCAATACAGCTTTAGTGACACACACCCTTGTCTATCTATATGGCTGGGGAGTCGCTTCCGCCCTCGACTTCACGATGTTTCCCTTATTCAGCCTGATCATTGCGGCGATTCTCTTGCTCTCTCTTTATCTCATTTATAAGACAGCCTTGGTGCTGCCAAGCTATACCGGTAAGTCTTTAAGAAAAGCCAAGCGGCTGCATATATTTAATATAACACTTGGCGTCTTGATTATGGCGGTCACCATCTTTTATCTATATATCTTCCTGATTTTCTCAAGTGAAATCCAACTGTTTATGGTACTATTTTTCATCCCGGCCGTTCTCTGGATATCTCTATACATCTTGCAGATCAAATTATTGAAAAAACATCCAAAGGCATCGACTATTTGCACCCTTTTACAGGTTGTGCTTGTGTTGTCCATTGTCCTAACGCTGTTCACTCTTTACCGATAAGGAGCTCTTGAAATGAAAAAGAAATCGATTTATCTCATTTTGATCTCGCTAGCTCTCGTGACCCTTTTATTTGTCATGGCCGGCTTGGTCTTTAAAAAAGAAGAAAATGAAAAACAACAGGGTCTTACCAATCAATACGATGTTTCCAGCCAAGGAACGTTTGCCTATGTCACGCATGATCAGGGCAAACCACAATTAAACCTTTATAATCCAGACTTATCCTTGGAGGAAAAAGTCATCGAACTCAAAAACGATGAACAAATACTCGATCCTACCTTTTCCTATGAAGGGGATATGCTCGCATTTATCACGACAGATAAAAACCAAGGCGAAGATTCGACGAGTACTGTACACTTGCTTGATCTGAGATCCAAGAAGGTCAACGAATTATTCGATGTAGATTTTCTCCTCACAGAACTCGAATTCGAGAATCAGGGCCGTTCCCTTTTTTATATCGGGGCCGGCACCTATAAAAACTATTCACCCATCGCTGGTCCACGTCCGCATGACCTCGATATCTATGAGTTTGATTTCGAGAAGAATGAGTCTACCCAATTGACCACGTTCAAAAAATACGGTCTCAGTTCTCTAAATGTCGCAGGGGACGGGAAAGCCGCATATTATCAAACGGACGATGATGACGATGCTAAAACGGCTGATGAAATTTTCGAAACGCATCAACGGATCTTTAAAATCGAATTCAAGAATAAGAAAATCGAAACCGTCTCCGACCCTGAGAGAGATGTTGATGTGTTCGATTTCATGATGGGACCCGATGAAAAAACGATGGTTTTCCAATCTATCGCAAACGAGGACTCAGGGGAAAATTATATCTATGAATTATATACGTACGACCTTGAAACCAAAACCGAAAAACAGCTCACACACTTAGATGAGTACACCGAACGCCCAGTCCTTAGCGGCGATTCAAAAACGGTCTACTTCATGGTAGATAAAAAATTCGGGGTAAGCGATCCGGAGTATCACCTATATAAAGTGGATATCGATGGAGGTGCGCCGAAGGAAATTATCTTACCGAATGAATGAATAGTGAGAATAGTAAAGTGGGTGATATTATGAGGAAATATAGTAGGCTATCTATAGCTTTTAGCAGTATTGGATTAATTGGGATTGGATTACGTTTCTTAAGTACCGTTACTCATGACTATTTTTTGTTTGGTTTCATAATAACATAAATCGTGGGAGCCATTTTTAGCTTTATCGCAATAGGAGCAAAAGAAAAAGGCAATGCGAAATTCTTTTCTGTTGCCTCACTCTTTTTCATCTTATTATGGGTAACCTGGTTTGAACCTTTTGAAGTGATTCGTATGCTAACCTGGATAAAAAACTAACCTATATAAGAAAAACCCGTCTTGGTAACGGGTTTTTCTTCTGTTTACCTTTCTCATGTATTCTCACGATTCTCGCTTATCTCGATTATGCTTTCTATAATTGGCACATGAAAATTTCAAACATTCCCCCTGGACTTGCGGACCATATTTCTCGCGAAAGGCTTCCAAGCAATGGCACTTGTCTTCTTCTTTTTTCGTATCATCCATCGAGCGCATTCCCTCCCGTACTTAACCGCTTTTCAAGTCTTACATGGATTTTACCCAATAGGACAGCACCGATAGACTGAATGATAGTTTTAACGATAATCTGGCCAAAAATGGCGGCAGGCACGGCATCCCAAGGCAAAATATTCGCACCCAACGGACTAAGCCCGATCACGACGAATATCGCGGAGTCGAAAAAGCCTCCCACAACCCCAGAGTAAAACACCCTCCAGCCCAACGGTAGCTTTAAGCGGGTGTATATCTCAGTATCTGCCGTTTCCGCCACCACGAACGATAGGGCAGAAGCAAATACGATCAATAATGTGTCCCCTAATAAGAATGATACACTTGCTGATAAAATAAGTGCCATGATAATGCAAAGATAGGTCTTTGCCCTGCCAAATTTATTTTGAACCAGATCACGAAAGATGAAAGTCCCTCCGATGAACAATGTTCCCATCGGAATGATGAACACACCAAGTTGTAATGGTAAAAAAGCTGCTGTGACCACATTTGCGGTGACGATGGATAGTAAATACAATAAAATTCTGATCATTTCTTCCAATCTCCTTATACAGGAAAAACAGCACCCTAAGAAAGAGTGCTGTTCTCCTTAGTTTTTTTGAGAGGGTAGCTAGAACCTCTTCCGCCTTAAGCGGATTTATCATTTTCCTTCTTAATCTTATCTTGAATGTGGGAGTAAATCAATATTTTTCCGAATGAATGTCAGCTGTACGACTCTGCATTATATCCATTTTATGACAAACGCTTTATACTAATAAAAAGAGAAGGAAGGGGTTTTTTTAAATGACAAAGGACTATGTAAGGGAAAGTTTCAATGAGCATGCCTCTCAATATGATGAGCAACGACGTAAGCTTATTCCGTGCTTTGATGATTTCTACTCGATACCCATCACGGTTCTCGAGACGAATAATGACAGACCCGATGTATTGGATATCGGTGCAGGCACCGGACTGTTTTCTTCCTTTCTAAAAGGTAAATTCCCACAAGCAAAACTGACTCTCATCGATATTTCCGAGAAAATGATGAAAGTTGCAAAAGACCGCTTCAAAAGTGAAAGTGATGTCCAGTATATAATCGCCGACTATACGGATTATGTTTTCGAAAACAAGTATGATTTCGTCATTTCCTCCTTATCCATCCATCATTTAACGGATAATGAGAAAAAGAATCTTTATCATTGTCTATACGATGCTTTAAAGCCAGGTGGCATGTTCGTGAATGCCGATCAAGTGCTTGGTCAAACATCCCATATTGAGTCGCTTTATAAAGAAGATTGGGCGACTAAAATCAATAGCAGTGGCTTAACCAAAGAAGAAGTGGAAGCTGCCCAAGAACGGACGAAGCTTGATAAAATGTCCACACTGGAAGATCAAATTAAATGGTTGCACCAAAGCGGGTTTCAGGATGTCGATTGTCTATATAAGTATTTTAATTTCGTTGTGTTATACGGAAGGAAAACGTAAATCAGTCCAGATAGAACACACAGGAATATATAATAAGAAGAAAAGCGGTATTTTCCCTTCACTGGAAACTACCTTTTCATAAAAAAACAAAAGATGTATGGCGTTTTACCCCTATTAAAAAAGAGCAAGAGAAAATCCCCTGCTTTTTTTAATTTGTTTTCATCGTCCCATTTTTAATTGATATGCCTTATCAAGAGTTTCTTTTAAAAGTTCACTTCTCTTCAAAATATAAGAGGTCCAGAATGTTTTTCCAATTGAAGCAAGTTTTTCATCGGAATAACTGTCACTTTCAAATTTACCCCAGCAGCCATCTTTCGTAAGCTTATCCCAAAAAACATAATCAGCGAATTTATTATTTTCGACAGGCACTTCAGAACCCATTGAACCAACCTTTACAAGTTCCGGGCAAAGCCACATTGCCGTACATACTGATAAGAAACCAGCATGTCTTTCTTTAAGTCCTTCAATACCTGCTTCCTTTAAAGCCTCTTCCCAAGCTAAATGCCGATGGGTAGTAATTAAAATAAGTTCAGGATACTTATAGTTTATTTGTTTGACAAAAGCAGATTCCCAGTAAGCCCCTCCATGTCCATTACATAAAACGAATTTTTTAAAACCTTGTCTCGATAAATTAAAAATTATCTCTTCCAACATTGAAGTTAACACATTGGGACTCACTGTAATAGTGCCTTTACAGTTAGCATGCTCTTCTGAAGTGTTAAAAGGAAGTGTTGGTAATACGTAGCCACCTAATAATTCTCCAAAAGCATTTGCATACTGTTCAGCTATTAATGTATCTAAATGCATCGGTAAGTATGGTCCAAACTGTTCCGTAGCTCCAACAGAAATTATTGCGATTTCTGTCCCACTTTCCTGAACAATCTTTGTTGAATCTCTAAAACTTAACATATGAAATCTCCTTTTTCTCCCTAGTCATTTAATTTTATCACTTTTTTATTACCAGGAAAAAGTTTCAAGATCTCCTTCACCTTTTATATTAAATTGCTTTTCTTGTAATTGGTTCGAAGAATTGTATGAGCCATTTGATCGTATTTGGGATTGTAGTTTGAATATAATTCTATCCATCGCTAAACGCCCCGTTTATTTCCCCATATGTACGTATGTAACTGGGGCAGTACCTTCACATCATTCAGTTCATCATCTGCTATTACCTGATCAATTAACCGTTCATATTTTTTCAAAAGTTCACTGATTAACTGCCTGTCATCCTTCGTCGCACTGTCATCATTGCCCACCTGTAAGTAAAAAGGAACGTTTGGATAGCGCTTATGCACGTTCTTTGCATACAGATAATCAACCTGATCGAAGACGACAACCTTCAAAGAGAATTGGTTTTCGTGCCTTGTGTCGGTTAGCTCTTGTATGATTTGGTCGAGCACTTCAAAATCGGTTTTCATCTTTGAACTTGGTGGCTTGGGTGAAATCGTCAGTTCATCAATATCGAGAAACCAATCCTGCCAACGGCTTCCTTGCGTTTCGACGCCGATTTTGATGTTTTTCTCTTTTAAAAGCGCAATCAAGCCATCAAGATTTTTCAGCAGACCAGGATTTCCTCCCGATATCGTCACAAAGGAAAATCCCTTTCCTCCCTTCGCTTTTAGCTCAGTCCAAATTTCTTCAGCGGTCATGGGGACGATATCTTCCTTGCCTGTGCCATCCCAGGTGAATGCGGAGTCACACCACGCACACGAATAATCGCAGCCGGCCGTCCTGACAAACATCGTCTTCTGTCCGATGACCATTCCTTCTCCTTGAATCGTCGGTCCGAAGATTTCCATGACGGGCAATTTACTCATAGTCCATCCACTCCCGTCTTGCTTCGGCATAACTCGTGGGTGTTTCATATAGACGTACAAATTCGACCCGGGCCCCTTTATAGTCCTTGTTCTTCAGGGAATCAGCCATTTTTTCATAAATCCAGACGACGATATTTTCTGCCGTTGTATTCATAAGTGGCAGTGTTTCATTCAAATAGCGGTGATCCAGATGAATCTCGATTTCATTTTTCCAAATCTCTTTCAAATCACCAAAGTCGATCATCAACCCGCGGGAGTCATTATAGCCACTCACACCAAAAATGACCTTATAGGTATGGCCATGAAGATTCTTGCATTTGCCTTCATACTCATGAAGATGATGTGCGGCATCGAAAGTGAATTCCTTGCTCACCAGCACCCGCCTTTGATGATAGTTTAATTGGTTGCGTTCAATGTCCTGATCCATTACTTGGAGCTTATCGACAATCTTGTAACCATACATTATAAGGTCACCTGCCGTCTCTTTACATAGTCTTCCAAACCTTTTTTTCGAAGCTTGCACGCCGGGCACTCCCCACAGCCATCAGCCATGATTCCGTTGTAACAAGTGAGCGTCTTCTCGCGAACGAAATCGAATGCTCCGAGTTTGTCCGCCATTTCCCATGTTTCCTCTTTATTCAGCCACATAAGCGGCGTATCTATCACAAAGTTCTGGTCCATCGAGAGATTCAAAGTAACGTTCAATGATTTGATGAATACATCACGGCAGTCAGGATATCCGCTGAAATCCGTCTCGCAAACCCCGGTTACAATATGCTTCGCCCCAATTTGGCTTGCAAGCACACCTGCAAACGACATGAACAGTAGATTCCTCCCCGGAACAAATGTTGACGGTAACTCTCCGTCTTCTCCATCCACAACGGCAATATCCTTTCTGGTCAACGCATTCGGCGCCAATTGATTCAACAAGGACATGTCCAGCACATGATGGGGAATCCCGAGTTCCTTTGCAATATCCCGTGCACATTCAATTTCCAAGCTGTGCCGCTGATTATAATCAAACGTCACTGCCTCCACTTCTGCAAACCGCTCCATTGCCCAGAATAAACAGGTCGTACTGTCCTGTCCCCCGCTAAACACCACTATTGCCTTTTCCTTCTTCATCATTTCGATAAAACTCCTTTTCACAGAAAAAACAGCACCCTAAGAATAGAGTGCTGCTTCTCCTTAGTTTTTTTGAGAGGGTAGCTAGAACCTCTTCCGCCTTAAGCGGAATATTAATATTCCTAATGTAATCATAACGTAAACCACTAAATCCTATCAAGAAAAATCCATAAAAACAAGAATACTCCTAGTCATGCCATCTTTTTATTCTGAAACTTAATATATGCTCTCCATTTTCCGATATACAAGAGGTACACTACTATACATAAAAAGGGGACATCAACTTGAAACGTATTAAAACAAAGATATTGATTACATTTATGCTAGTCATTTCTTTATCTATCATCTTAGGAGCCTACAGTATTTACAGTAGCAATAAGTCCCTGAAATATTCCAGGGATATTATCGACCATGAATTACCACTTCTTATTAAAGATGAGCAATTACTATATAACGTCTCACAAAGAGTGGCATTTGCTAGAGGGTATATCTTATTCGGGGATAAAAAATATAAAGAGGATTTCCTAGCTTATACCGAAGATAGCAAAAAACTTCAGGACGAACTCTTGGCTTTATCAGATTCTGAAAGAACGAAGGAATTGATTGAAAAAAGCATAGATTGGAGAACCATGCTCGAAGAACGCGTCTTTACACAGTTTGAGCAAGGAGATGCAAAGCAAGCTAAACAAATATTATCAAATGAAGTAGCCCCCATCAGTATTGAAGTAATGGCTGGCTTTAAGGAGCTCGCTTCCGAACGCGAAAAATTGATTGTCGATTCTGGTGAGACCATTATCAGCAGTGGCGAATCTGTTAAAACGACGAGTATCATTTTAACCATCATTACTATCATAGCCGGAATTAGTTTGGCCCTAGTCACTGCCACCCTCATTACAAAACCCATCCTAAAAATCCGGGATAGAATGAAGTTAGTGGAGAATGGCGAATTAAACCACGAACCACTTAAACAGACAACAAAAGATGAACTCGGAGAATTGACACTTTCCGCCAACGAAATGCAGAGGAACCTTCGCGAAATCATTGAAAAAATGTTGAATGTTTCTGAATCCGTTACGAGCAAAAGCGAAGAGCTGACCCAATCGGCAAATGAAGTACAACAAGGAAGCAGTCAGATAGCAACCACCATGTACGAACTATCGGAAGGTTCAGAGTCACAAGCAAACCAGGCAACAGAAATTGTCCGTATGATGGAAAAATTCTCAAGCAAAATTCAAAAGGCTCATCTAGAGGGAGAAGAAATTTCCCAAACTTCCACCGAGATCCTATCCTTGACCAAGGAAGGAATGACATTAATGAACAATTCGGTGCAACAAATGCAAACGATTGACGGAATTGTAAAACAAGCCGTGGAAGAAGTAAAAGGTCTTGATTCTCAATCACAGGAAATTTCAAAGCTGGTTCAAGTCATACAGGATATCTCCAATCAAACTAATTTACTTGCCTTAAATGCAGCTATCGAGGCTGCTCGCGCCGGCGAACATGGAAAAGGATTTGCCGTCGTCGCCGAAGAAGTTCGCAAACTTGCAGAACAAGTTACAGACTCTGTTGGGGATATTACAGGAATCGTTACAGCTATTCAAACTGGTTCAAAAACCGTCGTTCACTCCTTGGAAGAGGGATATACACAAGTAGATGAAGGCACCAAACAAATTACCATCACCGGCCAAACATTTGAAACGATCAATCAGTCAGTCGGAGCCATGAGCACAAAATTACAACTTATAACCAACGACTTACACTATATCTCTACCAATAGCAAAAAAATTAACCAAGCCGTCGAAGACATCGCAGCCGTGTCTGAAGAATCAGCAGCGGGAATTGAACAAGTTTCCGCCTCAGCACAGCAATCCAGCTCTTCCATGGACGAAATCACCAACCATGCCAGTGAACTCTCCATATCGGCTGAACAGCTAACAGATCAAGTTAAAAAGTTCAGATTATGAAATTAGCAGCGACTTCTCACAATTATATGTGGGAAGTTCTTTTTATTTCAGACGGTATACTCACCTTCCCGATAACAATTATTTCCTCTATATTAAAATTGTTTTACTATCGTGAATATGGGGAATAAACTAATAACAGCATATAACAAATAAATAATAGAAAAAATCATCATCAGAATCTTTTACAGAGAGAAATATTCAACTTTCACTATTATTTTCTGAATATTCAACGTATAATAAATATTACTCCAGTAATATTTATATCAGAAAACAGTAGAATTACTACTTCCTCTCTAGAAGTGTTAGCACGCTTTTAAAAAACAGCAATCCAAAACAACTCTAAAATACTCTCATTAAGAAACCCGATTAAACTTTCAAAAGTTCCTGAAAGATCTCACATCATTAACATGATCCTTATCTAGAATATGAAACTAAATAACTACTTATTGTAATTTTTATTACCTTTTTATAATAAATGGTTAAATTTCACCCAAAGTATGTTACTATTAACCTAATACTTTTTAACCAAAACAAGGAGGAATTCATATGAAACGATTTTTCAAATTCATAGCAAAGTTAAACGAAGGGAAAGCCCAAGAAGAATTCTTTCGCAACGAATACGAAAATTATCTGAAGATGAATTCTGCCGATAAAGGGAACAGAAGATTGGCACCTATGCTTTATGTTATAGATGGTGGCAAAAAGGACTCTCGCCCAATGGTTTCTGACAGAAAGAAATCTAGTTGAACACTGGCGTAAAATAATCTCTACTATTATTGAATTAAGTTTCATTTGAACCTTAACCCTTATAATTTTAAAAATAGTATCATCCGAAAGCTCAGAAATTTATTCTGAGCTTTTTTTATCTTACATTAACACTATATTAATAGAAGAAACTAGTCATCCACTCTCAAAAATTAGATTAATCGATTTTTAACTTGTATAGCCCCCAGGTATTTATCGAATTTATAGCCAAAAATAATAAAAAAAATCAGTGTGTGCTTCAGCCCATTTTTATCCAAGTTTAATTAACTTAGACAAAAGGGGTAAATCGAATCAGTTCATAAAAACAAGCCAGCAACCTTCCATTTAATGGATTAAACTCTTGAATCGAATGGGTATATACAATTACATAACTCTAAAATATGTATCTTTCATTACTAAATAACTATCGGAAAATAGCTATTTAGATGCGGGGATGAATACCCACTTGTCAACTATTAACCACTGTTTAAATGGAATATATTAGAATAACTTTTCTTTCTTACCGGACAAATATGATTATCATTGGGTATTTTTAGTTATATTTTTTTAGAAAAATCAAGAATGGCTTAGTGATAATAGCACTGATTTATTGATAATAATGTAAAAGATGAAAAAAAGTTATATTAGAATATAAAATTTACTGTTGCTTATTAGGTTTAAAATCATGTAGTGTGTATTCAGTAAATCAAATATATAAATAAAGAGAGGTTAAAAAATGGCACCGATATTTATATGTGCACTATTTTTGTTTGCCTATGGAATCGTCGAACAAAAACGCCATCAAAAGCGTCTCGACTCCATTCCTGTGCGTGTCAACGTTAATGGTATTCGCGGGAAATCCACTGTAACACGTCTTATTACAGGTGTGATCAAGGAAGCTGAGTACAAGACAATTGGTAAAACAACCGGAACATCAGCAAGAATGATTTACTGGTTTACGGACAAAGAAAAACCGATTAAACGACGTCCAGAAGGACCGAATATCGGGGAACAACGTCGCGTAGTAAAAGAAGTTGCTGACTTAGGAACTGAAGCTCTAGTTTGTGAGTGTATGGCTGTCCAGCCTGACTATCAACTAATCTTCCAAAATAAAATGATCCAAGCAAACATCGGGGTTATCGTAAATGTTCTTGAAGATCACATGGATGTCATGGGACCAACATTAGATCAAGTTGCGGAAGCCTTTACTGCAACTATTCCTTATAATGGTCATTTAATAACAATCGAAGGCGAACATTTGGAATATTACAAAGAAATTGCCAAACAACGCAATACAAAAGTGATTGTAGCTGATAATTCAAGAATTTCAGAAGAATTCCTACGTGAATTCGATTATATGGTATTTCCTGATAATGCCTCTCTTGCTTTGGCTGTGGCAGAAGCTTTGGGCATTGATGAGAAAACTGCATTCCGCGGCATGTTAAATGCACATCCAGATCCAGGAGCCATGCGTATCACTAGATTCGGAGACGCTGTTCAACCCACTTTCTTCGTTAATGGATTTGCCGCTAATGATGCGTCATCTACATTAAACATTTGGGAACGTGTAAGCACATTCGGATACAGTACAGAAGCTCCTATCGTGATCATGAACTGTCGTCCTGACCGTGTAGACCGTACAGAACAATTTGCTAGAGATGTACTGCCTTACATAAAATCAGAAATCGTCATTGCTATCGGTGAAACTACATCACCTATAACGAAAGCATTTGAGCAAGGAAAACTGGATACAGTGGAATATTGGGATTTAGAAGAATGGTCAACGGAAGAAATCGTTGCCAAACTGCGCCCAGTCATGAAAAACCGTATCGTATATGGTGTCGGTAATATTCACGGAGCAGCAGAACCATTAATTGATGCATTTATGAAAACTAAAACGAAGCAAAAAGCGAGTTAAGTAGGAGGAACCTTAATGTTTGGATCGGATTTATACGTGGCCCTAGTACTAGGGGTAACACTGAGCCTTATTTTTTCAGAAAAAACGGGTGTCGTGCCCGCCGGACTTATTGTGCCAGGTTATCTGGCATTAGTATTTGATCAATGGCAAGTCATGCTCGTTATTATTATAGTAAGTATCTTAACTTATTTCATTGTCGCACACGTACTTTCAAGATGGGTAATCTTATACGGAAGAAGAAAGTTTGCTGCGATGATGATAACGGGGATATGTTTAAAACTCGTTTTAGATTTCTTCTACCCCGTCATGCCTTTTGAAATCTATGAATTCCGTGGTATTGGTATAATCGTCCCTGGCTTGATCGCTAATGCCATCCAAAGACAAGGAATGCCACTTACACTCGGCAGCACGCTTTTATTATCCGGTATCACTTTCGGTTTAATGAACGTGTATTACCTATTCTGAGGTGGATAAAATGAAACGTACTTTAAATATAAGAGAAAAAACACTTATCTTTACAAAGCGGACGAAAAGAAAGAATCTCAAATATGCAGCCATTGTCCTTCCAATCTTGATTATAGTTCTAGTCTTTACCTCTTGGTTGGCACGGACGAAAGACGTGGAAGTTGTCGCGTCAAAACCAAACGATACCATTACAATGTCAATGGTCGGAGATATCATGATGGGTCGTTATGTAGCAGAGGTCACAGACAATCATGGTTTCGATTACCTCTTCCGTTATATGAAGCCATATTTTAATGCTTCAGACTATGTTAGCGGAAACTATGAACACCCGGCGCTCGCAAAGGATGTTTCCAAATACGAAGAAGCTGACACGGCCATTCGTTTAAACTCCTATGGGAACGGTATTGAAGCAGTCAAAAATGCAGGTTTCTCCGTCATGACCCTAGCTAATAACCATATGATGGACTTTGAAGAACAGGGATTGGTCGATACGATCAATCAATTCGAGAGTAATGATATGGATTATGTAGGTGTCGGTTCGAATATTACAAAAGCGAAAGAAAACATTAACTATCAAGACATTAAAGGTGTACGCGTCGCCACTCTCGGGTTTACCGATGTATATGGTAAAAATGCGGTGGCCAAGAACAATCAAGCAGGGTTATTAAACTCTAATCCTGATTTATTATTCGAGATGATTGGTAATGCTAAGGATGCGAAGAAAGGTAATGCAGACTTAGTTGTAGTTAACATGCACTGGGGACAAGAATATGCTACATCCGCAACAGGTCGACAAACTGAATTAGCCAAGGCAGTGATCGATGCTGGTGCTGATATCATCATCGGCCATCACCCCCACGTCGTTCAATCGTTTGACGTTTATAAAGATGGCATAATCTTCTATAGTTTAGGAAACTTTGTATTTGACCAAGGTTGGACACGTACGAAAGATTCCGCGATGGTTCAATACCATTTAACTGAAGATGGAAAAGCTACTGTCGATGTACTTCCTTTGCAGATTAAGGAAGCAACACCAAGACCGGCCACTTCTTCTAGTGATGTATCACGCATTTTCCGTTCATTGACGAAGGAAACAAGCGACAACGTGCAATGGGCTAAAAAAGATGATAAAATAGAAATTAAATTGGATCATCAACGTGTTATGGAACATAAGAAGGAACGTGAACAGGCAGAAGCTGCAGCAAAAGAAGCGAAAGTAAAAAAAGCTCAAGTAATGAAAAAAACACAAGAAGAGAACATGATCAAAGAATGACATGCAACATCATACAACTAGATATCGCGTGAATAAGAGTCATACTAGCTAGAGAAACTATTGCTAGAAGATATACATCTTAGAAGCTCACATCGAAAAGAGGCGATCAATCAGTGGTTTATCCTTTCTCACGGAAAGTGCTCCTTTCCCTCTGTTTGCTCATATTTATAGCAGGATGCTCAAATACTGACCCTCTTTCTGACACGAATGATACCAATGAAAAACCAAACGATAAATCTTATGGAGTCAGTTCTTCCAACCCTTACGCTGTTGAAGTAGGGATGAAGATTCTCGATAACGGCGGAACGGCTGCCGATGCGTCCATTGCCATTTCTTATGCATTGGGTGTAGCCGAACCCTTTGGTTCTGGAATCGGTGGTGGTGGCGGAATGCTAATCGTCCCCGAATCTGAAGAGCCTAATTTTATCGATTATCGAGAAACTGCTCCGGAAAGTTCAAAATTAAAACATAATACAGGTGTTCCAGGTTTTGTAGCCGGAATGCAGACTGTCCATGATAAATATGGAACCATTCCGATGGAAGATCTCCTTCAGCCAGCCATCGACCTGGCTGAAGAGGGATTTGAAGTCGATAAAATGTTATCCTCCCGCCTAATGGCAGCCAAAGCAAGAGTTTCTTCAAAAGAAACTCTCTTGTTTTATCCTGATGACGAAACAATGGAGACAGGAGATATCTTAAAACAGGAAAAACTTGCCGACACATTGAAACTGATTCAGCGAAAAGGACCTGATGGCTTTTATAAAGGTGACATCGCAAGGGATATCAAAAGAAGAACAGACATCGACTTAATGGATTTAAAGCATTATGAAGTGAAAGAACGAAAACCGGTTCAAGGAACATTTGCTGGGTATGACGTTTTGACTGCCCCTCCCCCATTCTCTGGGGTGACGGTCCTTGAAATGTTGAAGCTGGCAGAAGAAACGGACTTAAGCAATGTTTCAAATAAAGCCGATTACATGAAATTACTCGGAGCTATTACAAACGCTTCGTATAAAGATCGAATTAGCTATACCGGGGACGGAATTAGTGCTGACAAAGCTGAACAATTACTTTCTCCCCTCCACCTGAAAAATCTGAAAGAAGAGATCAATAAAGGTGAGTGGTCAAATAAAGAGTTCGAGTCAGAAGAGCATGAAAGCACGACTCACTTTGTCGTCATGGATAAATACGGAACGGTCGTTTCGACGACCAACACTCTCAGCAATTTTTTTGGTTCTGGTGACTATACGAACGGCTTTTTCTTAAATGATCAATTGAAGAATTTCCGTTCAGGATTGAATGCCATTGATGAGCATAAACGCCCTAGAACCTTTACAGCCCCGACCGTTCTTAAGAAACAAGGGGAATCAACCATTGGTATCGGTTCTCCTGGTGGAGATAGAATACCTCAAGTCCTTATGCAAGTGCTGTTTGCCTACGTACATGAGGACGAGACGTTTCAAAATATCATCGACCGTTACCGATTCGTCTTTGTTGGGAACACGGTTTATACAGAATACCGTTCCAAAGATGAAATAACCTCCGCATTGGAAGCAGCAGGATATAAAGTTGTCCAAAAGGTTTCCCCTGTTTTTTATGGTGGCGTACAGGTACTTTCTAGAAATGAAAAGAACGGTCGCTTATCGGGAGCAGCCGACCCACGTAGATTTGGCAGCTGGCAAGCACAGCAATAAAGAAAACGCCTTTACATCTTGAAAACATATCAATTTTTATGGATTTATAAGGGGACGAGAAAATGAAAACATTCAAAAAGATAGTAAGCTGGGCCATGCCTGTTATACTAATTGCAGCCCTGCTATTCACAATGAATACGTTCAAACGGTCTGAAACACTGACGCCGGAAGAACAAAAGAAAATCGAACAATATACGAATACCCAAGAGTAATCAAAAAACAGATCGAACCTAATTGAGGTTCGATCTGTTTTTTTAGTTGCTCTCTTATTTTCAGGTTACTATGTTCTTCGGTTATAATACTTAGATAGCCTACTATCATAGTAACTAGGATGAGGAGGAAACCATGGAGGAGAATGGATACGCAAATTTTGCAGAATTACAACAATACGAACAAGAAAACACCGATTATAGCATCCTATCGTATCATCGAAAACCGGAGATAGCGATTTTTGCTATCCATGGCGGAAACATTGAACCGGGCACTAGTGAAGTTGCCAAGACTTTGGGAGATAGGCTGAATGCGAGTACCTATCTATTCGAAGGTCTAAAACGCAGGGATAATGGTAAGCTACATATTACCTCCACTGCCTTCGATGAACCCACTGCCCTACTTATGGCCAATACAGCAAATACGATTCTGTCACTCCATGGCTATAGTGCCACACAAGAAGAGTTAATCTATATCGGTGGCAGGAATCAGGCCTTTATAACTTTCATAGAAATGGCTTTAAAGGATGCTGGGTTTCAAACAGCGGAAGCTCCACCACATCTATTGGGGATGAATGAATCCAACATTACAAACCGTTGCAAAACCGGAGCCGGCGTGCAATTGGAAATATCGAGGAAGTTACGAAATCGATTTTTCCTAAACGATGACCCATCGAGTAAAAACAGGCAAAATCAAACAGAAACTCTCAATCAATTTGTCAGCGCGTTAGAAAAAGCCACCATTGAGTACGAAAAGCAATTCTAGTTTGTTCTCTAGAATTGCTTGGCTCAATACACGCTCATTTTAGCACAGGAGACCTCAAGTAATATATTTTATAGAGATAACCCTTCAAACCCCTTAGGAGAGCTTTTTTCTGGCTTTTACGCCTCCCCATTCCACTCTCTTAACCTATATCATCATTGATTTTTCTCCAATGGAAGTTACAAGCCCCCTCTTCTTTCCTAGATAGATATTGGCTCCAAATGATTCATCCTTAGTAGCTTTTACTTTACCTGTTATCGGTGCAGCGCATTTCGGACGATATAGAGTAAAAAAAGCTACCTGGTCCAACACAACCGGGTAGTTTTTAAGAGTCTATGTTTCTAGCCTTTAATTCATGATGAGCTGCACACGTCCGTAGCTTTCGAACTTCTGGGCGAAATACCCTGAAGAAAGGTCAGATATATGAACACCGGCTTTCTCGGTTGTATGGATAAAACGGCCATCCCCAAGATAGATTCCTACGTGAGTTACACCTTCCCTTGTACCAGTATCCCTAAAGAACACGAGGTCCCCCGCCTTTGGTTCTGAGATAGCTGGCAACCACTCAAAGTAGTTAGCAGCCGAACTGCGTTTAACTGAAATCCCCTGCTCTTTCATGGCCCAATATATCAAGCCACTGCAATCCATTCCATTTATCGGATCGTCCCCACTGAAAACATATGGGAATCCGCGTAACGTATAAGCGTATCGGATTACATCATATGCTTTATCATAGGCTGCCTCTTCCCCTTCATAAAATGGAAATAAAAGATCGCTGTATATTTGAAGGTATTGTCCCTCCATGACCTCATAGGTCGGTAGAGCATTACGTACTTTGATGGAATTGATGTGGATGTTGTAATTTTCTGATATGCTATTCAGCGTTTCACCCGGTTGTACAATATGTTCCCCTTTAGGTGTATACGTCTTAAAAGCAACCTCATATTTTGAAAAATATTTTTCCGTGCTGTTTCTTATTTGAACGGTTTCTGATCCATAACCAGAATTGACGAATTGGTCTTTTCCGAGATAGATTCCTGCTGTCACGACTTTTGACGTGTCTTTTTCTAGGAAAAAGATGATATCCCCCGCTTTAGGAGCTGATGTGTCCATACCAAGCTTATAATATCCATCTACGGTTAAGCGGTCAGAGGCTACGTTCTGTTGAGAAAGGATCCAATAAACCAGCCCACTCGAATCGAAACCTTTAGAAGGGGATTCTTCCCCCGCCGTTTTATTGAATCCAACGAATGTTTCTGCATAGTGGGCAATTCGATTTCCTCTCTCCGCCCATTGGTATATGGAAGGATTGTATGCTGTTTGTATGATTTTAAGCTGTTGCCCTACATATAACTGGCTATCCGGTAAGCCATTGGTTTTCATTAATTGGTCTGCCGTAATACCATAAATTGAAGCGATGGATTCTACCGTTTCTTGTGAGGAAACTGTATGAATGCGATCGGCTGCTTGAACTTTTATACCAGGTGAAAATGTTAATCCAACCATGACTAGTAAAAATAGCATCGTACTGACTAATAAATTTCTTCTCACTTTAACCCTTCCTTTATGACTGGAAATACATTTCAACACGCCCAAAGGCATTTCCAGATTAATGTAAATCTTATATATGGACTTTACGCTTAAGTCTTTTTACTTACTTCCCTCATAATATCGGTAACACTCTTGCAACCTTTAGCCTATGTACGACAAAAATGTCACAAAAAGTTTGCCCGTTTTAACAAAAATGTCACATTTAAACAGGACATTATACTCATATATTTTCCATGGAAGCTAAAATAGTCTTAACACCCAGTCAATTAGACCTTATAACACGTATTGTTTATTCTAAAAAACCATGAAAAAAGTCTTACCGTTAAAAAGACTGTACAAAAAGCGAGGATTCCTAAAATGGATTTTCCTTTTCTGTACAGTCATCTATGGCAAATATACTGTTTTGATATGTGGAAGGCTTAAAAACACACGATCTCCTTTGGCTGTCGCTACTTCAACAAAGTTATTGTCCACTTTTTTAAGTAACCCAATTCTCGTTGGATCCTCTCCACCATCAAAGACAACGAGTTTTCCTTCACTTTTTTTCAACTGTTCTGCTAATGTACGATAAAATGGTGACATTTTTGAGGGTATGTGGAATTGTTCGTGGCTAAGTGTGTAAGGCGTCTCGCCCTGGATATATGGGGTAAGCCATTTAAGGTGATGAAGGGAAATATACATGAACTTATACACAGGAGAATAAAAGGTAAAATAATCGTTAAAAACATTATTAATATAACCATGTAGCGAAATATGCCCTGTAACATAGATTTCAGAAAAGACTCCTTTGGCATTCATCAATGCTTTACGATAGGAGATCGTTATATTGTCTTCCGCTATATAGAACCCTAAAGGGGGCAATATGTCCGAATCGATATCTATACTCAGATTGAATCTATGCACATGAAGCATCGGAAAATAGAGAAACTGCTTTCCATTAAATAACACCAGAATATCAGAACTAAAATCTGTCAGAATCCCTTTAAACCATTTATCACCTGTAAGCTGAAGATCAATCTGTTTGCCCAGCAATGCAATCGCATCATTCATAATTAACTCCCCCAAGAGTTAGATTAGTTAGATTAGTTAGATTAGTTAAAAACCAACTGAACCCAATAGTATAAGAAAAGCAGCGTAACCATTGTAGCCAGCGGAATGACTAGCAAGGTTACGTATAAATACTCTTTCCATCTAATTTTGATTTTGTTTTGTTTTAAGATATGCATCCAGATTAGGGAGGCAAGTGTACCTATAGGCAATAACAACGCCCCCATATCACTCCCAACTATACTGGCCAGATAAATGGTTTTTAGCGTAATGGGATCTAGGCCAAGTTCTGTTAAGGTGAGGGTCCCGATCATTAAGGCAGGGTGGTTATTGAATATGTTTGATAGAACAGAAACTAATCCCCCCATAACAATACTCGCACTTAGTAATCCTTTGTTTACGATCGGTTCACATATTTGAACAAGGAATGCAGTGAGACCCACATTCTGAAGACCGTAAATAATGATATACATAGAGAATGCAAATAAAAGAATGTGCCATGGAGTCTTTTTCAATATATCAAATGGACTTGTCCGAAGATGATACCACCTCCACACCAGTAAAGATAATGATCCCATTACGGCGACCCATTCTATCGGGATTGATAGGTAAGAAGCTACAAAAATTAAACAGCGTACTATGAAGACATAGATCAATATCTTGAACATGAATTTTGTACGTTGGCGTTTTGTTTCAACGGTCATCTTTCCTTTTAACGGATGAAAATTCTTGGTGAAGAATTTTTCCTCAATATCATAGGAAAGGGTAGGCAATTTTTCAGGTAATTTTTTCTTCAGTACCATGAACATCAACCATGACATGAATAGCAGCCCTGACGTTGCTGGAACAAACATCATGGCTGTGTGCATGTAAAGCGTCATATCAACAATTTTCAAGGCAATTAAATTTACGATGTTACTGACTCCGATAGGCGCACTAGATGCGGTTGCAATTAGGGCACCACTCAAAAGATATGGGATGGCTTCATGTTTTTTCAGTCGAAAGTTTTTTAAAAGTAAGATTAAAATAGGAGTCGTGATCATGATACTTCCATCATTATTAAATAATAAGGTCATCAAAAAACATAATAGCTGAATGTACCAATATAGGCGATATCCGGATCCTTTAGCAAGGGTGGCAAGTCTTGCGGCTGCCCAATGAAAGAAACCGAAGCTCTCCAATATGACAGCCATGACAATCGTTGCCATGATGGTGATGGATGCGCCACCGATTTTACCGATAATATCCGTTAAATCTTCCGTTGATACTATGCCAGTAAGTAAGATGATTCCCGCACCAAATGAAGCTGGCCAAGCTTCATTTAGCCCTCGTGGCCTCCATAATATGACTATCATCGTCATGACGAACACAAAAATAGTCATTCCAATTTCGAATTGCATGATGTTCTCCCCTTTTTGGGCCTTGAGCCATTGGACCCTACTTGTCCGATTCTTATATATATATATTCACCATTAGGTATAAGGAGCGGGATACTTACCTACGCATACGGAATTGTGCCATTGTCCTTCTAGTAATAATGTCCATTGAAGAAAGAAGTCTATTTAAAGATTCTTGGTTACATACCTAATAAATTGAATTTCCTACTGTTTAGAAAAAGAAAGACTGATATAATTTTTAGAAATAACTGTAAATAGGAAGGAATGAGAAAAATGGAGTTCACCATTCGCAACATGGAAGTAGACGACATACCACACGTACAGTCCGTCGCAAGGACAAGTTGGCATAGTACATATGAAGGCATTATCCCCATTGATATTCAAGAGAGATTCTTACAGTACGCCTATAGTGACGACATGATGAGAAAAAGGATCGAACAATCTTTCTTTTATGTTTCCGAGGTGGCCGGACAGGTTGTGGGCTTTGCTGCTTTTTCGCCTGTTAAGGAAGGTGGAAAAGCGGAACTGGCGGCGATTTACTTTTATCCGGAATATCAAGGCAAAGGAATGGGGACTGCCCTTTTACAAGCCGGCATCAAACATTCAATTGGAATGAAAGAACTTTTTATAAACGTGGAAAAGGAAAATGAAGTGGGTACAGCTTTTTACAGAGCTAAAGGATTTGAAGTCGTTTCCGAGTTTGACGATGACTTTGATGGACATGTCCTAAAAACGGTAAGGATGGTCCTGTATGTACCTGTTTGGACTTCGCTTCCAAATGGTCTATAAGCTGGATAATCCCATGGAATCTTTGTCCATTCAAGAGGTAATGTTATTACTTTCGCTTTCTAACATGATAGAGTGAAGGTATGACTGCTATTACTTTTAAAGCAGTGTCTAAAGCATGGGAGTGAACGACTTGATAACCATCACAAAAAAGGCCCAGGAAGTCATTAGGGATATGCAGCGGGATATGGAAGAGGAAACATATTTGCAGTACGGGGTAACCAGTTCCTGTTGCAACCAGATGAACTATTCTTTGAACCTGGCGCTTTATAAAACAGAACTAGAAAAAGTATATGTCGTAGATGGCATAAAGATTTTAATGAATCCATCTGATGCCCGTTATACGGATGATACGGAAATCGATTATCAGGATAATGGATTTTTGATCAATCATCCCAATCCGTTAGTGTCACCATTACAGTAAATCGAGTAGGAGGAGGCGCCTAGCCTCCGACCTCTCACACCACCGTACGTACCGTTCGGTATACGGCGGTTCAGTTTAAGTCTGACGTAGTTTTATATATCGTTCATATAAACTTTCTAACCCTTGATTATGCCAATAAGCATTGTCGAGGGTTTTGTGTAGAACAGGACTATTTGCGATACGCCAATAGCCCTTTCTACTATTACCCCATTCAAATGCTTTTCCAAAAGGTACACCAAGTCCTTTGAGTTTTCTTACTCTCGTCCTTGGTAACTTCCATTGTTTCCAGAGGCACATTCTGAGCCTTCTTCGAATCCATGAATCTAATTTTCTTAATATACTCGGGGTATCCACGAGAGCGAAATATCCTATCCATCCTCTAAGATATTGTTTTAACTTACCTATTCGGACTTCCATGGGTATCGGTGATTTTCTCGAGGTCATTTCTCTGATTCTTTTCTTCACTTTCTTCATGGTTTGTTGCGCCAATCGAACCTTCGGGTTCTCCTTGGACCTTGTGTAACTAAAACCGAGAAATGTTCTATTCCATGGCCGATCGACCTTTGATTTCTCATAATTAACCTTTAGTTTTAGTTTACGTTCTATGAAGAATGACAGGTTACTCATGGCTCGATTCGCGGCTTTTCTTGTCTTTACGAAGACATTACAGTCATCCGCATACCTCACAAATCGAAGATTTCGTTTCTCCAGTTCTTTATCTAACTCATCCAACATGATATTAGATAATAGAGGGCTTAAGGGTCCTCCTTGCGGAGTTCCCTCAATACTTTTATGGAATAGTCCGCCAATCATAATCCCTGCTTGTAGGAATCTACGAATCAGTTTTAGCACTCGTTTGTCTTGAATTTTCTGTTCAAGCTTTCCCATGAGTTTATCGTGATTTACTTTATCGAAGAATTTCTCTAAGTCCATATCTACTACCCATGTGTACCCTTCGGCTATATAGGATTTTGCCTTTCGAACAGCCTGGTGTCCCTGTTTGTTAGGGCGAAATCCGTAGCTATTCTCTGAAAAGGTTGAATCATATATCTTGGTCAATATCTGGGCAATCGCTTGTTGAATGAAACGGTCTAGGACGGTCGGGATACCCAATAACCGAACTCCGCCGTTTGGTTTCGGGATTTCGATACGACGGACGGGTTGCGGTTGATAAGTACCCTGTAGTAGGGATGTTTTCATGCTATTCCACGCTGTTACGAGGTGCGGTCTCAGGTTTTGAACCGGCATTCCATCTACACCGTGGCTTCCCTTATTTCTCTCTACACGCTTCAATGCCTGTATTAAGTTGTCCCTCTCTAGTATCTGTTCCATTAACATTGTTGATATCCTTTCTACGTGGATAAATGGTCTATTTGTGCCTTTATCTGCTCCACCCTTTTGAAGTTCCCCGTGTATTCACCACTTCTTCCTTCAAATAAGTTCCGTTTGGAATTGTTTGCTTCTTCGCAAGATAACGAACGCCTAGTATTTATCCTCCTTAATCTGTTCGGTCCTTCCTTATCTTCTCGAGTAGACAAGTACTATGACCTCTGCTGACTTCTGATGATTCAGCTGACCATCGCTGGACAGGTTGCCAAGTTTACTTGGGCTGTCATCAGATCTCCCTGGGTAAGAGTGCAATCTTTCCCTCCACCTATCTGCTTCATTTACTCTGTACCACCTTCGGCAGAATGGACTTTGTTTTGTTCAGCAAACTCATCCAATGATACCTAGCCTTATATGAAGTTCGTGTTCCTCAGACCGGAGGTTTGCCGCTTGCTTCCTTCAGATTCCACGTCACCGTGGACACCCTTGCATTAAGCTAACCATTACTACTGCCTTCATGGCTCGGGACTTACACCCTATAGATTGCACCCATGCCAGGCGCACTAACAAAAAGGGAAACTATAAAAATAGTTTCCCTTTTTGTCATTTATTAATTTGAAATTCCCTCAACGTATGTTCTAAATCACTGATCAATTGTGTGAAATGCTCTGTATAGTTTGCAAGTTCCTTGGATGAAGCGGCTTGCTCCTCCATCGACGATGCAATTTCTTGAGAAGAGGCAGACGTTTGCTGAGAGACAGCTGTTATTTCTTCGATTATTTTAACCACTATTTCTTTTTGTTGATTGATAGTGGCAATGGAATGGGTTTCTTCAACAACTGAATGAGATATTTTACTGACAGAATCCTCTAGTTCTTTCATAGCACTGCTTACTGTCATCACTGCGCTTTTTTGGTTCGCACTTATTTGATTCGTTTCGTTAGTCGTTAGTAAGAGCTTCTCCGTATCCGAGAGAATGCTGTGTATGATTTCCTGAATGTCTTTTGTCGCTTCCTTGGAGTCCTCCGCTAAGCTGCGGACTTCATTTGCCACGACCGCAAAACCTTTTCCTGATTCCCCTGCTCTTGCCGCCTCTATGGATGCATTCAAGGACAATAAATTGGTTTGCTCAGAAATCTGTGAAATGGTATTCGTCACATTTGAGATGGTTTTTGACTTTTCCACGAGACTTAAACTCATGCTTGTAACCGCTGAAAAAGCAGATTCCAATTTTTGATAAGACGTTTCTAAATCGCTGACTTGTTCCTTCCCCGATTCTATCTTTTCTGATGCCGTGTCTAAAACGGATTGTGTCCTATCGGATATCCTGGATAGTTCATCTATTTCTTCACTGAGTAACTGGATGGTATGGGCGCCGTCTTCCACATATTCGGATTGGTTCGCTGCCCCCACTGCAATCTCCTCTATAGCACGTGTAACCTCCGTTATGGATGTACTATTTTCAATAGCTATCTGGCTTAGCCCACTAGTTGCTTCGTTCACAGAAATCGCATTTCCTTTCACATCGCTAATCAATTCTCTTAATTTACTTAGCATGATGTTGTAACTCTTGGATAGGTCCCCCATTTCATCATTCGCATGATAATGAAATTCTGTTACTAAATCGCCACTCGCTGTCTTTTTCATGACATTTCGAAGATCCGATATTAACTTTTTCAATTTCCCTGACAAATAAAAGGCACATATCATACCGATCAATGTACCTAAGATCAGAGAAATGATTACGGTACGATTAATGCCATTCAACTCTGCTTGCAATACATCATCTGATGTCAAGGCTGCCACTTTCCAGTTCACGTTCGGAACTGAAGTCGTTTCACCCGTATACTGTTGGTCTTTCCATTCTAGGGTCTGAGCTGTTTGCTTCGAACCTTTATACATGTCCGAAACCCATTTGAACTCGGAATTGAATTGGGATGAGTCCGTTATTATATCCCCCACGCCTTCAACCTTACCACTTTGGTCAGGGTTCATATTCTTTCCATCCATTTCTTTCATGAAAGAACTTACGATAATCCCTTGCGAATCTAGTATCACAAGGTTAGCATTGGAATGCTTCTCGATCTCCGTTCTCATCTTTCCAATTACCGATAAGTCAATATCATATCCTAATACCCCTACCATTTTCCCATTTGCCATGACTGGAGTGACCACAGAAGTCATGATGTCTCCATTAACGACATCTTGATACACATCCATCCATTTTGTTTGAGGTTTTTCAGATAGCTGCGTATATGTAACGGTTTCTCGTGCATCTCCCTTGAATTCAATTTTAGGGGATGCGTACAATGAACCATCCGTGCCATCCATATAATAAGCAGATAGCAACTGATCATTGTTCTTTTGAAAAGACTCAATGGCTCTCTGAATATCTTTCAATGAATCTCCATTTTCTATATGAATGGAAACCAATTGCGACAATTGGTCAATTGAATCTTCATATCTTTTCATATCTGTGCTGATTAGTGACACCGCATTTTGGGCGGAGCTCTTGTTTATCGTCACGCTATTTTCCTGAAATATTTTGGTAATCTGAAAGTCCATTATGGAAACAGAAACACCCATCGCCAGAAAAATGGAAGCGCAAATCAATAGCATCCACTTGACCCTGATTGAGATTCTTCTCTTCTTTTTTCCCCTCTGTGATTTCCCCATTTTATTTTCCCCTTTTTTTCCTGCACCCCATCCATCTAGTTGGCATTCATCGCTTCGTATTTCATATGCCAAAGCCTGAACCATCTGTCAGGGTACGCCTTGGTATAATTATCTTCGATGATTCCTTACAGCATAATACATCTCCAAGGTATCACCTGGATATTCCAATCCTTATTTTTCCACATAACAATACTATAGACCTAAATAAATATTGTCAAATACAATCTTACCTATAGTATATAGTAGTAAAGTATTGAACAATTCCCTATTATTAAGCTGTTGAAGTTGAATTCCATACTGAAATCCTCCCTTTTGTATGTACGAACGGATGGACACTTACCCATTGGGAGTAATATGTAAAGTGAACTCTTATTCCTTCACCATTTTTCTTGTTGATTTTATTTTGTTTTTGTTACATACTGCTCAATGGGTTTTGTCTGGCAAGCTGTCAGCCTAGTCAAAATAAAATCAGCTTGTTTATTTTGATTATAGGAATCAGGAAATCCATCTTGAAGAATTTCAAGGAGGGGTGTTTGCTCTTACTTCCATCTACAACGGGATAATTTCACGCTTTCTTCGAATACTAGCAACATATACCATTAAAAAGGAGATCTTACTCATGACACAAAAAACAGCAGTAATAACAGGTGCAGCGGGAGGAATCGGCCTCTCTGTCAGCCTTAAATTAGCGACAAAGGGCTATGCAGTAGTCCTTGTGGATTTTGATGAGAAAAAGGGAAATGAAGCCCTAGATAAAGTGAAACAATCCGGCGGTGAAGGGATTTTCGTAAAAGCGAATGTTACCTTAGAAAGCGATATGCAAAATGTAATCGATACAACCATCAATCAGTTTGGCCGTATTGATGTTTTCCATAATAATGCCGGTATCCTCGAGAAGCCTGCGCCGCTTGCTGAACAAACGCTCGAAACATTCGACCGTGTGATAAGCATTAATGTACGCGGGGTCTTCCTCGGTATGAAACTCGTCATTCCAATCATGCTCGAGCAGAAATCCGGTTGCATCATCAACTCAGCATCAAATGCAGGCCTCTATAGTGAATACGGCAATAGCATTTATTCAGCGAGTAAACACGCAGTCATAGGGCTGACTAAAACAGCAGCGAACGAATACGGACGCTACGGCATTAGAATCAATGCTATCGCACCAGGAGCTGTTTCCACCACTATGACGGCTAATCATGCTAAGGAAATGGATATTGATTACAGTAACTACGATCGCTTTGCTTCGCTTGGTCCGCTCGGACGTCCCGCTGAAGCGGATGAAATCGCCAACGTCGTATCCTTCCTTACATCTGATGAAGCATCTTATATGAATGGCTCCATCGTTCAAATCAACGGTGGTCTACGCGTATAACAATTCATGCCGGTCCACTCAACTGTGGCCGGCATTTTTTTACGACTGCTATGGGATCGTCGTTTCTAATTAATCTGTTTCTTATCTTTGCTTCTTATGATAATCTTATATTCTTCTCCTTCGATCTTGTTTGCAATCTCTTTTGAATTCAGGAATTCTTCAATCGTTTTTTCTAATCCAATTGCCCGTTTTGCTGCGTCTTTATCCGAACTATTTATGGATGTTTTTATAATGATTTGGAGAGGGGCAGGATGAAATGAGTAAGCAAAGCCAGTGACCTTATATTCTTTTTTTGACGCTAATCCTTCATATATTGCAGGAAATACATCACCCCACCTGGACTCTTTTTCCCTTTGTTCCATATTCACTATGTCGATTTTCAATGAATAGGAACCAATATCATTGTCCTGTATGATCTCATTGGAAATGTTTTTGATTTCTTCTATTCTTTTTTCTTTGTTTGGTACATCGATATTGATTACTACTTCTTTAGAGTTTGAAGGAGGATAGGTTGTTCCATAGGAGAGTACCGAGAACTGTAACTCTGTTAGCTTTGCGTCCACCTCCGTCATCGCTTTATCAATTGCCTTTTCTCTCTTTGTTTCTGGCGGAAATTCATACTGTTTTTCTTTCGTTATTTTTATTTTATACGCATTATACCCTCTTGATTCCAAAACACTCTCAGCCAACTCTTTCACTTCGCCACGAACATCTTGAATATATTGTTCGGTTCCTTCAAGGGTTATGTATATAGAACTTGCGTTGCCACCTACTCCGATTACTGCATATCCGTTCTCCTCTAACTTGTTCCATATGACTCGGTTCACCGGTTCTAAATGATAGATTTTATTCAGATAAGGAATTTTCGACGCTACAGTAGCAACTGCGGGAGAGACAAAGCCTAAGCCGACAAAAAGAGCGAACGCCGCTACAAGGGAAACCGCAGTTGTCAATACCCTTTTTCCTATTTTCCTTTGCTTTTGTTTCTTCATGTCCTTTTGAAATGTGTTCCAATCCCTTTCAATTTGTTCTTCCACTTCTTGACTCATATCTCCTTCAATATATCGTTCTGGAAATTCTTCGATAAACTTTTCTATAGATTTCGGAATCTTCAATTGGTCTAAGGAAGAGAAGCCTTCTTCTTTTTTATAATCCATTAGCTTTAGCCTCCTCTGAAAATTCCTTTTTCTCGTTTAGCAATTGAGCTAATTTTTTTCTCCCTCTTGTTAACCTCGTTTTCACTGTATTGATATTTTCATGAAGAACGAGGGAAATTTCCTTTACTGTCAATTCTTCATAATAGTGTAGAAATATTGGTACACTCTGTTCTTTTTTAAGTGTCATGATTAAAGCGATCATTTCACTTTTATTTTCATTTCGAATGACAACATTTTGAACGGATTCCGTCTTCATCATCCTGTTCACCTCGGTATTATCCACTATATCCATTTCTACATGGCGGTTGTTCTTTCGATAAACATCTATAGATCGTGAATAAACGAGCCGAAAAAACCATGCCTTGAAATTGGTCATTTCCTTATTCTTCATGATGCTAAGGTATGCACCTTCTAAAACATTTTGAAGCGCATCCTCTGCATGTTCTTTTGACCTAAGAATTAAATAAGCCGTTTTATAAGCAGATGGCAGTAAGTCTACTACTAGTAAACCGAACGCATCCTTATCTCCGTTCCTAATTCGCTTCATTAGGTCATGCTGTTCCTTCTTCAAATGAGGAACCTCCTTTTTTCAGATTGTACATATATATAACGTTGGCTGATTACTAGTTGGTTTCAGATTTACAAAATAAATATATAAAGGAATAATCCTACTGATAAAATGAATGCGAAAATAGGCAAAGACCAGTAGGTGAATTTACTGGTCTTTTTAAGGCTTATTCACGTATCGGTTTCACATCGACAGAAGGAAACGGCGCCTTAAGGATAGAGAAAAACAATCCGCTTTCCGATACTGTTAGCTCCCTTTCCTCTCCATCACCAGTTAGTTGTATTTTCCGAATCGAAGGATCGAAGGCCTTCCCTCCAAGTACCGAAATTTCCTTCCCGTTTTTTGTTTCGAAATGAAAACCCGCGACCGAATAGGAAGGCACTTCTTCAAACCCTAAGTGGGCAGAACTCCTATACCAGCTATAAGTATTGTCTTTTTCTGCTATACTCGCGACACCTAGTACTCCATCATATTCGAAGAAAAAAATCGTCTCGTTTTCGAACTCTTCAACGGACAATATACTGGTTTTATCCGCTCCTTCTTCTTTGATTCCCTCTTCAATCGCTTCTTCCTTGGAAGAATACCATTGGAGATCCCGTTCTTCTTTATTACATCCAGTTAGTAACGATAAGCTCAAAATTATAAAGAAATATATTAATCTTCTCACCATAACCCTCCAGCTAACCAGTCTTACTCAATACATTACCATTAATAGTAAAAACCCAACATTATATTTGGTGAGGCACATTCTCTCAGCTTATGCCTATACTCCCTTTACCGTTACCTTGTATTTTCAACTCTACTTTCCTCTCTATCAATAAAAATGAAACCTTCCCAATCATCACCCGTATATATAAAAAAGGAAATAATTGGAGGTTTTCTTCTGTGAAAAAAAATGCTTTATATAATCAGAGAAAGTTATTAATTCCAAGTCTGGTTGCAGGAATTGGCTTCTGGAAGTTTATGAAGGGTAGAAATGAGGCAACACCTGAATATATCGTTCAGTTCATAAAAAACAATATCTCCAGCAATGACGTCTCTTTATTCATCAAACATAATGATGAAACGTTAGTTGATGTGAACTCCAACGTAAAGCTCCCGTTAGCAAGCACCGGAAAAGTCATTATCGCGATTGAATATGCTCAGCAAGCTGCGGAAGGGATCATTGACCCCAACCGAGAAGTGAAATTAGCGGACCTAGCGAAACTCTACATACCGAAAACAGATGGCGGTGCACATGAGGCCTGGCTTTCTCAATTGGGAAAAGAATGTGTTACCACTCCTTTACATGAAGTCGTGAAAGGAATGATCACTTACAGCTCGAATGCAAATACAGATTACCTAATGAATCTGCTCGGGCTTGATCGTATCAATTCCGTTCCAAAAAGTTTGGGCATCATCAATCATGATCCATTGTATCCAATCTACAGTTCTCTGTTCATACCCAGCACGCTGATGAAAGAAACGAATTTGACGAAAAAAGAAACGTTACAGGCCATGATTAATATGGACGCCAGAGAGTACCGGAGTAGGGCTCTCGCCATTAACGAGGAATGGAAAAACAAAGCGCCTACCGAACAAGAAAAGAAAGAAGCCATGAGAATCATGAATCTTGATTTTCAAAAAGTCTGGTCCGACCGGTTGTCCCGGTCCACAACAAAAGACTATGTGTCTATCATGAAGATACTGAATAACAAGATAGATCTTGATCAAAACGTTCATAAACACCTCGATCCAGTCATGGAGCAATTAATGAAGAATCCAAACAATCGCAAATGGCTTTTGCATGCTGGTCAAAAGGGAGGATCTACCGCTTTTGTCCTGACTAAGGCCATGTATGCAACAGATAAAGATGGTAACAGGACAGAGCTTGCCATTTTCACGGATAATTTATCCCCATCGAATCAAGAAAAGCTCACCCGATGTTTAAATGATTTCCAGCTTCAAGTTCTAACCAATCCTAAATTCCGGCAATTCATTAAAGAGGAAGTGGCTATTTCATAGGGCTTAATCCAGAGCATCAATGATACCATTCACTATTTTTCTAAAATGATTAAACAATTCTCTTTCACACATGATAAAATCAGATTATTCAGAACAAAAAACGGAGGTTTCTACTATGTTCATACAAAAAGCCACAATAAATGAACTTCATTCACTGAGCGAGTTATTTGACTTATACAGGGTATTTTATGAACAACCCTCAAATTTTAAAGGTGCAAAGGAGTTTTTAAGAGAAAGACTGGTGAACGAGGAATCGGTCGTTTTTATTGCTTTAGATGAAGATGATTCGTTGGGGTTTGTCCAATTATATCCTTCTTTTTCATCGATAAGCATGCAACGGTCATGGATCTTGAACGATTTATTCGTGAAGGAAAGCGCACGCAAAAAAGGTGTGGGTGAGAAGTTGTTACAGGCCGCCATCACTTTCGCTGAGGAAACGGGTGCAAATGGGGTATCGCTTGAGACGGGGAAGGAAAATGCCAATGCACAAAGGCTTTACGAAAGGTTTGGTTTTGTAAAGGAATCGAATTACTTTTATCATTATTCCATCTAAAATTTCCATAGGATATAAGGGGCCATTTTCGGCCCCTTAAGTATGTCACTATCTTTCATATGGTCGAAATAAGAATTTTTTATTTATTCACGGATTCTTTGACCGGATAGCCATAAATGGAACCATCTTTGATCTTGATTTGATCTTCCCATGGCAATTTATACTTTCCTTCCGCAAGGTCCTTGATGTAGGTATATGGATTTTCTTTCACTCCGCCTGGGGTGGACACATAGCCCCTGGCTCCGAGGTTATAAATATTGTTTTCCAGCCCCCAGCCCATTCTTGCCTGATCGGCTAACTCTGGATAGACTTCAGCTGTGACAATTTCATATGGGTTTCTGTGACCCTGCACTAGGGTTGTACCATCGAAATTACAGACTTGCCCTTCTCCAAAGTAATAGAACACACCATCATATCCAGCTAGATTCACGGATAATGTATACATTAAATTTTGCCAAGCATTGGAGCGGTTCGTCAAAATCCACTGATCGTTCACTTGGGTACTGTAACCGGAGATTCTAATTAAGACGTTTGCGCCTTTGTATGCAGCTTCCCTCGCAATTTCAGGAAACATCCCGTCATGGCAAATGCAAACCGCAAGTTTACTGCCACCAGGACCATCACAAACCGGCATGCCTAGATCCCCTGCTTTCCATGGTTCAACGGGAACCCAGGGATTCAATTTACGGTATTTCAGGATGATTTCACCTTCGGGGTCGATAATGATTGCGGTATTGTAGGGGTCCCCACCATCGGGGTCTCTTTCCATCAAGGAGAATACGCCGTATACTTCCGCTTCCTTACAAGCTGAAGCAAACAAGTCCGTTTCCGCCCCAGGAACATTACAGAGAAATTCTTCCGTGGTCCATTTTTTCGTATTCAGGCCTTGTGTACTGTACTCAGGGAATACGATCAATTCCACGCCAGGGTATCCTGCTTTAGTCGAATGTAACGTCTTAATGATTTGCTCGATCTGTGCATCAATGTCTGCTCTTGAATGGACTACAGGGACCGGGTACTGAATTAATGCCGTTAGAAACCCACTCATTGGCTTAACCATACTTCCTATACTACCTATAATAAACGCCTCCTCTAATCATTATTATGTAGAAAAATCTGTATGTGAGTTATTATCACATAATTCTGTTAATTTAAACATCGATCATAATAACCATTTTTTAGCCAATTTAGCAAATATTAATAATCCAGAAGGCGCCCATTATCATGCCATTGACCGTACATTTTATTATCTCTAGTGTTTGATAAAAATTTGTCTAATCTACGCTTAAATAATTCCGGCTGATTTTTATTACTTTGTATCGTGTCGATCCGGACTCTTTTATAAAGAGGTGAAAATGCTTTGAAATTCTCATATACTTGTTCTTCCTCTTTTAGCTTTTGCTCTATTACCTTATCTATCTTAAATGAATCTTGATCCATATCAGGAAGTACCTTTCTTCCTTCATCTCTCATTAACCCCAACTTTTCGAGACGGCGGACACGTTCTTTATTCAATTCAGTCCATGAACTTCCTTTGCTTCTAGGAGACAGTCTCTGAGCAAGTTCGGTTTCAGATATTTTCTTTTTGACTCCATCTATCCATCCAAAGCACAACGATTCTTCAACCGCGTCCAAATATAGCAACATATCTGACTTTGGCGTCATACTAACTACAACCCAACAAGATTTTTCTGTCTTACCATTTTCCTGTAGCCAAATCCGCAAATCTTCTCTCGATTTTACGGTAATTAGATTTTCAATTTCCATTGATAAAAATATCTTCTCCTTTCTAGTATGAAGAGGCATTATATTCCTTACAAGTAGTAAAAAGGTCGACTTCTCTGTTCTCAGAAATGTCGACCTTATTTAATTAAATGGATTTCACAGGTTCCTGATACCAAAAAAACGAATAATCATTCATGGTGGAGGCATGGCCCAACTGGCGCAACATGGTCGAAATATTACCCCGGTGGTAGGTGCCGTGATTGACAATATGGAACGCAATTTCAGATAATCGTGTACTACGCGTTCCGACGTACGGATTCTCAAGCACAATGGCTTGTTCCAAGTCGTCCTGGCTTCGGAACCATGCTTTGTATTGTTCCGCTAACTCACTGAAGGCCACCATGAATTCTTCGACAGAATATCTTAAGGTTTCTTGTTGAAGTGGGAGGCAAGCTTCGATCGCCTTTGACATACTGGTACCTCTCAGAATCTGAAGCCAACACTTCTCAATCGCATAGACATGAGCGAATGCTTCGCCGATGGTGGAAAATGATGTGTTTACTTCTTGTTGCATTACCGAGGATGGGAGTTCCTTGATCCGTCCCAAGAGTGTTTGAGTAGCCCACGCATTGTAGTTGAACATTTGTACTGGATGATTCATTTAGATCGTCTCCTTTTCACTTTTCATGAATTTGTTTTTGAATCTGTTTTTAGTATATAAAAAGAAGTATGACAACAGTCTGTCATACTTCTCCATAAATTTTCAGTGCATTTTGAAGTTGTTCTTTTAAGATTCCTCGCAGTTCAAGAGGCTCAAGTACTTCAACCCCACTGCCCAAACTCAAGAGAAACGACCAAAGCCATCGCGCTTCCAACGGCTGATATACAGGGATACGCATGATCATACTTCCATCGTCATGTAATTGCTTTTCCGCCTGGTGAAAATGATCCATCGCTTCTGCTAACGCTTTCGGACCTATCCTAAACACTACATCACTTACCTGACCTTGCCATCCACTTTCTACTGTTCTAGCCTCTATTAGCAATTCGTCATGCGGTTGAAAGGTTTCCTCTGTCAGGAAAGAATTCATCATCCGGGATAGTCGGAACTCTCGATAATCCCTCCGTCTTCGGCAATATCCATATATGTACCAATTTCCATATTTAAAATGCAGCTGCAACGGTTCCATCTCACGGGTCGTACATTCATTATTTGCATTGATGTAATCAAAACGGACGACTTTTCGTTCCATAATGCCCGTGCGTAAATGACGAAGTGCAACGGGATCCGTACGGAGGGTTTCAAAATCCATCGCTAGACTCGGCATCTGAGGTTTTGTTCCAACCGTTTGCAGTCGTTCAATCGTCCCCTGAACACGCTCATCTTCAAATACGGTGGATAGACTTCTGAGCACGGTGATCAGGGAATCCACATCATAGGAACCGAGCAAGCTTTTATCCATTTTGTATCCGTCCATCATGCCAAATCCACCTTTATTTCCTTGAAATGATAGGACCGGAAAGCCCGCTGCACAGATTACATCAATATCCCTATAGATGGTTCTGGTGGAAACTTGAAACTCCTCAGCTAGCATCGAGGCGGATAGAACTTCATTGTTCAACAACTTGTAAATCATAGAAATCAAACGTTCCAATTTCATATAGTATCCCTCCGTTTCACTTCCCTGGTTATCTTTGTCTTTGCTATTATCATGATCGTGTATAATGAAATATATTCCATTATTTGAAGGAGGTCAATCGTGTTATCCAGTAATCATATATATATAAGACCGCTTATACTATCAGATGCTGAAAATTTACTACAATTGCTAGTGGAAAATAAGGAGTTCTTTGAACCTTTCTCGACAAATCGTTCATCTAACTACTATTCTTTAGAAAAACAAAAAGAAATAATAATAACTGGCGAAAAAAAATCAAAAGAAGATAGTAGTTACCATTTTGGAATTTTCCTGAATACAACTCATGAGCTAATAGGAACGATCAGCCTGTTTCATATTATTCGCGGTCCCCTTCAAAGTGCCACCATGGGTTATGACTTAGACCAAAAAAATAATGGAAATGGGTACACTACAGAAGCTGCTAAAATGGTGGTGGATTATGCTTTTGAAACGGTTGGTTTACATAGGATAGAGGCTGGTGTTATGCCACATAACGTAGGTTCCATACGCGTTTTGGAAAAAGCCGGTTTTCATAAAGAAGGAATCGCAAAAAAAAGTGTAAAGATAAATGGTCGCTGGGAAGATCACCAGATATTAGCCATAATCAATCCAAATGATTAACCTGATATTAGAAGGAATTCTACGTTCAAAAAGGCTGCGCCTTCTTATGCTCTTTTCCCTTCTCCCTTGTTAAAGATTTTTATGTTCGTAGAAATAAAAAAAGTGCAGCGGGTAAGTTCCCCGTTGCACTTTTTTAAAAACCGATTATTTAGCTGTTTCAAGACTAGCTTGAATTTCTTTAATTAGAAGTTCAGCGCCTTCTTGGCTAAGAATTAACTTACCATCTGCAAGTTTCATATTGTCATCAGATGTTTCACCTGTTACTTGACACGTCATGTTCGGTTTATATTTTTGAAGAATGATACGCTCTTGTTCTACATAGATTTCCAAAGCGTCTTTCTCTTTAATTCCTAATGTACGGCGTAATTCGATTGGAATTACCACCCGTCCTAATTCATCAACTTTACGTACGATACCTGTAGATTTCATTTGTCATAACCTCACTATTTATTATTATGCATTATTGTTTTCGTCAAAATTCGACATTCTTTTCTCTTTTTAAAGATACCACCCCTTCCCAATTTCGTCAATTACCGTATCTTAATATATTATCTACCTTCCAGATTCAAATTACGAAAAATCGTTTTAAATACTGATATTATACTAAATTATTAGCTTTCAAGAGATTATTTATTGGATATTTCATATATCAGCATAATTTTAAATGAAATTATCTTCAAATATACCAACATTTACACATTGTCGTTTTTTGTCGAATTAAAGGAGTTTTTTATTTTTACATAAAACCTTATTGATTTTATTTTGTAACTGATAGACAATTTAACAAATATAAGTAAATTTTTTCAATCATTCTCTTGCACTTGATAAATAAAGATTTTATAGAGTCTTGGCTGGTTGCTGACTCGAAAAACAGATAGAGGTGAGTCGTTTGCGACCGATTTTAATAGGGGTTTGTTCCGCTCTCTTTTTTGCTTTTACGTTCGTTCTCAATCAGTCGATGGAACTGGCTGGAGGAAGCTGGATCTGGAGTGCTTCACTGCGATATATCTTTATGGTTCCTTTTCTACTATGTATCGTCCTTAGCAGGAAAAACCTTCGTCCCCTCATACACGTGATGAAAGAACAACCCGGCACCTGGCTACTTTGGAGTTTTGTCGGGTTTGGATTATTCTATGCTCCCTTATGCTATGCTTCCGCTTACTCACCTGGCTGGTTGATCGCCGGGACTTGGCAAATCACGATCATATCCGGTGCTTTACTCGCCCCGCTATTTTTTGAAAGCGTCGACACGAAAGACGGACTTTTAAGCCAAAGAGGAAAGATTTCCTTGAAAGGGCTAAGCATGTCCTTGATCATTCTGATTGGAATCATTTTGATGCAAGTGGAGCATACGAAGCATATTCCGTTTAGCAATCTCTTATTAGGCGTCGTGCCCGTCCTTATCGCTTCCTTTGCTTACCCACTTGGAAATCGTAAAATGATGGATGTTTCTCGAGGACGTTTGGATGCCTACCAACGGGTGTTGGGCATGACCTTGGCAAGTCTTCCGTTTTGGTTCTTACTTTCTTTGTATGGCTTTTTAACAGTCGGGGCGCCAACGAAGATGCAGAGTTTCCAATCGCTTTTGGTAGCCCTTTTTTCAGGTGTCATCGCAACGGTCCTTTTTTTCAAGGCCACCGATATGGTACGTGGGGATATGCAGAAATTAGCTTCCGTTGAAGCGACACAATCCATGGAAGTCCTGTTTGCGCTAGCAGGTGAATTATTATTTTTATCACTCCCGATTCCCTCTCCCTTATCCTGGTTAGGAATCTTCATCGTGATCCTAGGGATGGTTTTTCATAGTTCCGCGTCACATCGTAATGAAAGGAAATCCGGTACAGTCACTACAAGTGCCTAAAGGAATGGGTTACAAACTGCCTGATTTACTACAAAGAAGGAAGCTGATAGCTTCCTTCTTTGTTATGCTATCGTTTTCTAAGGATTTTCTAAAACCATCCCATTTCGAATCGTTAGTGATCGTGTCCCTTGCCGCTTTTTAAGGACTTCCGTTCCATATCGTAAATATATCCGAGCTTCCGATGGTTGATCATGTCTTTAGGAGTCGTGTCCCACGGGAACATGGGGTCGTGTAAATTATGGCTGAAAGGTCCTCCTCTTCTTGGCATATACCTTTCATTCCGGTTAAGGATTTTCCACATCACCCATATCCGGTCTACATTCGCATGATGTAAAAAGAAGACGGGATCATTCGGTGAGGTCGGTACAGAACCCATATGTCCTCCAACCCACCCATGGACTCGATTATGCAATTGTGGTCCATCAATAAATCCTTCAAGTTGATTACGGAAACTCGGGTTGCTTGTCGTATCCCACGGAGGAGAATCATAGGGAGTGACCTTTAAAACTTCGCTCACATCTTCTTTCGTCGGCAAGGTCGCTACCGGTTCACTTGCCGCAAAGTTTCGTCTTAAGCCTCCTGCAGGATTCCCCTGTTCATCAATGACTTCCCACTGTCCAGCCGCAAAAGGTCCCTCGGTGACGAGGAATTCCCTTCTCCTATTTCCATTCCCTCCCATGAAATCATTGCTCCATATCGGAGATGCTGAGGGATCTTCCAATTCCGAATCTGCAGCCCAATCCCAATAAGGAATGGTGACACTCGGGTCAATCCTCTGGAGATCTCGTTCAAAACGCCAAAGGAAATCGCGATGCCATGGCAGAAACGCCGGGCCCATATGCGCTGCACTTCTGCGATCCCTATGGCTTCCATGTAAGTTTTCTGCGACATTCTTCGCACTGGGATTACCATGTTGGTGTGCAGGTCTATCAGCAGACTTATCACCTCCAGGCGGTGTTTGAAAGCCACCACCTGCCGCATGCCAAGCCACATACCGATCGTATACTCCTTTTTCCTTTAAAGCTAAAACCGCATTGATATATTTTCGTTTTTCCTTATCCGTAAGGTGGAGAACATTCTTCCTAACATTATACTCAAGTGTCATGGTTTTACCTCATTTCTAAATGGTCATCTATCCTAAACCCTTTGATATTTTAAGACAGAGATGCTAGAACCGTTATGGGTCAAAAGCGGAGATTTCGGAAAATGGGCACAGGAAACCTCATTTGCATTTATATCGCATTTAACGATATAATCGTTACAAACGATTTAAAAAGGTGGTTTTATCATGATTTCAGATATCAATAACTACTTCACCAACATCTATTTTCATCTACACCCCAAGCACCAAGAGGCCATTTCCCATCAAAGTGTCCGGATTTTGCAAACGATTCAAAAAAGGCGGTATGTCGTGATCCGCGATATCGCTGAGCAATTATCGATTTCACAAAATACGGCTTCCGAGCATGTAAAAAAATTAGTCCAGCATGGGTGGGTGATCAAGGAGAGATCTGAAGATGACCAGCGTAAAGTGTATTTACATCTAACGGATGGCGGTTTAGCGGTCTTAAGAAAGAATACGGAATTGGATGAAGAAAAACTACAAAATGCGCTTAGCAAATTATCAGTTGCTGAAAGGGAAAAGATAAAAGAAGCATTCCGTTTATTAAGCGAGGTATCTACTTGAATGTATTTGTTCATTAAAATAATCAGTTCAGCTGCCATTATAGGAATCGTAACCGAACTGGCTAGACGATTTCCTTTATATGGGGGAATCGTGGCTGCTTTACCTTTAATCAGTATTCTAAGTATCATTTGGTTAACTGTTCAAGGAGAACCCACTCAGAACATCAATACATTCACACTTGGCGTCCTGGCAGGCTTTCCGGCAACAGCCTTCATGCTCCTTGTGATTTATATTTCATTAAAGCAATCGCTTCATTTAGCGCTAGCCATTCCACTTGGAATCGTGGCTTGGGCGATATTTTTAACCGCACAAAAATATATCTTCGATGGGTTTGTTTCGTGATTCCGTTTTGGTATGATAAGTATGTTAAATAACAAAATGAAGGTGATTTGCTTTGTCTGAAGAAACTCCAAAAGAAAAAAAGGTATATGACACCACAATCATTTATGATTATGCAGAGTATCCTGACATAGTTAGTGGTCGTTGTGACAATTGCGGCAATGCTCAGTTCAAAAGTTCCGTTAAGGATTATGTATATATTCGCACATGCAGGGAATGCGGCATGAAGAAATCAATTTGACCCTATTTTACGATAGGGTTTTTGTTTATTTTCTTTTCGTTTTTTTCTTGAACGTATCACTTGCATACCTGCCCTTCTTATCATCATAATCGGAAAAAGTGGCCGCATATGGATACGAACAAGAAGAATCATCCAAGTATTTCTCTGCCGTGCCTCTAATGAATGAATCGACTACCTTGCCTTTCTTATCAAAAAACTCCACACTCACCATCCCTTTACAATAGAAGTCCACCCACAGATAAGAATTTCCCTTCACCGACTTATGATACAAGACAGATCGCTTCTTCATCTTAATATCGTATTGAGTAAATTCCACCTTTTTTACGTTATTTGAAAAGAAAATCTGCCATGAAAACTTCTTGTTATAGAAATCCGAATGGGATGGTGGATAGTACTGTCCGGACTGACCGCTAGCAAAAACTGTGCCAGGTAAAAGAGATAGGGAAAAGAAGACCAGTAAAAGCTTTTTAATCATGTGACCTCCAACCTCCAAATGGTTTTCTTTTTATATCGGCTTCACCATCTGAAAATTTACCAATTAATCCATTAAATGATCATTCCTGATCAATCTTAAACTCTTCCATAAAAAAAAACGGCCATCAAGAGCATTTCACTCTTTGACAGCCGTTTGATTATCCTATATCTTCTCTATAACATCAGTATTTCCTTGATGTCTTCTTCGGTAAGTGTAGACGATGACTGATTTCCTGAATCAATGATTTCTTCGATCAGGTTCCTTTTTTTCTCCTGCAGTTCGTTCATTTTTTCTTCTATCGTGCCCCGTGCCACAAGCTTGATGACCTGGACCACATTTTGCTGACCCATGCGGTGTGCTCTGTCCGCCGCCTGTTCTTCGACGGCTGGATTCCACCAAAGGTCATATAAAATCACGGTATCGGCACCCGTTAAATTGAGTCCCGTACCTCCCGCTTTCAAGGAAATGAGAAAGACATCACGTTCTCCAGCATTGAAACGATTGCAAATCTCCACCCGTTCTTTTGATGGAGTCTGTCCATCCAGGTAGAAAAAGGGTTGCCCCTGTATCGCTAAATCCCTGCCGATGATTTGAAGCATTTTCGTGAATTGAGAGAAAATCAGTACCCTTCTTCCGGAAAGTCTCGATTCCTCCATAATCTTCATCAGCTGTTCAAATTTTGACGAACTCCCTTTATAGCCATCAACAAACAAGACAGGATGACAACAAATTTGCCGTAACCGGGTCAACCCGGCCAGAATCCTGATCCGATTTTTTTTGAGGGTATTTTTGTCCAAATGTTTCAACGTATCCTCGCGCAGTTTGGCCAAGTAAGCGGCGTACAGTTTCTTCTGATCAGGAAGCAGTTCCACAGACTCCATCGTCTCGATTTTTTCCGGAAGCTCCTCCAGCACATCTTCTTTCAGCCGGCGCAGCAAAAATGGTCGGATTCTGCGAGCAATCTGTTTTCGTGAGAGATTACTGTATTCCTTCAGACCCATGAAGAGTTCTGGAAAGACGACGTGAAATAGCGACCATAGTTCTTCCAAAGAGTTTTCCACCGGCGTGCCAGTGAGAGCAAAACGGTGATCCGCCTTAATTTTCTTCACAGACCGGGCCGTTTGTGTCACAGGGTTCTTGAAGGCCTGGGCTTCATCAAAAAACACCGTATGAAACTCCTGTTTTTCATACCAGAGGATGTCCTTGCGCAACAGCGGATAAGACGTGATTATGGCATCCATATCGCCCATATCCTTCTGTATCTTGGATCGCTCCTTTTGATTGCCATCAATGACAACGGCTTGGATCTCCGGGGCGAATTTCATGAATTCACTCAACCAGTTATACGTCAAGGAAGAGGGGCAAACGATGAGGACCGGGAGCTTCCTTTGTCGGATGGCAGGTAATTCGGAAAGAATAAATGCGATGCTTTGCAGCGTTTTGCCAAGTCCCATATCATCTGCCAAAATTCCACCGAACCCATACCTTGCAAGAATCTTCATCCACTTATAGCCTTTTCTCTGGTAATCCCGCAATATCGGCTCCAGCTGCTCTGGCAACTCGAACTCAAGAGTACTCGGATTGCGAATGTTATCCAAAAATTGACGGAACGAATCCTCCATCGTGAATGTGCTATCATCTGCGGAGTCAAGTAGCTGAAGGCCCTTGACGATCGGTACATTCAAGCCGCTTTCCAGATCTTCATGTTGAACCGGAAGGGCGTTCAAGAACCGATTGATCTCTTCAAATTCCCTTGTTTCAAGTGAAAGGAGCGAGCCATTCCGAAGACGGTAATACTTCCGTTTTTCTTCAAGTGCCTCTAATATCTCCCGTATTTGCTTGTCAGGGATCCCGTCCATTTCAAACTTGAATTCCAGCCAATTGGTGCGTTCCTTTTTGATCTTGATCCGCACCTGGGGAGGAGGATTCCCTCTGGAAATCCGACTTCTCACGGCAGTCGTCGCATAAAGCTGGACAAGCTTTTGCAGCTTAGGCACACTGTGGTACAAAAACTCGTATTCGAGCTCTTCATTATGTAAGAAGTAGCCGCCCTCATTCTTGCCAAACTGACTTTCTTCCATCAACATTAGAATTATATTTTCCTTCTCCACATCCCTTATAAGCATGGAGACTGCTTTGTTTTCCCGACTCTCCAGGGGATTCATCATAATATTGCCATAATGAAACTCGAGCCCGGCAAGCAATTTGTTATTTACACGATCCAAGTATAATTTGGCAATCAGGGGAGTTTTCACAAACTGCTCGGTAATCGCATCCGAAATATGGACAACCCCTATTTTTTTCAAGCCTGGAACCACTTTTTCAAGGAATACATCCAATTGATCCTGAGCAATCGGAATTCGATTCGTTCCGGAAGTCTCCAGCATCGATTTTAGTTCGATAAGGCGTTGGCCATCTTCTTTTTTCAAAGAAAACAGCATGCCATCGACCAATACAACATCATAGGTATTCATCACGATAACCGAATCCAGCCCGTTGATATACAGCTGATATTCCTTGTTTTCGGTTTTGGTAAAATCAAATTGGAGTGGTAGTAAGTCTTCCGATACTTGCAGTCCGTCCACTGTTGTCCCGTCATGTTGAAGTTTCACCATGGGGGCTTGGATGAGGAGCGGAAAAAGCCTTTTCCATGAAGAGGGCGGAAGAAGCAATAAGGAATGAATCTGTGTGTAGCCCGATTGACCGGAAGCATCCAGATAGACCTTTTCATCAGAAATGACCGTGATCAGCTGCTGAATGACGGCATCATTTTCTTTTTGAAAACAATGAAGGCTTGGGTCATATTGAAAGGATAGGGAGACGTTGGAACGCTTCCTTTCTTTTATCCGCATCAGAAAATCCCTGATATTTGGCACATCGATCGATCCAATCTTCATTTCAATCCCGAACATATACTGCCCTTTAGTCACCATCACAGGTTTACATATAAATTCCGTATCAAGTACTTCCCTATTTTCAAAATGAAGTTGATGTCCGCTTGAACGCACCGGCTGATGATTGAAAAGGTTCAGCAATCCATCCGTCAGTACCTGGTTGGTTTCTGAATGAATAATCGGGATACTTCCTTGACGCTGATGATGGTACACCGACAGTAATACGGCCGCAATATGCTGACAATCCTTTGAAAAGGATACGAGTGTGGGGCAGCTGCACTTCGTATGGAGCCCCCCGATCTTATCCACTTCCAGTGTGACGTGGAAATCCTCCACTCCTCTAACAGTCGCTTCGCAGCCATTTGGCCCATATGAGTCGAATAGCACTTTATTAGCACGATAAAAAGCGTCCCCTCTTTTGAAGGAAACCGTACCGCACCTATCTTTTATGATGTTCATAGTCACTTTAACATTCACTGGCTTGCTCCTTCCTGGGGACGTGTGCTACATGCAAGATCTTTAAAACTGGTCTATCAATGGTACCATATTTCTTCTTGTTTTAAGCGATTCTCGACTCATTTAAGAGAATAAAAAAAAGACAAATTCCCTTTTAAGTCAAAGAGAATTTGCACGGTCTATGATTGTTTTTTATTGTTTTTGTTTCCTCTCTTTCTATTTTGAATAGAATTCTTGAGAGGTGTAGCAAAAAAGAATAGAAGTAGGATCCAGAAAATGGCGAATTCAATCGTATCCTCCACCTTGAATGGATCGAAAGTACGCGTAATCGACTTTTCAAAATCCAAGCCTAAAAGCGAATTAACCCCAATAGAAAAAACTGTTAATATTACGAAAATCAGAATCGAAACACCAATTATCTTCATCATTCTCACGCTCCATAGGGCTTACTCGTCCTGTTTTTTTTCCTATTCTTGAAATAAGCAATGATTAAAAGAATGATGGGCAAGAGGACTTGGAATGGAAAATGCACATACATGGGTAACCATTCGATCACTTCTTTACTATGTTCCGCATAACTGCTTGCAATAAGAATCGATGACATCAGGACAACGATTCCCAACGGATAGACCAATTGAGAAGGTTCTTTGAAGTTGAATAAAGTAGAGACCCCTGTCACGGCTGCATAGAGGAATAAACCCAACTTAAAGAATCCTCCAATCATCAGTTCAACTAGAAAATATACATCAAGACGCTCTATGAAGCCCGCTAACTCGATCGACTGTACGACAGTCAGCAATGGATATTGGGAACGGCCAACGTAATCAAAGCCGAGTACGGTTAAATTCATGACCATAATGAGCGTGAGGAATGTGCCACTTAAGATGATGGCAGACAGGGTGGCTTTCATTAATTTATCAGGCTTACTTACATAAGGAAAAATCATGGTAAACACCACAATCTCTCCAAAAGGGAAAAAGATTGTTTTGGTGAAAGCGGTTTTCAGCACTTCTTTCCCACCACTTTCAAGCACCGGCCTTAAAAAGGACATATGGACGAATCCTGATACGATGACCAGGATGATAAAAATGATGGCAAGCACGAACGCGATAATAAATAGAAGTTCCCCCGTCCTCGCCACCACTTCAATCCCTTTGCGAAGTGCATAGACCACGATTAAGATCATCATGGCATTGGCACAAAAGAGTGGGGTCTTTGCATAGGCGAAAGTCAGCAACGTTTCGCCAAAATCCCTTAAGACGATGGAGGCAAGATACATAAAGTAGAGGATATAGAGAAAAACTACGATCTTGCCCAACACATTTCCCAGGATGTCTTCTATAAACCCGGTTAATTGCTTTTCTGGATAGTATTTGTATAAAGCATAGTAGATAAAAAACAACAAGCAACCGCCAAGCATGGCAAGTAAGACCACGATCCACGCGTCCTGTTTGGCGTCCTTACCGAGTGGGACAAGCTGCGCCGTGCCAACTTCAAACAACACCATGAGGACGAACAGCTGGATAGCGCTGATTTTGGCCTTTTCCACGAAAGCTTCACTTCCCTTCGATTATTTTTCGTCTTTAAACTCGGATATAAAGGGTTTGTTCCGTAAGCCTGTCCGGCGGATAAAAGTCTCCACCTCAACATCCACTTCCAGAGCAGGGAAAGCAACTTCATGCCAATCACCTTTTAGTTTTTCCCACGCTTTTGGGTCTCTTTGATAGATGATATCACCGAAACCGAATATGTCCGCTTTATTTTCTTTGGCTACTGCGATTGCCTCGTTTATCTGTTTCTTGATTTCACCCGATAATTTCTTTTCAATTTTCATCAGTACCTGAGTTTCGGTAACATCCAGAGGCACCCTTACCTCTCGTATATCTCCTTCCGCCTGGACCTTGATGAACATTTTCGGCTTACCGTTTTTCATTTTCATCTTCACTTTGGTCTTTTGACGAACGGCTTGATAACTAATCGCATCCTTTTCGTTTTCCCAATCAATATTTAAATTGACGGTTTTTATCTTTTTTAGAACCCACATTGTTCCCTTTGCTTTATCTCCATCGACCCAGTCCACCAACTTACCATTCTTAAAGATCCCTATACCGGATGATATAGGATTAGCAAGGTTCAGAGTTGAAGCAGTAACGTCCATTTTCTTGTTCTTTTCCTTATCTCCTTTTTGCTTGATTGTAATGCCACCAATGATCGGCTCTCTCCCCTCACTAACGAGGTTCTTAATTAGTTCTTGTAAGTTCACACTGATGCTTACTCCTAGTTCTTCTTCAGCAGCTTGCATCGTTTTAATCACTTTTTCTCCTGACACTTTATCAACGGATGCCAGCGTTTCAATGATGTCTGCTGCTTTTAGATCTCGCGCAATCACGACCCTCGATGTCGACCGAAAATTAGTGGACCGGTCAAAAGCGTCCAGGAAAGAAATAATCCCCTTGTCTTTAGCTAGCTCCTCACTTATAACGAGCAAGTTTGCATGCCGTAAATATAAATACCTCGAACTCTTACTTGAAGCAGTCCGGTCCAACTCCAGCACATTGTTTCCAGTCGAAGTAAGAACCGCTACGGGTGGCTTTTCCCCATTTCCCCCACCCTGCAGGGCCCCGGCCACATTGCTTGGATTGATAATTTGATAAGAGCCCATCAAATTTCCCTTTTCACTTTTATCAACCCCGATTGCCGAGACGAGAGCTATTCCATTTAACTCTTGCTTATCCCAGCAACCAGACGTGAAGGCTGTGAGAAGGATCATGACGAGTAAGAGCAACTTTTTAAGACGATTCATTGTTATCACCTTGTTTCTTCCTAGCCTTTTTCATTCCTCGTGATACAGGAGGTTGCGGCTTTTGACTATTCTCTTCTCTAGTCTGATTTTTAGGAGAACTAATAAATTTAGGTCTTTTATCCATTGCCCACAAGGGTTTTCTGAATATAGATTCACCCACTTCAGACGGAATGAACGGAGCAAGCGGTGACATATACGGAACACCGAACGAACGTAAACTGCATAAATGCACGATTAGAATGAATAAGGCCAAGATGATGCCATAAAGACCAAGTGTGGCCGCGCTGAGCATGAATCCAAAACGAAGTAATCGTGCAGAAATCGCGATGGAATAGGACGGGGTCGCAAAACTGGCGATGGCCGTAATGGACACGATGATGACCATGGCCGGCGATACCACACCTGCTTGAACCGCCGCCTGCCCAATCACCAGAGCCCCGACGATCGATATGGTCGAACCGATTGCTTTTGGCATCCGGAGCCCGGCTTCCCGTAAGATCTCAAAAGCGATTTCCATAATGAGTGCTTCGAAAAATGCCGGGAAAGGAACAGACTCCCGCTGTGCTGCAATGGCGATAAGCAGTTGCGTCGGTAACATTTCTTGGTTGAAAGTGGTGGCCCCGATATAAAGAGCCGGGCCTATCAAGGAGATCAAGAAGACCACTATACGTAAAAAGCGTGTGGCTGTCCCGATATCAAACCGATTATAATAGTCTTCGACCGATTGAAAGAACTGGATGAACAAGGCAGGCACTAACAGGACAAACGGTGTCCCGTTCACGAAGATCGCCACTCTCCCCTCAAGGAGATTTCCTGCGACCATATCTGGCCTCTCTGTATTATCAATGGTTGGAAAAGGTGTCATGGCCTGATCTTCAATCAACTGCTCAATATATCCTGATTCAAGTATGCTATCGATATGAATGCTCTTTAAACGCTTTCGAACCTCTTTAATGACTTTTTCTTTCGCAATGCCATTGATATACATGATGGAAACATCCGTATTCGTCACCGTGCCGATTTTCATGGATTCCACCCATAAATCAGGATTATTGATAATGCGGCGAACCAAGGCAATATTCGTCTCAATCGATTCCGTAAAGCCTTCTTTTGAACCGCGGACGGCAAGATGTGTAGTCGGCTCCTGAACGGCACGCTTTTGTCCACCTTGCGTGTTTGCCGCAAGCACATGATTGGTCCCATCGATGAAGATAATGGTTGAACCTGACAACAGGGATAAGAATAACTTCTGCCAATCTTCTACAATTGTGACACCTCCAAGCGAAACCACCTCGTTAGTAATCACATCCAGTGCTTTTTCTGCAGTTAGATTCACTTGTAATTCAGGATCCTTCATGATGGATTCAATGAGGAAGTCCGTGAGAGTCGACGTGTCAACCAACCCTTGGACATGGACAATTACGATTTTGATTAGTGGATCTTCACTGATATGTAACGTTCGCGTAACGATATCTGCACTGTTTCCCGTCTTTTGCTTCAGGTATTTCAAGTTTTCCGAAATAGAAAAAGAAAGCTGTTGCTCTTCCATTTGCTTCTCAGAACCCTTATTTTCGTTCTTATTTTTTTTCACTCGTCCTCTTTGTTTGAAAAAAGACACCACGGACAGAACCCCATTCCTTTTTCGATTCCGTTTATTTTATCCCGGCCAGTTTTTTCTTATTCCTAGTGACCGAATACACTTCATAAAAAAAGGCCTTTCCTTATGAAAGTCCATTTTTCACATGCCTTTTAATAGAGCAAAACAGCTCACCTTTGAAAATATAAAGGTGAGCTGTTTAATTTCTATAATAGATTATTTAAAGCATCCCACCATAGTAAAGGAACATGAATGGATACGATTCAAATCACTAAATGAATTTCATTTCCTGAAGGATCTGTGACCACATAATCTTCAGCTTCTAAAGACACCACAGAGCCAATTTCTTTCAACTGTTCAATCACTTTATTTCTCGCCTCTTCGTTTTCATAAACAAGGGTAAACCAGTTTAGCCCTACACTATTTTTCTTAGGAGCAGGTGCACCCGTGCCATTCCAGACATTCAAGCCGATATGATGGTGATACCCTCCAGTCGACGTAAAAAGTGCCCCTTCGTAACGGGTTACGACCTTGAATCCAAGTCCAGACGCATAAAATTTCTCTGCATCTTGTAAATTCGCTACATGCAAATGAATATGCCCCATCAGTGTTCCCACTGGCAAACCGCTCCATGCAGCATCACTCTCCGCTAGAATTCCATTCCCATCCAATGGCTCTGTCACCATTTTGACTTCCCCTTCCGTCCATTCCCATTCGAACGATGGACGGTCATAGTACACTTCAATGCCATTTCCATCTGGATCTGTAATGTATAGAGCTTCACTTACCCCGTGATCTGCTGCTCCGAAACGATATTGGGTCGCTAGCAAATGCCTTAAAAAGACTGCTAAGTCCGCACGCGTCGGCAGCAAAAGGGCAAAATGATATAACCCTGATGTCCGTCCTTCCTTAGGAATTACATCTTTCGGCTGCTCCAGTGTCAATAAAGGCGTTTTTCCGTCCGTCGTTAACACGGCTTTGCTATCCGTCTTTTCCAATACGCGTAACCCAATCACGTCTTCATAAAATGTAATGGCATCTTCCAAATCCAGGACATTGATGCTAACTTCCCCAACGAACGTTACGGGTTTTCGATGAAATTCACTCATATTGATACACCTCTCTTCTTTATATTTTAAAAATTCCATAGCATTTTTTTCGTATTATAATGCCTAGTATCGCCCTAAGGTCAGCAACCAATTCGATGCTGGTGACCATATAGGCCATGCACCCTGGTAGTCAAAGGCTATCGATAAGAACCTACTGCTTATCGATTCCACCTTGTAACTTTAAATAACCATGAATGATAAAAATCAGTCTTAAAATGATGCGTAAACCCAATTCATTTTTAGTCAATTACTCCCTCTCTTAATAGTTACTTTATGCAAGTAATTATATTAACGTAACCTAATATTGTCAAGATGGTTTATAGAAACGATTAAAAGCACCATGGAATTTCCCACGGTGCTTTTGAAGGAATATAGAGTAGTCTAATAAGCTAATACTATAGCGGAATGATTCCTAAGACTAGACACACCATGATCATGACAATCGTCGATCCACAAGCCCATTTCAGGAATGTGCGCTGTAGGGCTCCAAAATCTTCCCCCACCATCCCAACCAATAGATAGGTAGATGGCACAAGCGGACTTAATAGATGAACCGGTAAGCCTAATAGCGAAGCCCTGCCAATCAAGGCTGGATCAATTCCATAAGCAGCCCCTGCCTTTGCAAGCAACGGAAGCACTCCATAGTAAAAGGCGTCATTGGACATGAAGAAGGTAAAAGGAGCGCTTATGATGGCCGTGATGACAGCAAAGTGTGAACCCATTTGATCTGGAATATGCTGGATTAACGAATTGGCCATGGCGTCCACCATTTCTGTACCAGAAAGGATGCCAGTGAAAACGCCTGCTGCAAATATCATGGAAACAACTGATAAGGCATTGTCGGCATAATTTGCCACCCGTTCTTTTTGATCACTGATTTTCGGATAGTTCATCGTAATTGCGATTGCAAATCCGACCATGAACAGAACCACAGAAGGCATAAATTCACTGATGAGTGCCACTAGGACAGCTAAAGTCAATGCGTAATTAAAAATAATTAATTTCGGACGCTTAAGGTGGGCATCTTCAGTGGTAGCTGCATGTTGAGAGACAGCATGATAGTCCACATCTATAATCCCAATTCTTTTTCTTTCTTTTTTACCAAAGCAATAAGCCATGAACAGGACGAAGAGTACTCCTCCAACCATAGCAGGGATGACAGGCGTGAAAACCTCAGACATTTCAAGATTTAACGCTGTCATCACCCTGGCCGTCGGACCTCCCCAAGGAAGAAGGTTCATGACTCCAGAAGCTGAGACAGCAATTCCTGCCAATACGAGAGGTTTCATCCCAATCCTTTTATATAGCGGAAGCATGGCTGAAATCGTGATCATGTATGTAGTCGTGCCGTCTCCATCTAAAGATATAAGCAATGCTAAAACAGCGGTACCGATTGCTATTTTTACCGGATCGCCTTTAACGATTTTAAGGATGGTCCTTATAATTGGATCAAAAACTCCTGCATCGATCAAAATTCCGAAGAAGAGAATCGCAAACAGAATCATGATGCCTGTGGGTGCCACACTTTTAATTCCTTCCAACGCCATGGTGCCCATTTCACTTCCAAAACCGCCAATAAGTGCAAAGACACTTGGTACGACGATCAAGGCAATCATAGCCGATAGTCGACCTGTCATAATGAAAAGCATAAACACAAGTATCATCAAATAACCTAATATAGCGAGCATATCCATCACTCCTTATCTTCTAATTAGATACATTGTATTCGATAGATTTTTTGTTGTAAGCGTTTTCAATATATTGTATTTTAAAACTATTATGGTGATTTTGTTCATTGTGTTCACGGGCCAAAACGATTGCAAACAAAAAAACATCCTCTTGGAAGGATGCATTCAATTACTTCACTTAATTTTATAATACCTGCGTTCTGGCCTTCCCACCACCCCATACACGACTTCCGCCTTACATTTATGGACGGATATCAAGTATTCCAGATAGCGCCTGGCTGTAGTCCTGGATGCGCCTATTTGCATGCTCGCTTGCTCGGCTGACAGCCCCGCCTCTGCCGTTTCAAGGACCTCCATCACCTTCGCTAACGTGATTTCATCGATTCCTTTTGGCAATAGCGGAACCGTACTAAGACTCGGGCTCGATAACCCTGTTTTAAAAATATGATCGACAAATCCCTGATCTAATTCATGTGTGGATTGCATAAGGTTTGATTTCTTGAGATACTCTTCAATCACTTCGTTGAATCGTTTCATTTCCACTGGCTTAATCAAATAATTTTCTACCCCATAGTGAAGTGCCATTATAAACTGGCTTTTTTCGGTGGCTGCCGTAATCATGATAATATCCACATTCGGATGTTCTTGACGAATGAGCGGAAGCAAATCGGTACCCAGCTGATCTGGCATATACACATCAAGAAAAAGCAGGTCAGGGTTACTTTCCTTCAACATTTCCATGGTCTGTTTTGCATTCAGTGCTTTTCCTACCACTTCTATTTCTGCAAAGTTTTTTAAGAATTTTTCATGGATGGACGCCACACGAAAATCATCTTCCGCTATAATCGCTTTTATTTTCAACCTTCTTCCCCTCCTATCTGTGCTTTGGGAAGATACACGGTGAATACAGTGTTTTCTTCCTCGTTTTGAAATTCAATGATGCCTCCCAATTCTTTGACCACTTGATCAGCATTATAGAGTCCATAGCCCCTTGGATTTTCACTCGTTTTCGAAGTGAAACCACGATCGAATAGATGTGCAATATCCTCTTCTCTAATTCCCTTTCCATTGTCACTCACTTCAAAGATTAAATCATTTCCAATATCGGTGGCGAAAAATTTCACTTCAGGCTTTTTTATATCAAAAACTGCTTCGAAGGCATTATCTATGATATTGCCAAGAATCAAGGTGAGTTGTGATAGTTTTATATGGCTTGGTAGTTTCTCTAAGTAACTTTGTGGATCTATCTCAAAATTAATCTTCTTTTCTGAGGCTTTGCCTATCTTTCCTAGTAAAAGAGCCTGCATCTTCGCATCCTTTATCTGATCGAACACGACACGGTTGAGAGACTTCAATTCTGATGTTTCACTTTGAATCATCTCTATGGCCTCATCATATTCACCTAACTGAAGCAATCCTGAAAGTACATAAAGCTTATTGGCAAATTCATGGGTTTGTGCCCTTAAATCTTCCGAATGCATTTTCACTTCTGATAAGGTGTTTATCATTTCCTCCATTTCCGTTCGATCACGAAACGAAGCGACGACACCACTCACACCATTACTATCAAAAATCGGGGTGCAATTCACAATAATGGATTTGTCTTTCCAAAATATTTCTTTATCCATTTGTGGTTTTCCTGATTTCAACACTTCAAATAAATAGGTTGAAGGAAATAATCCATCCACTTTTAAATGCCGAACCGATTCTCGAATATGTAGGATTTTCTTTGCCGGTTGATTCATCGATGTAATCAATCCGTTTTGGTCGATGGCGATGATCCCTTCTTTTACCGATTGGAGCACAGCATTTTTTTCTTTATATAGATTAGCGATTTCAAAGGGCTCTAATCCTAACGTATCTTTTCGTATACTCCTAGCCAGCATATAACTGCCAAGAACTGATATCATGATGGCAACTAGAGAGATGATTATCTCAGTGGATAAGGCTTTAAAGATTTGATGGCGAACATCTTCCACTAAAAAACCGACGGATACAATTCCAATTATATTGCCTTCTTTATCAAATATCGGGGACTTCCCCCGTATGGAAAGGCCTAGGGAACCGGCCGCTTCGGAAGTATAATACTCCCCCTTCTCTAACGCCCGCTCATTATCTCCGCCCTCCATCGGTTTTCCGATTTCAGATACTTCTGGATGAGAGTAGCGGATACCGGCCGCATTCCCCACAACGATGAATTCGGCCCCCGTTTCCTTCCGAATCTTTTCGACGATGGGCTGAATGACTTCAGAAGGATTTTCCATTTCAAGTGATTCCTCAACTGTCGGCATAAAGCTAATCGTCCTGGATAACTCCAAAGCCAAGTGGCCTTTATCCTCTGCTATTTGCATACCTTCCATATAGGCAAAGCAAGAAGTTAAGAGGAGAACTAAAAATAAACTTAACGATAAGACCAACCCAAGAATCTTGGTTACTAGTGACACACGTTTCATTTTTACTCTCATCCTCTAATTTTCTATATTGTCATAATAGTCATTTAATTTTATCATCTCTTCATCACTATGAATATGACAAAAATACCTTATCCATTTAAGCGGACAATAAAAAGAACCGAACACCCCAGGTATCCAGTCCAACATCTAAAAATTCACTTTTGCTCTTTTAATACCCAAAGAAAGATTAATTGTAGAACAAGATAGGCTATTATATATCTTTTTTTGAATATTATTTTATTAGAATAAAAAAGATAGAGATATATAAAACTCAAAATAAGAAAAATTAATAGAAATAAATTAAATATCATATAGACACCACTTTATTTATCCATATTTAACTTTGTATTCCATATTGTAAAAGGTGACTACGCTATTGCTTTTATACCTAAGTTGTTGGTTTCCGTATACTTTCTTGTATACTATATGGAAAGGTACATGTAAGAAGTCGGAAAAGAAGCGGAAAATCACGCCTTTAGGCTATCAAAAAACAAGAAGGAGCATGAAAAACATGGAAAAAACCGTTAATTGGGCGATTTTATCATACGACAAGTGGCAATTATATGTAGCGAAAACGACCAAAGGTCTTTGTTATGTCGGTTCACCTGGCCAGTCCTATGCAGAACTGGAAAATTGGGTGCAAAAACGCTTTCCTCAGGCCAGTCTTTTGGAGAATGAAGAAGCTTTACACCCTTATCTTGAAGAACTGCATGAATATTTTGCGGGGATACGGCGAACTTTCTCCTTACCCGTCGATGTGCATGGAACTGCTTTTCAACTAGCCATTTGGGAAGCATTGAATCAGATTCCGTACGGGAGAACATCTTCTTATTCCGATATTGCCAAGGTCATTCAAAAACCTACTGCCGTTCGTGCGGTCGGAACAGCGATTGGTGCCAATCCGGTGCTGATTACCGTGCCATGCCACCGGGTCATCGGGAAGAATGGTAGCATTACCGGATACCGCGGTGGTGTAGAGTTGAAGCAATTCTTGCTGCAATTAGAGGCACAGAACGAGGAATGACTACCTGCTTACAGCAGCGCAGGGATATATCTACCTAAGGAGCGAGTTTATCTTTTAAAATCAAAATATATCTACCAAATGAGTGTTTATTTCGTCGAAAAACCGTCATATATCGATTTTTCGACAAAAACAACCACATCCGCACTCTTCTTACTTTGATAATTCTTTCTTAATCGACCTGATCATACTTTCATAGTAGGAAGTTTCGTGCGGCACAAATTGATCCCTCCCCACATATCGATTAACAGTAACCCGCTTATCCAGATGATTCATTTCAAATCCCTGAATATGTACTTCTTCTAAAGGACCGAACCATAGTTTTTCAAAATCCTTCAGTTTAACCTTTACGATTCCCGAGACTTCTTCCTTTTGCAAGACGAAATCACTAAAGCGATTGGTGCTTTTATATAAGAATAGATGAACCAATTCCTTATCGATGAAATTCTCCATCGTCGCGCAGTCTTTAATCACTCCTAATGAAACCAACTCATCAAAAGGTACCGTTATGCCTATCTCTTCTTTGATTTCTCTTACACCGTCATGTACAGTTTCATCCGCCAGTAAATGGCCCGCAGCCGTGATATCCAACAAATCCGGGTAGTCCTTTTTCAATGCACACCGATGTTGAAGATAGAGATAATCCACTTCCTCTTCCCGGCTGACAAACCAACAATGAAATACCTCATGCCAATGTCCAAGCCGATGCACTTCTTCCCTCGTTGCCTCACCGATAGGGTGTCTAGCCTCATTAAATATTTTCAGCATTTCATTTTCGATGACTTTCACCTTCTCTTTTATTTCTCCTCCAATTTTTAGGATTGAGGTACCCTTTGTATTTAGCCGCTACTTCTTTTCCAACCAAGATAGCCCCTACCCAAAACATGACTTCGGCAACAATAATCGCACCTGCAATGATTACCGCCTTTGTGTTTGTTGAAAAAGGTGTAAAAGGTGCCACCACCGGAATGATCCATGTGAGTAACGCCAGAATTAGAAGGACCATCCCTATTTTATAAAACTTCGACTTTCTTTCTTTTCTTACAACGACAGCTTCTTTTTCCAAAAGAAGACCTCCCTTTTTCGGTCACTCTTTACTGTGCTCTAAACCACTTCCTTGTATATCACCATCGCACTATAAAAAAATACCGGGGTAGCGAACTTAATGTCCACTACTTCAATGGAAGCATACTCTAAGAATTCATTCACTTTCCTATCCATTCCATTCTCCGTCCATCCGTAAAACGTCTTTACCCTCATTCTAATCGCCTCCTAAAAGATTGATGTATGATGTATGTATACGAATGAAACGGCGTTCCGTTTCACAAATATCCTTTAGAATGCAAAACAAGGGACTGTCACTTTGACAGTCCCTTGTTTTCTCAGGCTTTATATCCCTTCATCGGCAAGGATGTTAATGCTTGTCCGGTCGCTGCATCGGTCAGCATGTCTTCTAAAGAGAAAGAATCAACCGGTTCAATGCGGGCATATTTCTTCACGAATGTCGTAAGGGCGATTTTCGCTTCAAGTCGGGCGAGCGGCGCCCCTAAGCAGAAATGCACGCCATTTCCAAACGATAGATGTTTCTTATTATTAGGCCGATGGATATTCACTGTAAACGGATCTTCGAACATTGCTTCATCCAAATTAGCGGCACTCATCCAGACAATCACGACGTCATCTTTCTTAAGTTCCACTCCCAATAAATCGTTATCTTCTTTTACGGTACGATCCAATTTAATCAGATTGAAACGGAAGCGTAGCATTTCTTCGACAGCTTGTGGAACCAAATCCGGATTTTGATGAAGTTCTTCATAAACTGTAGGGTCATCATACAGAAGCGAATAAAACGTGTTGGCCAGCAAGTGACTGGTTGTTTCAACTCCCGCTCCCAATATCAGCATCGTAGTCCGTACTACTTCATCATCTGTGAATGTTTCTCCATCCACTTCCGCCTGTAACAAGTCAGATATGATATCATCGGCTGGATTCAAACGTTTTTGCACAACGATCGGATAGATATACTCATAGTATTCCTTTGCTGCTATTTGCTTCTTTTTATTGACCTCTTCTTCTTTTTCCTTTTCATAGGGAAGAAACAAAATATCCACCCATTTTTTGAAAAGTAAACGATCTTTTGAGGGTACACCCATCAAGTCGGACATGATAATGATTGGAAGAGGACTCGCTAACGATTGGACAATATCAATTTCTGAATCTCCTATTTCATCAATCAATTCATTCACGATTTCTTGTATACGGGGCTCCCAATTTTTTAGACTTCTTGGTGTGAAGGCAGCCGCCAATAGTGAACGGTGCTTTCGATGGGAGGGTGGATCCACACCAATCAAGTTGATTTTATCAGGGATGGCCCCTTCTTTACTATCAGCACCAACCGAAATCGTTGTACGTTTCCTTACACTCGAAAAGTGTTTGTAATCGCTGAGCACCAACTTAACATGCTCATATTTAAAAGCATTCCACGTATCCGTCCCTTCGTGATACATGATGGAATCCCTATCTAACATTTTTTTGCACCATTCATATGGATTAAATTCTTCCGTACGCGTCTTAAATTGTGGAATTTCTTTTACTGCAATAACTTCATTCATAATATCGACTCCCCTATCTTTTTAAAATATCTACCAAAAAGGTGTTATAGAATCGTCATTTTTTTATTAATCTCTTAATTTACCTTTAATATACAACCATCCCATTATAAGATAAACGGCCATGACAGACCATGAACCATCCTTACCGCCACTTTCTACCCACTAAAGAAAAATCAACTCTCCCCCAATTTCCATGACAAAAAAACCGGCAGCGATTTCGCTACCGGGTCAGAAATTATTCTACTATTTTATTATCATCCTGTGAGGCAATCAATTCATTGTAAAAGGCAGCCATCGTTGTCCCGACATACGGTAACAACCATAGAAATCCGATTCCTACCGTGAATAAACAAAGAATTCCCCATCCTATAAAGCTTAGAATCATAAGGAAATACTTCCCCTTAAGGCCGTTCATCCTTTTTCTGCTCTCTGTAATCGCTTCGAGTGTCGATAATTGGGGATGATCTCTTAATAAGAAAAATACTTGAGAATAGGCCAGACTTTTGATGATCCCAGGTATGAGAAGTAATAAAGACCATAAGAATACGAAAATACCTTGCACAATTGAAACGATAATCACCTTGGAAAAAGTCTTTCCATCTGTATAGATGGAAAATGCTTTCTCGAACGAGGTACTTTCCATTCTAACTAGATCGAGATAATACCAGTAAATCCCTATTGAAAATGGAATCAATGCAATTGATAAAAGCGTATTGAAAGCCATTACCCCTATTGGTTCTACATCCTGATTAGACCACGCTGACCACCCACCACTAAAAATCACTTCAATGATGGTAGGCAGGGCCATGTTAAGTAAGAACATGATTAACGAAAGTGCTATGGCCGTTCCCCAGTTCCCTTTCAGAGAAAGCCTTGCTTCCCTTTTTAATTCTGAGATTTTCATAGTTGAATGACACTCCTCCTTTTTACATAGTACTATTTAATGAATATGTAATCTGTCCCGATAAAATTCATAAAACATACTGATGTTACTTAATTTGGTTATTATTTTATTCTACCATAATTGATCTTACATAAGATTCTATCCCCAAGGTTATATATAGGTATATTGTTTCATTTATTCGATATTCTATTTTTGATCGACCTCTTAAAAAAAGAATTTGTTTTACATTTTATGGTATTATGGAGGAGAAATGACTGGTCCACCGGTAAAAAAGTTTGGAAAATAGATAGACTAATAAGTAACAGAAAGGGTGAAGTCAATTGGAACATGGCACGCAAAAAGTCTTCTCGCCACCAAAACACATATTCTCAGCAGCAACGATCATAATCAATGAGCATGGGGATATCCTATTAATCAGAGGGCCCAGACGAGGTTGGGAAATGCCCGGGGGACAAGTCGAAGAAGGAGAATCTTTGAAAGAAGCCGCCATAAGAGAAACGAAAGAGGAAACGGGCATCGATATTGAGGTCTTGAAATTTTGTGGGATCTTTCAAAATGTTGAAGCATCCATCTGTAATACCCTATTCTTGGCTAAACCAGTTGGAGGAACATTGACAACGTCACCAGAGAGTTTGGAAGTAGGGTATTATCCCATTGAGCAGGCTTTGGAAATGGTGACTTTCATGAATTTCAAACAGAGAATTGAATACTCTTTGGATGAAAGCACCCATCCTTTTTATATAGAATTTTAAGAAAACCATCCTCCATGATTACCTTCCACAATAATGAGGGGCTTCCAGAGAGGAAGCCCCAAATATAGATCACTGTACAACATGCGGACTTTTTTTTGCTTCAAACATCACACCGCTATTTCTTTTTGAAAGACCTTTTTACCAGCCATATATGTTGCTTCAACCCGAATGTCTCCTATTTCTTCAGGTTTGACGGTCAAAATGTCTCGATCCAGGATAATGAAGTCGGCATGGTACCCCGGTTTAAGCTGTCCGATGTCAGGGATTCGCGTGACTTCCTGTGCCCCTTTTGTATAAAGCATGATGCCCGTTTCAACGTCTATACTTTGTTCTTGCCCTGTATCCGTTCCATCATGAGCCATACGTGTGACGGCTGCCATCATCCCCACAAACGGATTGACCGGATCTGCCCACGCCGTTGCAGGTGCATCGGATGAGAAAGCCACCATGATACCCGCATCCAACATGGATCGAATCGGGTACGTTTGCTTCGTGCGCTCAGCCCCAAGGTTAGTAAGGTATGATTCAATTTCAGCGTATAGAAAGATCGGTTGTGGGACGAATGCGATTCCCATTTCACTTGCATGTTGAAGGGCCTTCTTAGACGGCATGGCCGCATGCTCAATCCTGATCGAGGGACCCTCTTCCATCCAGCCCTTCTTGCCATAAAAGGTATCGACGATTAAGTCAATCGCCCTCTCACCCATGGCATGTACAACCAATTGTACCTGATTCTTCTCGGCCGCTTCCCCCGCACGTAACAGCTCCTCCTTAGTGGTCATCGGAATTCCATAGTTCTCGTTTCTCCCTAAAAATGGCGGATCGACCCATGCCGTTCGGCCGGATACACTGCCATCGGCGAATACCTTAATGCCTCCAACATGATTGGCATGCTCTCTATTCGTCTCGTTCATGGCTAAAAAGGGATCATCCTTGATATTTCCCCATATGTAGTAAAGCACTGTACGTTGCTTCATCCCTTTATCGGTGGCAGCATTATATAGGGCCAGGTAATCCACAGGATTTTTCTTAGCCATCAAATCGGTCATGGCCGTAATTCCATGTGAGAGTAGCTTTGGACTTAGATCTGCAAGCGCGTTACTTTCATGTTCCATCGTTTGAACCGGCATGATTTTCACGACTAAATCTTTAGCATTTTCCCGTAAAACCCCCGTCGGCTCCCCATCTGGATTTCTATCGATTTTTCCTCCAACTGGATCTTTTGTGTCTTTATTTATTCCTGCCAGCTCCAACGCCTTACTATTCACCACGATAATGTGGGTACAGGTGCGCGTGATGATGACGGGACTTTCCGTTGTGGCTTTATCTAAATCCCAGCGTGAAGGCGAACGGCCGTCAACCAGTTTCCCTTCATCATACCCCCAGCCTTCTATCCAACTCTCTGAGTCTTGTAATTTCCTTGCTTTATGCACTTCTGTTACTAAATCCTCAATTGATTCGACAACCGGTGGCAAACAAGGAATTTGCTTGGAAGAATTAGCTAGATATAGCGGATGCATATGCGCATCGATGAGGCCCGGCAACAAGCGCCGTCCTTGAAGGTCTATTCGTTCCCCCTCCATCGACTCCATTTCATCTTCTTCCCCGATCCGGTGAATGCGTCCATCACGAATAACCATGGCACTTGCAAAAGGCTGTTCTGGATTGGCTGTGAAAATCTTTCCGTTCACGTAAATGATGTCACTGGTCAATGCATCTCTCTCCCTTGCATGGATTTACACTAATTTTCCGACTATTCACCAAATAAATCAACCAACTTATTAAGCAATTCATAATGGAATCAACTAAAAAAAGAGCATTCCAAAATATATCGCATCTTTGGAATACCCTTTTTCATTATTGGAACCAGTTATTCTTCATGGGCTGCACAGAACAATCTGCCCTTAGACGATTAGGATAAAACTTTCTTTATACGTGCAATTGCCCAATCCAGATCTTCCTTCGTTATCACTAACGGCGGAGCAAATCGGATTACGGTATCATGCGTTTCTTTACACAGTATATTTTCCTCTTTTAATTTTTCACAATACGGCCTTGCTTCTTCTGTTAATTCGACTCCGATGAAAAGGCCTTTTCCACGGATATCTTTAATCTTCGGGTTATGGATTTCCTTCAGGCTTGCTTTAAAATATTCTCCTAATTCCAAAGACCGTTCCGCAAGTTTCTCTTCTTCAAGAATCTCTAAGGAAGCGATGGATACCGCACATGCCAAGGGATTGCCTCCAAATGTCGAACCGTGTGAACCAGGGTTGAAGACACCCAGGATTTCACGATTAGCCGCTACGCAAGAGATCGGGAAAACACCACCGCCTAGCGCCTTGCCCAGAATGTACATATCAGGAACCACATGATCCCAATCGGAAGCGAACGTTTTACCTGAACGGCCAAGGCCCGATTGGATTTCATCCGAAACGAATAACACTTGATTTTCTTTACATAAATCAAACGCTGCTTTCAGGAAACCAGCTGGTGGAATGATGATTCCCGCTTCCCCTTGGATCGGTTCGATTAGGAATCCGGCTGTTCGCGGTGTGATGGCCGCTTTCAATGCCTCAAGGTCACCATAAGGAATCAACTTGATTCCTGGCAGCATCGGTCCGAATCCTCTTCTATATTCCTCATCGGAAGATAAAGAAACAGCTGTCATGGTCCGGCCATGGAAATTGCCGATACACGCGATGATTTCCGCTTGATCTTCAGCGATCCCTTTTACATCGTAGCCCCAACGTCTAACAGCCTTGATGGCCGTTTCAACAGCTTCAGCCCCCGTATTCATCGGAAGAGCCATGTCTTTTTGGGTAAGCCTTGCCACCTTTTCATACCACGGACCCAGTTGGTCACTATGAAACGCCCGGGAAGTCAACGTTACACGGTCCGCTTGATCTTTTAGCGCTTGAATGATTTTAGGATGCCTATGGCCTTGATTCACCGCTGAATAGGCACTAAGCATATCCATGTATTTATTTCCTTCAGGGTCTTCCACCCACACTCCTTCTGCCCTCGAAATGACGATGGGAAGTGGGTTATAATTATTGGCCCCATATTGTTCCGTTTGTTGAATGACCTTTTCTGTAACAGTTTTCATGTCGATTCCCCCTATGAATTAAAGCGTTTTTCCGCTACTGTTTTGTAGATGAAGCGAAGCATTTACCTTTGATAGAGAATGCAGTAGATGTGCATCGTTTTTTCTTCTCTATTCGTTAATTAGCAAGTTTCATGCCAAAATTCTTACTCCTTTCAAAACAGGTCAATACATCATATATCTCACAGAACATGCAAAGACATTTGGCACTTTTGTGCAAACTATACTTGCGGTGCAATTAACAATTGCACCACTATGGGATTTCCTTTACAATTAGCTTCAAACAAAGGAAAAACCTGGGGGTGCATCATGGATTTTAACCAACTTATGAAGATGGATGGTTTTCAAGCAATTCTTTATTCGCTCGTGGATGTGATTGATACGGGCATCCATATTATAGATAGAAAAGGTCTGACGATTGTCTATAACAAAAAGATGGCGGAAATTGAGGGAATGGATCCAAAAGATGTATTAGGGGAAAGGATTCACGATATCTTTAAATTTAAAGAAGAAACAGAAAGTACCCTGAATAGGGCCCTTCACTCCGGGAAAGTAACCGAGAACTCGAAACAGACGTACTTCAATAGCCTTGGACAGCAAATTTCGACCATCAACAATACGTATCCAATATTCGACACAAAGCAAAAGATTATCGGGGCCATCGAAGTCGCCAAGGATATCACTAATCTTGAACGGATCATTAGAGATAATATATTGAACAAGGGCGACACCCAATATACCTTTGAGAGCATCCTAGGCGTCAGTGAGAATTTCTTGGAGGTCATCGAAAAGAGCAAGCGTTCGACAAGAACCTCTTCCTCGATTCTCATAGTCGGGGAAACCGGGACTGGCAAGGAACTCTTTGCACAAAGCATCCATAATGGAAGCAGCCGCTCGAAACACCCATTCATCAGTCAAAACTGTGCAGCCCTGCCTGATAGTTTAATAGAAGGAATCCTTTTTGGAACGAAGAAAGGGGCCTTCACGGGATCGGTCGAACGGCCGGGACTGTTTGAACAAGCAGAAGGAGGCACCATTCTTCTCGATGAAATCAATTCCTTGAACCCGAGCTTACAAGCGAAATTATTGCGGGCCCTTCAAGAAAGGACGATTCGTCGGGTAGGTGATACGAAAGATAAGAAGATTGACGTTCGTGTCATCGCCACAATTAATGAAGACCCAATCGATGCGATTTCAAGCGATCGTTTACGGAAAGATCTTTATTACCGCTTAAGTGTGGTGTCTCTATTCATTCCGCCGCTTCGTGAACGAAAAGCCGACATTTCATTGCTCGTTCAGTCCTTTATTAAAAAATTTAATGCGCTATTCGAGATGAATATCGAGGGAATAAGTGAAGAGGTCTACGCTCTTTTTTATGAATATGAGTGGCCCGGAAACGTAAGGGAACTTGAACATATCATCGAAGGAGCGATGAATTTGCTAGAACCTGGCGATACATGCATAGAAATCTCGCACCTTCCCACTCTCTTCAAAAAGAAGGCACATATGGAAGAAGCGGAATCAAAAAGCATAGTGGACCCCCTCCCTCACGTGGGAACGCTCCCTCTTGATGATTATATTGCGCATACAGAGAAGCTCTATTTGGAAAAGGTATTAAAAGAACATAACCATAACATCTCACAAGCGGCGAAAGCCTTGAATATTAGCCGACAAAGCCTACAATACCGCTTAAAAAAGTATCAAGCCAAAAATCCCCTCACTTAGAAAGTGGGGGATTTTCCTTCTTGGCACGAAAGTAGGAACCTGTCTTTTTATAGCGTCTCCAGCATATGAACACATAGATCATGGCCACCGTAATCAAACAGACAATATAGTAGATCATCATCTCATTCGTCGTCATAATTTGAAAAACGTCTTTCCAGCTCGTTTCCTGCAGAAATATTTTGTATGGATTCTCTTCATGATAAGAAATCGGGACCGGTTGATCTTTATAAGCATAGTAGGCATGGCTTGTGACTTCTTTCGTCACGTACACGGTCTCGTTCGCTTGATTCTCAAAGCTGAGTGCCAAAAAATACTCACTATCTGCATAACGGCCTACATCCAAGTCGGCAAAGTGATCGGTCACAACGGCCGTCGTTTCGATTCGGTCCTCATCCGAATATTTATCATAGGCATTCATCGCCATCTGACCCATATAATAGAACCCGAATGATAGACCCGTAAGCATGCCCCCGTAAAACAAACCATATAAAAGGACGCCTAATAAAGAATTGAACAGTCTTTTTTGCTCCATCCGATGAAAAAAGGATGTAACCATCTTGATTTTACTTAACCAATACGAAATGTATCCGATGATAAAGATGCTGACGAAAATCAGGCCGATATAATAGGAAGAATACTCTCCCTTTAAATCCTCCTGATTATGAAACGTACCATCGATTATGTATCCGCTAACCGTATCACCAATTTCCAGCTTGTCAAATTCCTCTTTCTCCACATACGCTCTCTGCCCAATATCCAAATTCCTTACAACCTTACCTGCGAGATTATCATGGAGTAAAACCATATAAGACGTTTTTCCATACAATAGATCCTGCGCTGCCGTTTTATCATGCACGATAGCCGTCACCGGATTGCTTTCATTCTGACTCTTCAACTCTTTATATTCTTGAGTATTCTCAACGGTTTTGAATAAAACGAAAACAAAGACCATAAAGGCGAAAATCATCCAGCCCACACGCTTCCAATCCATCTTATGTTTCATAAATGAACCCCTCTGCAATACGAATGCCTTGTTGTTGACCGCACTGATGAAAGAATGATTTTATCTCAAGCTTCGGAATCAAAATAGATTTTCCAGCATATTCATGTACAATCAAAGGCAATAACCCTAAGATTGTCTGTATATCATTTATTCGACAAAGGCTGGCTAACTCCTATGTGTAACTGCTCCTTTTTCAAAAGTTGTCCAAGACTCAATAATTTGCCTCAAGACGTTGTATGCTCTATACTAACTGTAACTAAATAAATGAATTCTTCTGTTAAGGGGAGTAGCTATACAGTAAAGTCGTCAGTACAGGATTTTGATCCTCGGCTTTATTGGCAACTAATTTACAGTTGTTTGCAAGACCTTGCCGATTTTTTGGTGAGGTCTTTTACGTGTTTAAGACGGTATAACCAATAATCGGTTATACCGTCTTTTTTGTATCACTACCATTACGCTTTAGGAGAGGTGAAGAAAATGCCGCAATATGATAAATTGGCTCAAAGTGTGAAAATCGCTAACGACAAAAACCATACATTGATGGCAGCCGATGATTCGTTATCGCTTATTGGAACGGGACGAAGTGCTTATGTATTCAGAATCCAGAATACCAACCTAGCATTGAAGGTCTTTTTCCCGACCTATACCCAGACAGCTAAAATAGAAGCGGATATTTACCGTACCGTTCAAAATATCGAGTACTACCCCACCCTATATGATGCCGGAGATGATTATCTCGTGATCGATTATATCGACGGTCGCACACTTTTTGAACATTTGACGATTGGGATTCCGGTAACCGAAGAAAAGATAAAGGAAATCGACCATGCACTAAACCTGGCCAGGAAGGTTGGATTGAATCCTTCCGATATCCACTTACGGAACATCTTGATTACGTCTCAAAAGAAAGTGAAGATCATCGACCTTGCTCGGTTCAGACAGACAAAGTCCTGCAAGCAATGGCATGATTTAAAACGAGTGTTTCACCTTTTCTATAGAAGGCCCTATTTCCCCAAGAGGATTCCGACTTTTATTCTAAATTCCATTGCGGCCATTTATAAGAAAAGATTCTTACCCATTTAATAAACCATACTGGAGGTAAATCATGAAAAAAATACTTATGCTTTGTACATCGCTTTTCCTATTAACAGGATGCTCCCTTCTAGGTGAAGTCAATTCTTCACTCGAGTATGCCGATACGGCAACAGGATATGTCAGTACCGTGAAAGAGTTTGCCAACGAGGTACCTGGTCTTGCTCAAGATGCAGCCTCCGATACCGAGGGAATGAAAACACTTGAGACCGAACTGCAAACCATGAAAACGGAAATCGAGGAATTCAACGAAACGGAACCCCCGCAAATAGCTGAAGGCGTTCACGATAAAATCCTCAGCTCCAACCAAAAGCTACTGGATGGAATCGATGTATCCCTAAACAACATAGAAGATGGAACATTCGACCCCTCCGTTATCGAGGATTCGGAGATCATGAAGACGATTGATAACATCACAAGCCTGACCAAACAAATTGAAAAATTAGGGAACTAAATAACTGATACTCCTTTTAACTAAGGGAGTATCTCAGACTGTAGACAAACTCTATGAAAATCGAGTTTGTCTATTTTTATAGCTTGTACAATTTGAACATTGATTTCCACTTCAATCACTCGCTTTCCGCGGGCTGTCGGGGAGCCTCCTCGGCTTTGGAGGTGACCCTTTTTATTGGAAAAGTGACAGCTCAATTTACCTTGAATTTCGATTTTCATAGTGAGGATGTTATTCTTGTACTCTTTTTATAATGCCTTTAATGAGATAAGCCTAGTTCATTTAAATTTTCGTTTATAATGGAATTAAAAGTAAGGAATTGGGTGTGTAATGATGAAAGCAATATATGATCTTATTAGTGAAGAAAAGTTGAAAAAGTATGCAGAGCTTGCTGTACGAACAGGTGTAAATGTGCAAAAGAATCAATTAGTAATTATTCATAGTGACATAGAACATGTTACTTTTGCACGTCTAATCCAAACGGCAGCCTATGAGGCAGGAGCTTCAAATGTGGTTATGGATTGGACAGATGAACAGTCTACCGAAGAGTTTTATTTACATGCAGCAGATGATGTCATCGATTATTTTCCCGACTGGCAAGCTGCACGCTTTAAGGAGTGGGACAAGGGGGATGCTGCTTACATCCATATAATTTCCGAAAACTTAGATGTATTTAAGGAGGTTTCGAAAGAACGGATGAGCCGTTTTCAAAAGGCCTCTCGCACCAAGTTGAAGGCTTACCACGCAAAGATTAGATCTCACGAAGTACGCTGGTGCCTTCTATCTGTCCCCAACTTCGCATGGGCAACAAAAGTATTTCCTCACTTATGTAAAGAAGAAGCTTTGCAATCATTATGGCAAGTAATCTTGCAAGGAGCGCGGGCAGATGGAACAAACCCTATACAAGACTGGGAAAAACACGGAAAAAACTTCGAGTCCCAGAAAAAAATCCTAAACGACAACCAATTTGACGCCCTGCATTTTACGAATAGCCGAGGGACAGATTTATTAGTTGGCATGCCTAAAGATCACTTATATATCGGCGGGGGAGTTATCGATAAAAAGGGGATACCGTTCTTTCCGAACATTCCTACAGAAGAAATTTTTTCAGCTCCCCATAAAAATAAAGTGAATGGCAAACTAGTAGCCACTAAACCGCTTATTTATGGCGGGAGTGTCATCAATGATTTTTACCTAATCTTTAAGGATGGACGAATTACTGACTATTATGCTATCACTGGTCAAGAAGCGTTACAAAGTCTAATCGAAACTGACGAAGGTACACATTATCTAGGTGAAATTGCCTTGGTCTCTAACAACTCTCCTCTTTCTCAGGCAGATACTCTCTTTTATAACACCTTATTTGATGAAAATACGGCCTGCCATGTAGGAATCGGAAATGCCTCCCCTTCCAACCTTCAAAATGGCAGAAAGCTATCGGAGGAAGAGTTAAAGGAAGCGGGACTTAATACTTCACTCTTGTTGATCAATGTTACCTTTGGTACTGCAGATATGAAGGTAGTGGGTATTAAAGAAGGCGGAACTGAAGTCTTGCTAATGAAGGGTGGGGATTTCCAATAATGCTTAGACAAAAAATTAATCCTTATAAAATAAGCATTTAGATAATAAGATGTCACTTTAGGAATTAGCTTGCACCTATTTTATACGCTATTTTGCACTATAAATACAAAAAGCCCAATCTCTTGACAATCAAATTAAGAAATTGAACTTTTATCATGACCCAAAATAGCGTCTTATAATTGCAAATAATCATATACTTGCTATCATTTAATTATTTCTCCCAAATTAACACAGCGCGATCTAAAATTGACTCCCAAGTATCTTTTTTAGCAGAGATATCTTCTATTTCATAATCTACATAATAAACAGCATCAATATTTTCACTTTCGGAAAATTCCCAGATATAATCCTGTTCATTATGATTCTTCTCGTTATTAATTAAGCTTCTAGAAGGCGAATCAGCAAACGTTTCTCTATAAGCTATAAAACTCACATTCTTTTTCACTCCGTCAATTTCAAATGACTTAGGAAGGGTCTCGTTAACGCTAGAATAGCTTTTTCCGTAATAGTGAGAAACCAATTGATTATCATTTTGCATTTCAATTTCAATTAGATTTTTCGAATATGGAATAACTCTTTCGTAATAAAAAATATATGCATACACTCCAAATAGGATTATAGCCGTAACAAAAATGGATACAAATGAAATGATTACTTTTTTCTTACGCCATTTTTTATTAATCTTTTTAATAATAGGGGCATTTTTTTCTACTGGAATATACAGGTTTCGTTTCATTGTTTCATATTCCTTTTGGCATTTTTCACAATGCTGTAAATGCTGGTCTACCATTTCTTTTGTATCTTGACTAACTACCTCATCCATATAAAGAGGTAAAACATCTTGAATAATTGTACATTTAACCTCTTTCATAATTGTTCTCCTCCATATACACAATAATTTGTTTCCTTGCTCTGTAGTAGGTCACCCTTGCCCATCCTGCACTTTTCCCGAAAAGAAGCCCGATTTTCTCAAACGGTAATTCGCCAAAAGTACGTAGTGAAAAGACCTCCTTATATGGCTCATTCATGGAATGAAGAAACTGATGAACGGCAAAGGCATCTTCTTCATTCATCAAATGATTTACTATTTGCACGCCCATGCCTGTTTCTTCTACTAGGGTGGAATCGATCTGTCGTTTATTTCTTTTATGGTGAGAGAAATACGTATTTTTAGCAATGGTAAAAAGCCATGCTCGAATATCTTTTGACCCATCAAATTTTTCTATGGACTTTAAGGCCTTAAAGAATGCTTCTTGCGTAATTTCTTCGGCTACACTCTCATCGTGACATAATGATTGGATGAACAAATGAACTTCTTTAAAATATTCACGATAAATTTTCTCAAAATCTATCTCTTTCACCCCTTTCACTTATATAACTCCTGAATTCTAATTACGTTACAAAACTATTTAAATTTTTCGCATTAGATTATGATCCTTCTTTCCTGCTACTATCATTTAAGCACAATATAGATTATCATTATACGATGTGATTAAATTTTCTTAATATTCTTTCCTCAGTTAAATAGAAATTTAGCTTTTTAAATTGACACTCATATACAAATTGCTAAAAAATAATTCCATCCATCTAGGAGGTGTATAAATGGATAATTCCCCAACAATAATAGGAGCAGGAAACTGGTTAGGAATTCTTTCTACGATATTATTCATCCTTAGCTTTTATTTCACCCTTACTTTCTTCCAAAGCTTAAAGTCAGGGAATGAGCGCATTATCAGACAGTATAAATTAGCGGCCGTTTTTTCCTTGGCTCTTGGTTTGATTATTCCTGCAATCTATAATCTGTATATGATTAACAAAATGATGCAATAACATATCTCTCAATCAGAAAGCTTAGAGTGCCATGCGCTTCGAGCTTTTTTCGTTTTCTAGTTCCTTTACCATCACATAGGCCGTGTTCATTCGTGATTCTCCCTCTTCATGCATTTCCATCCTACAAAAATCCTGTATAAATACAATCCAATCTTCATCGAAAACCCTAAATTCTTATGTTTCCAAAAAATATCTTTAAATCATACTATTTTTCGCTGGTAAAAAAGTAATAAATGATGTATCATACTCCTAGTATTTATTATTCAGAGTAGATTAATAGGAATTGGAGAGGATTAAAAATGATTGGTTATGTTTTCTTGAATATTGCCATAATGATTGTCCTATTGGGCGTTCTGTTTTATATGAACAAAAAACATATTTCCTTTACAAAAAGAGTGTTCACTGCCCTTGGTTTAGGGATTATATTCGGACTGCTTTTGCAGTACTTCTATGAACCTGGATCGGTAGCGATTGTAAAATCGACCGATTGGTTTAGCATCGTAGGTTCCGGTTACGTTAAATTTCTACAAATGATCGTTATGCCACTAGTATTCATTTCGATTTTGGCGGCGTTTACGAGATTGAAGCTTACAAGCAATATCGGTAAAATCAGTGTCTTGATCATCGGGATTTTACTTGGTACGACTGCTATTGCGGCAGCCATCGGTATTACATCCGCTACCGTCTTCGATTTAGAAGCCGTTCAAATTGAACAAGGTGATGCAGAAACGAGCCGCGGGGTTGAAATTACAGAAAAAACAGGTACCATCCAAGATAAAATGACCATGCCGCAACAAATCATCGAGCTGATTCCAGCCAACCCGTTCCTTGATTTAACTGGTGCTCGCTCGACTTCGACGATTTCAGTGGTCATCTTTGCCGCATTTCTTGGAATCGCCTATCTTGGGGTTAAAAGAAAACAGCCTGAACACGCTGAGTTTTTCGCTAAAATCGTCGATGCCCTGCATAGCATCATTATGCGTGTGGTGACATTGATTTTACGCTTAACTCCTTATGGAATCTTGGCAATCATGACAACTACGGTCGCTACGAGTGACCTCGATGCCATCCTTAAATTGGGTAAATTCGTGGGAGCTTCTTACGTAGCCCTTATCGTGATGTTCTTGATTCATCTGCTATTGCTGATGATCGCTGGATTGAATCCAATCACCTATTTAAGAAAAGCCTTCCCTGTCTTGTCGTTCGCTTTCACAGCTAGATCGAGCGCAGGTGCACTACCAATGAATATCCAAACGCAAAAGCAACTAGGTGTCTCTGAAGGGATTGCCAACTTTGCCGGATCCTTCGGGTTATCCATCGGACAAAATGGTTGTGCCGGTATTTATCCAGCCATGCTGGCGGTCATGATTGCACCGACAGTCGGAATCGATCCGCTATCTCCATCCTTTATCGCCACATTGATCCTGATTGTGGCCATCAGTTCCTTTGGAGTAGCAGGTGTCGGCGGTGGTGCAACATTCGCAGCCATCCTCGTCCTTTCTGCAATGGACTTACCGGTAGCCTTGGCAGGACTATTAATCTCGGTTGAACCATTGATCGACATGGGTAGAACCGCCTTGAATGTTAGCGGAAGCATGACTTCAGGTCTGCTGACTAGCAAGATCACGCACGACCTGGATAAAGACCAATATAACGAAACCTCTGTAAAACTAGACACTGAAATGTAATTCCTTCCCCCCCTCTCGTTACTGAGACGGGGGTTTTGTTTTTCCGTTTTCCTTTCTAAAAGAAAATTCACTTTCTAGAGAAGAAAAGTTATATAATAATTGTTAGATAATGGATACGGAGGTTGAGTATGAAAAATATTTCCTCATTAATCATTGGGGTGGCCATCATCATAGGTTTCACAATCCTAGGTTTATTTCTAATGGTTGCATTAAAAGACAATTCAAAAGGAGTAAGCCATGAAGATCAATATGAACTAGTGCCCGTAAATGATAATAATATGGTCATCTTTGATAAGAAGTCGGGGGATTACTGGAATAAATTCATTCCGAGTGATGAAGGCCCTACAGATTGGAAAAAAGGTGATTCCCCCATTAAACATAGTGACCATTAGAATAAGAAAATTGAACCATCTCACTGTTTCGATTGAGGTGGTTTTTTTATACGCTCTATTTTGTTGAGCAATTTTTGACAGGCTGTACTATGCCTATATCCAACTCTGTCACTTAATAATCTCTCCTTCTCTTCATCCCCATTACCTTCCGCTTCTTTAATTTTGAGAACAAATCGTTTTCCATACGTTGTATAAGGTGTAAAAGCTTTTACAAAAAAACAAGGGGATTTCATGATATGAAAAGTACTGAGCAGAATTTTATCCAGAGATTGCAACGCCAAGAAGAAGACGCCTTAGAATATATAGTTGATACTTACTTGCCTTTAATCAAGGGCATAGCCTATAAAGTCCTCTCTCCGATTAAAAATGATGGTCTCATCGAAGAATGCATCAATGATATTTTCCTTTCCATCTGGGAAAATTCGAATAAATTCAGTGGAAACTCGACGGATTTCAGGAAATGGATTTGTGCGATTACCAAATTCAAATCGATTGATTATTACCGAAAAGCGACACGAAAAGCAGAATTCACTTCAGAACATATAGGAGTGAATGCAGAAAAGTCTGCCGAGGACGAACTGATTCAACTAGAAGAACGAAATGAACTTCTTCAATTAATCGAGCTATTAGAGCCTGTAGACCGTGATATTTTTATCATGAAGTACTTTCTTGGTTTTAAAAATGAAGACATCTCCATCAAACTTGGATTAACAAAAGCCTCGATAGACAATCGGATTTATAGAGGCAAAAAGAAACTGAATCAAAAGGCGATAAATTTAAGATTAGGAGGAAGCGTACTGTGAAGGATATTTATGAATTACTGAATGATATTGACATCCACGAATCGGAATTCATAGAAATGGAAGTAACTGAACTCGAAAAGGCCAGAGTCAAAAAAAGGCTCAAAAAATCGATTCTTAAGAAGAAAAAGAACAAAGGCTGGCAAAGGAAAATCATGGCCGCTTCCATTCTTTTCGCTTTAACTTCCGCTACCATCGGGTTATCATTCACGGCGTCTGCCAGTGACATTCCTTTGATTGGAGATATTTTTAGATTTCTAGGAGACGAGAATGGCGAGAATAAAGAAAAAGGACTTTATCATGACTTTAAAAACTACTCCAACACTATCAACCTTACGGAAGAAAGTAATGGAATATCTTTCACAATCAACGATGCCATTTATGATGGAAAAACTGTAACCATCACTTATTCGATAGAAAGTGAAAGAGATTTAGGAAATGAATCCTTAAATATTCCCAGTCCGCATATAAAAGAAATAAAGGGCCAAGCCGGAACAGATCACACTTCGAAAATCGCTGAGAATAAATACGTTGGGATATTAACCGCCAGCAACATAGAAAAAAGTGAAAATGATACAGTCCATATAAAATGGGACATAGACAGTATAGGAGCCACAAGCATGGACAAAGAGATAAAAGGTAAATGGAATTTCGCCTTTGCTTTACAGGCAACAAAAAGCAACGAACAGGTCATCAATAAAAGTGTCGATCAATATGGAGTAAAAGTATCTATCGAAAAGATTGCAATATCACCTATGTCCTTTGTGATTCATTACAACCAAGAAGTATCCGACCTTATTAAAAGCAAATGGGATGATGCCTATGTCGAATTGACCATTAAGGATGACTTGGGGAATGCATACTCAGGCCAAGTCAATGGTGGAAGTGGCATTAACGGTTATAATTTGAATTGGAGCAAGACCTTCCAAAAAGTCGACGCAAATGCAACAAAGCTAATCGCCACCCCACATGTAACATTACGTAATTACACATCGGAAAACCATGGGCAAGTAACGATAACGGAAACAGGAGAAAAGATAACATCCCAATCAACAATATCTGCAAGAGCACCCAAAGATATCGTATTAGATGACATCATCATCGATTTGAAGAAATAAATAGTCAAAAAAAAACGCTTGGAGGATAAACCAAGCGTTTTATGTTTTATCAACTTGTCTTCTCCTTACATCCCTTCAACTTTCTTGTCTTCATTTGTATGAAAATGTCGGTAGTTTAAATTTTCTAAAAACTAAACTTACTTTATTTTCCATGTTATATTATTAAAGTAAAAAATCTAAAGGAAATGTAAGGTGAGCGAACTGACAATAGAAGTTTTAATTTTGCACTATATTCAAGAGACACGCCAAAAGCCTTTTCATGCAGATGAGTTGTTAGATTATATTCAAAAAGAATACTTAAGTGGCAATTTATCAATTTTTCAATACAACGACCTCTGCAAAGAATTATATCGACGAGGCGCAAAAAAACAACTCCATTTAGGGTGACTTCCCCCGATAGCTTGCAAACTATCGCAAAAAGGACTGCCCCTATGAGACAGTCCTTACTATTTTTATAGGTCGCTATTTTTCATTCTCTTTTTCAAACGTCCTGCCCGAAAGTGGTGCGCCTGAAAGCTCTTTCTACCGCTGAACATAAACTGGGCCGCTGCATATACTCCACAAGCAACAAGGATACCCGCCAAAGCATCCAAAATGGCATGCTGTTTCGTGAATAAAGTGGACAGGATAATAAGCGCCCCAATAACTGTCACACTAATATACTCCCACTTGAAATCCTCTTTTCTGTTATAAACGATAATCATCATGATAAACGTCGTCATTACATGGATACTTGGCAGACAATTGACAGGCTGGTCATGCATGTAGATGAAACGAATCAGATTAGCAAAGATATCATCCCCTGCCACTATCGGACGTGGCACTGTCGTTTGCCAGAAAATATATACAACAAAGCAAATCAGTTTCCCTGTTATTAAACTACTTATCGCAACGAAATATTGCTTTCGATCGACAAAGCAAAAATAAATCAGCAAACCATATATAAATGGGTACCAAAGTAAATACGGGAAAATGAATTCCTTGATAAAGGGGATCCCCTCATCTATCTTCGTCGTGACATCGACTGCATCACTCGGTATTTGGTTGATGACTGAGTAAATGACACTAGTAAGGACAAACAATAATAAATAACTCAATGGGTAAAGATTTTTCATATTTTTTTTCATAGCTTACTCCGTTTTATATATTAGTATTTTTATAACAGGTATTTACCCCGAAACATCCTATATGAACCATTTCTTAATTCCCACCGTTTTTAAAGCTATGATTAGGTTGAAATCTTTATTCTTGGCGGACAAAACCCTATCCAAGAAAAATTTTTAAGAAGACAAACCCAAAAAAGGTATTTAACCCCTAACCTAACCACGACATTACAATCATTAAAACCCCAATAACTACTACGACAACCGGTCCTACGACAAACAATCCGAATAATAACGATAAAATGGCATCTATAAAGGTACGGCCGGGGCCTACTTTCTCTTTTCTTTCTGCAAGTAATAAGTCTTCAAGAGAAGCAACCTTTTGTTTAAGTTCCTTTAACTCCTGAACAACTTTTGTATCTTGATCCAAACCCCCAACTCCCTACCTCATTTTCTGACGTTAATTATATCACGCACACCCATCAAAAGTATTAAATGATAAAAAAACACTCACATATTTCCCATGGTAAAATAGGAAATTGGTAATCTATAGATTTCAATTAATTCCGGGAATGTTACAATAATAAAGGTGAGTTCCATCCAATCTAAAGAATTTGTGGGGTACTATACATTTTATGAGAACATTAGGATTACTGAAAGGCTTTAACTTTTTATACTTCGGTTTACTTGCCATTTTCATTCCGTTTCTACCAGTTTATCTAGACGATCAGGGACTGTCACCGGGCCAGATCGGATTTATCATTGGGACAGGTGGGTTTGTGACTTTGATTACCCAGCCTTTATGGGGCATGATCAGTGACAAAACGAAGACGATTCGCAAAGTCCTGTTGCTGCTGATTTTTTTCTCAAGCATACTCGGTTATTTTCTGTACGATTCGGGAAGCTATCTTCTATTGATTCTATTTGCTATGTTGCTATATTTCTTCCTGATGCCGATTGACCCACTGACGGAAAGCCTCAACTTTACGATTGCAGAATCGAATGGAATCAGCTATGGATCCATCCGTACATATGGCGCGTTAGGATATGCTGTTATCTCACTGATCACGGGCTATGTGATGTCCCATTTCGGTGCGAACAGTCTGGCATGGCTCTTTTCCGGTATTGGTTTTATCGGTTTTGTGATCATCTGGATGATGCCAGACGCACCCGTTTCAGGAAAGCCTGTTACGATGAAAACGCTCAAGCATTTTTTCAGCAATAAAGAAACCTTACTATTCCTTTTGCTGGTCTTCATTTGTGCGGTTCCAGCCAGGATGAACGATACGTTCCTGGGTGTGTATATTCGAGAACTGGGAGGAAGCACCACACTTGTTGGTCTCACTTGGTTCTTGGCAGCCGGCAGTGAAATTGTCGTGTTTGCACTAAGCTTCTGGTGGCTTCGCAAAGGCAAGGAAATCATCATCATCTCCTTCGCGGCTGCATTTTTCTTTATCCGGTATTTCGTTTCGGCCTGGCTGACGGATCCGCATCTGTTAGCTTACTTGCAGATCATGCAACTGTTAACATTCCCCATTTTCTACTCGGCTGCTATACAATATCTGTACCGGATTGTGCCGGCTGAATGGCGTGCCACGGGGCAGACGATACTGGCCTTGCTGTTCTTTGGAGTTTCGGGAATCCTTGCTTCTTATATAGGGGGCGCCATATATGGAGCGTTTGGAGGGAAAATCCTTTACCTATCGATTTCTTCCATCTCCTTCGTGGGAATGGTGTTCGCCTTGATTCTTTACCGGATTTACGGGAAGAAAGAGATTCTGGTGAAAGCAGAATAAGACACAAAAAAGTCGACTCCTGTTACAGGAATTCGACTTTTTTGTTTTATTAAAATTACCTGTTCCTTCACTTACCCAGTAAAGCCATTTACAAAAAGCCCCACCGTGTCTAGCTCATCTTCGGTTAAATTGCGGTTTAGCTTTATAGCCAGCTCTTGCTCCATCATTTCTTGGTTGCCCTGATGCTTGACGACAAGACTGGCACAATCCTTAAATAACTTGATCTCCTGCTCCATCTCCTGTTTCGTGCATGGCTGATCATGATGGGAAAGGATATATGTTTCGGCATGATAGGATTCGATTTTCTCAACAAGCTTCAAAGCCTTTTCAGCCGTGTAATTCCATTTATCAGCATAGAGGTTGGCATACAGGCAATCGCCCAGAATTAAGGTGTTTTCCTCAGGTACATACACAATGCAAGAATCCGCGGCATGGTCCCCACCCACGTGTTCTACGATACATGTTATATCCCCCAGATCAATGGTTAGCGATTTTTCAAAAACAATATCAGGAAGCTTCAGGGAAATGTCCCGTTCTGTACCCAACTCCAACTTGATGGCGTCGGCACAAAAAGGAATCTCGACCCCTTCCTTGACCCGCTGATCAAGGGAATGATCATCCCAAGATAGCAGCTGCATCTCTTTAATGTTCCTGTACGTCCCCTTCTCGCATATTACCGGAACGTCCACGTTTTCCAGTCCAAATACATGGTCCCAATGTGAATGGGTAAGAACCAGCATGTCCCCGCTCAGATTGCCCTTCATCAATTCATCTTGAAATAGCTGAGCATGTGAGACGGAGTTACCCGCGTCAATGATGAGCGTTTTCTTTGCTCCGGAAACAGCAACAAGAATCGGACGATCCGTTACCTCCACTCTCGTCAGATAGACGATATGTTTCGATACTTTTTCTAAAGTTTGCATGGTTCACTTCTCCTTTAGCCCGATGGATTTCTTGAATCATTCAGTGTATATAAAGTATAGCAAACTAATCGGACAATAGTTGTAAGGTACTATGAAAATTAGTAGCAGCTATCCCTTTCCAGGATGATTTGTGTTACAGTAAATAATAAATTTATCAGAATACTCAAATAGTAAGGTTGGTGTTTTTAACTTGGAAAATTTTTATGTATTTATCATGATGTGCATCCTTCTCATACTATTACCAGGTCCCGATACGGCGATTGCAACTAAGAACACCTTTTCGGTCGGGAAGAGGGGTGGCCTACAAACGATGCTTGGTACGTGTTGTGCCCTTCTCATTCATACAACGGCCGCTGTTTTAGGACTATCAGCGATTATCGTTAAATCTGCCTTATTATTTTCCATTTTTAAATACGTTGGTGCCGTGTACTTGATCTATCTAGGAATCAAGACATTATGGGGATTGAGGAATAAAGAAGTCGCAGCAACCGATGAAATGAATTCTGAGAATAAATACGAAAGCAAGTCTTGCTTTAAACAGGGGTTCCTGACCAACTTGCTCAATCCGAAAGTGGCTGTGTTCTTTCTAACGTTTTTGCCACAGTTCGTGAATCCTGGACATGATACATTTCTGCCATTTCTATTGATGGGGGCTACCTACACCATTTTGACAGCATTATGGTTCTTCTTCTACATCTACTTGCTTAACCAGATCAGCGCTTTCATGAAAAAGCCGAGGACCCAAATGGTTTTTGAAGGCATTACCGGTACAATCCTGATAGGTTTTGGGTTAAAGCTAGCGATGGAAAAGGCTCATCATTAATTAATGGGGTTGGCTATTTATAGGTACAGGCAGCAATCACAGGATTGCTGCCTTTTCTTTATGCCACCTGCCGGTCTCGTCCGGAAATCATACCGAAGATCATGACCAAAGCAGCGTTGAGGATGAGTGCAGTTAGCGGAATGGTCCATTCTTGAGCCAAATCAAACAAGTATCCAATGAGTATCGGTCCAACGGCTGCAAGTAGATAGCCAGTTGATTGAGCCATTCCTGATAACTCGGCGGCTTGATTCGCATTCCGTGCGCGAATGCCGATATAACTTAGTGCAAGTGGGAAATTCCCTCCCAATGCGATTCCGATCAAAGTAATACTGCCAATAAGGATGGGATAAGAAGAGCCAATCCATAACCCTGCATATCCGATGATCGAGCACAATCCCAGCCCAAAAGCTAGCCAAACCTGGGAATGAAGTCGTGCAGCAATAACGGGAATGAAGAAGCTCGAAGGTAGCCCCACCAACTGGGTAAACGAAAGTAACCAACCAGCAGTCTCCCTGCTTATCCCATGATTAATTAAGATTTCTGGTAACCACGCAATCGTCACATAAAATAAAAAGGATTGAAAACCCATGTATAAGGCGATTTGCCAAGCAAGTGGGGAATGCCAAATTTTAGTTGCACTTAAACTGACACTTCTTATCGGGTTTCCTTTTCCGTCATTCAACCTGAGAAGGTACATCCAAACCACGATGGCCAGTACCGCCGGAATTCCCCAAACGATCAAGGCCCCCTGCCAACCAAGCTTCAACCCAATGGCCAATGGAACGCTCAGCCCCGAAGCAAGAGAAGCAATCAACCCCATCGAAGTGGAATAGACGCTTGTCATCAGACCGAATTTCTGCGGGTATTTATCCTTAATAACGACAGGTAAAAGGACATTTCCGATGGATATCCCCATCCCGACGAGAATGGTCCCCATAAATAGGAATATCGATATCGAAACGGACCGGATGCAAATCCCGATTAACAGAATGAACAACCCAAGCAACAAAGTCTTCTCATTCGTCAACCGATTGGCGATTTTCGGAACGATAGGCGACATGATGGCAAACGTAATTAACGGAAAACTCATCAATAACCCTGCACTCCAATGGGATAGTCCAAGGTCTGCCTGAATCACGCCGACTAATGGTCCCACCGAAGTGATGGCTGGACGCAGATTGAAGGCAACAAGGACAATGCCCAACGTGAAAAAAAATAAGAATAATGATTTCTTTTGAACAGCTAGCTTTTGTTGCTCCATCCAAAAAAGTCCTCCTAAATCGAGTGAAATTTCTAATGATATTACAATAGAATATCACAATTGAATTGGAAGAAGTTTGATTAAATTACTTTACATGGATATGAGCGGAAATACCCACGAGAAGGTTGAGTAATCATCATAGAACCTAAAGCTACTTATTGATTAATTCTGTACCATATGAGTTATCAATTGCACAAAGCCATTTACCTTGTGAATTTTTTTTAAAGACATATGTTGCTCTTCTATCCATAGAATATTCTGTTTCCTTTTTATCAGCGTCAAGTAACGTTTGGGAAATAACTAACGCAGTATCTCCTGTCTCTAAAATAATCATTTCTCCCTGCGTTGGCACAAGGGTGTCATTGAAATATTTCGAGATTTCAATGAATGCTTTTTTGATTTCCTCTTTACCTTGTGCTTTCATTCCAGGCTTAACAACCAGAAGTGCATCATCAGTATAGTAATTCATCAGTGTATCAAAATCTTTCTGCTTTATTGCAAGGTCACACATCTTGATAAGCTCTTTCAATTCGTTTCCCATATAATATTCCCTCCCAAACACACCAAATGTATTGCCAAAAATAAAAAAAGGGTATTTTTTCCACCTTATCACTCGATATTAAGTATTTCAATAATATTTTATTTCTATAGAGTATGAGATGGTTGGTCCTATAAACAAAAAAAGCACATCTAAATAAAATGATGTACTTTTGTTATTCTAGTATGTGATATGAAAGTCATAATATTTCAAACCAATCCTCTCCAAAGTATCGCTATTTTTGAAAGAGCATTCAGCATGATGGCCTTAAACGACTTGTCTTTTTTCTCATCTTTTGGCGTCTCAATCTTCTCTTTCTTATCCGCAACAAGTGTGCTACTACTGATTTTGTTATCTATGGCCTCTGTCAGCTGTTGCGCGAACTCCTCGCTATCGATGACGACCATCGAGTCTGTACTTAAAAATGATGATCGTGGATCCAGGTTGAAGGAACCAACTGCACTGATTCGTTGATCATAGACGACCGATTTGGCATGTAAGGAGTAGTGATCCGCATATTCATAAAGTCGTAAACCAGTCTGCACTATATCTTCTCTCGTATCCAAGTAGCCAGAAAAGGCAAAAACATTGGGAGTGGATTTTACGGAATTCGTGAGCAATGTCCAATCGGCAGCCGAATTCATGTTATCTGGTACATACTTCTTCATCTCTTTTGTAGGTATCACATACGGACTCTGCATCAGAACGGACTTGTCAGATACTGTCGCTAAGTCAATAAGCGTTTTCCAGACAACGGGTTGTTTTTTGAAACGTTCGATGGGATTCCGAATAAAGCTCACTCGTTTTGCTGAAGTGGTTATTGCACTCCACTTCATCGATGGTGTAACAAAGTTCTCGTCGGCTTTTATGGCCTTATTATATTTACTGGCTAATTTTTTCTTTTCCTTTTTCCCTTTGGTAACCTGTCTTTTTGAAAGGTCAGAAAAGGGATCGCTTGTATAAGGATGATTCCATAATTCATTCATATACACTTTCATTTGAACGTTTGCACTTTCTTTATCTTGTTTTGCATTAAAGATAATGACATCCCGATCATGCACAAAGTTCTTTGGTGGTTTTTTCGCTAAATATTTATCGGCTATATTTCGGCCGCCAATAATGCCCAGCTTCCCATCAGCGATCATGATTTTGTCATGAAGCCGGTTGTTCCATGTCCATGGCTGGAATATCTTAAACGATTCATAATACCTTAATTCGATATTTTCGTGCGACGCCAAGGCATAACGGGCATCACTCATGTTGAAGCGAAGACCATGGCAAATCCCATCTAAAAGGATTCGGACCTTGACACCACGATCAGCTGCATCGATAAGGGCACCAAGCATGAGCTCTGTCGATTTCCCTTTTGCAATCGAGTAATAGGCGATATCAATGGATTCTTCCGCTTCCTGAATCATTTGCATTCGAGCACGTCCTGATTCGTATCCATCCTCGAGCAATAGGACCCGATCGGAAGAATCACCCTTCCCCATAAATTCACTCACATTATTAGTTGGCATATCCCCTTTTTTCTCCAACGGAAAATAGAACAAAACAACCGCTGTAGCCACTGCATAAAGGATATATAAAACACATACAAATAGTGCTCCTTTTACGATTTTTTTTGCCATTGAATCCTTTTCCTCCTTCCCCCTCACTTTCTTCATACTATTTGTATAAAGGAAAAACTCTATGCAAAGGGAGTTAACCATTTGTATGCCTATTAACTCACACGCTCTTGAACCATTTCAAATCATGCTATTTCCTTTTATCAATACACCACCATTATTAAATTGATGTATGAGCCGAAGAGATTCATGTGTAAAGGGTTTGTCTAACAGAAAAAGGTTGCCTCTCAGTGGAAACCACTTAAAGACAACCTGTAAGTTGATTTGGATAATTGTTGTTTTTTACTACGGTGTAGTAGTAGAGAGTAAAATAGTTGCTGCTACACCATTAGCAAATGCTCCATCACCAGTGGTGATTCTGACAGTTATTAAATCACATTGCTCAACAGCAAAATCAGCGGCTGCAAATGCACAACAATTTCTTGTGTCATCTGAATTTGGTCCCGTTATTGTAGCAACGATACCTGTTGCTACAGGAGCATCAAACCCACAATCTGAGCTTACATATATTTCAGCTGATGCTAGGACTCCGTCTCCTAAAGCATTATCACGGATATTTAAGACCAAACCTGTAATGGTGGCATCCTGTGGAACAACTAACGTGTTTCGTACAAAACTTGCTGAAGAAGTACCTAAGCCTAGGAAATCCAGATTACCAATTGATTGATCTGTTCCAAGGAAAACTGTCAGTCCGCCTGGACCAGTAGCTCCTGTTGCTCCGGTTCCTCCGGTTGCTCCCGTTCCTCCTGTCGCTCCCGGCTCTCCCGTTGCTCCCGTTCCTCCGGTTGCTCCCGTTCCTCCGGTTGCTCCCGTGGCTCCCGGCTCTCCTGTTGCTCCGGTTCCTCCTGTCGCTCCCGGCTCTCCCGTTGCTCCGGTTCCTCCGGTTCCTCCGGTTGCTCCGGTTCCTCCGGTTCCTCCGGTTCCTCCGGTTGCTCCGGTTGCTCCGGTTCCTCCGGTACCTCCTGTCGCTCCCGGCTCTCCCGTTGCTCCGGTTCCTCCGGTTGCTCCCGGCTCTCCTGTTGCTCCCGTTCCTCCTGTCGCTCCCGGCTCTCCCGTTGCTCCGGTTCCTCCCGTTACTCCGGTACCTCCTGTCGCTCCGGTTGCTCCCGAGGCTCCCGGCTCTCCCGTTGCTCCGGTTCCTCCCGTTACTCCGGTACCTCCTGTCGCTCCGGTTGCTCCCGAGGCTCCCGGCTCTCCCGTTGCTCCG